>JBEKTJ010000045.1:0-38760 GCA_049516155.1 Bryobacteraceae bacterium
GAAGCTGGAAGCCGCGCTGGCGGCCGAGCCGGCTACCCGCGGCGTATTCGTACAAGCTTCGGAAACCTCAACCGGCGCGGCGCATGATGTGCGCGCCATGGCCCGCGCCGTCGGCAAGACTGGCGCCATCTTCGTGGTGGACGCCATCACTGGCCTCGGCACCATGCCGCTGGACATTGACGGATGGGGCCTGGACATAGTCATCGGCGGTTCGCAGAAAGCTTTCATGATTCCGCCCGGGCTGGCCTTCATGTCCGTCAGCCCGAAGGCCTGGCGCTTCGCCGACAGCGCCACTTTGCCGCATTTCTACTTCAACCTGAAGAAGGAAAAGAAGAGCGGCGACGCGGGCGAATCGAGCTGGACGCCATCCACGGCGCTGATTCTGGCGCTGGCGGAGGCGCTGAAATATGTGAAGCAGATCGGGATGCCGCACCTGATCGAGAACGCGCAACTGCTGGCTCGCGCCACGCGCGCCGCGGTTGAAAAACTGGGCCTCGATCTGTTCGCGCCGGATTCGCCGGGATCTTCGGTGACTGCGGTGAAAGCGCCGCGCGGTCTGGATTCCAGCGTCATCGTGAAAGAATTCCGCAGCCGTTTCGGCGCCGTGATCGCGAACGGGCAGGGCAGCATGAAGGGGCAGATCTTCCGCATCGCGCATCTGGGCTACTTCGATTTCGCGGATCTGTTCGCGGTGGTGGCGGAGCTCGAGATCATCCTGCATGCCAACGGCTACCCCGTGGAATTCGGAACGGGCGTCGCCGCGGTCCAGAGCGTTTATACTCCAGAGCGTTTATACCGAGGTTGCGGTCGCGCAGCAGGCCGTGCACGCATGATCGTACTTATTGCGGAGCCGCTCGCGGAGGCTGCAGTCGCTCTTCTGAAGTCTCAGCCCGGCTGGAACGTAATCGTTTCCAGTCCCAAAGAATATTCAATCCACCTCGCGGAAGCGGATGCGCTGATCGTGCGCAGCGCCGTGCAGGTGAATCAAGCGGTGCTCGACAAAGCGCCCCGCCTGCGGGTCATCGGTCGTGCGGGCGTGGGCGTCGATAACGTCGATCTGGAAGCGGCCACGGCGGCCGGCGTCCTGGTGATGAACACACCCGGAGGCAACGCCATCTCGGTGGCGGAGCACACCCTCGCGCTGATGCTAGCCATGGCGCGCCACATTCCGGATGCTACCCAATCCACCACTGGCGGAAAGTGGGAAAAGAAGAAGTTCATGGGCAGCGAACTGCGCGGCAAGTCGCTGGGCATCGTGGGGCTCGGCAGCATCGGCCGCGAAGTGGTGAAGCGCGCGCGCGCCTTCGAGATGCGCGTGCAGGCGTTCGATCCGTATGTCACCGCGCAGATCGCCAAAGATCTGGGCGTCGCGCTGGTGGATCTGGCGACGCTCTACGCGAATAGCGATTACATCACGCTGCACGTGGCGCTTACGCCCGAGACCGATCGCATGCTTTCTCAGGACGCGTTTGCACAGATGAAGCAGGGCGTGCGCATCGTCAATTGCGCGCGCGGCGAACTGGTCGACGACGAGGCCCTCCGGCAGGCGATCGAATCGGGCAAAGTGGCTTCGGCCGCGCTGGATGTTTTTGCGGTGGAGCCGCCGCCGGCTGGTTATCCGCTATTTGCCGGAAACGCAGGGCACAATATTCTGGCCACGCCGCACATCGCCGGATCGACCGAAGAAGCGCAGGAGATCGTGGGCGTGCGCATCGCCGAGCAGGTGGTCGAGTATCTGAAGAACGGCGTGGCGCTGAACGCGGTCAACATGCCGGCGCTTTCGCCCGAGCAGTACCGCGCGCTGGGGCCGTATATCAGTGTTGCCGAGAGGCTGGGGAGTTTTGCAGCCTAGAGAACAACACCAACCTGTTGCGCAATGCCGGACTGGCGGGCGTGCTGAAGCGGTCCACGTCCGAGCGGGCCAACCTGATCAACGCCATGCAGATCGCGGGCCAGCGCGGCTGGAACCTGGCCGAGCGGCACGAGGCGCGTTCCGGACCCATCGATTCGATCCGCCTGGAACTGGAAACGGATTGCGGAGTCACGGTGGTGGAGGGCGCGGTGCTGTTGGGCAATCCCCGGCTGATCCAGGTGGATGGGATTTATTGCGAGGCGCCGCTTTCCGGCCATTTGATCTTCATGAAGAACCAGGACGTGCCCGGAGTGATCGGGCATGTGGGCATGGTGCTGGGGCGCAACAACATCAACATCGCAAATTTTTCGCTGGGCCGGGGCGAGGTTCCCGCCGCGCCGGGCGAGCCGCTCGAAGCGGTGGCCGTGGTCTCGACCGATGGCGTGGTGCCGGAGCGCGTGCTGCAACAACTGCTGGAGAACCCGGCGGTGAAGCTGGCGCGGTCCGTGGAGTTTGGGTAGCTCGAAGGTCGGGGGCTGTAGCCGCTGCAAGGCCGGCACTCTCTCGGCCGCCATGCTGGCCGAGCCACAATTCATCCTACGAATCGCGGCCCGCCCAGCATGTTAAGCTGCCTGTAACGTGCTGACCAGTCTCACGATTCGGAACTTCAAACGCTTTACCAGCGCGGAGATCGAACTCGGCAACCCGGTCGTCTTTATTGGGCCCAACAATTCGGGAAAGACCACGGCGCTCCAAGCGATTGCGCTATGGGAAGTCGGTCTCCGGCGTTGGAACGAGAAGCGTGGAGGCAAGGAAACGGGTGCCAGGAGACCTGGTGTAGCTATCAATCGGAAAGATTTGATTGCCGTGCCAATTCCCGATGCCAACCTGCTGTGGAAAGATCTACATGTTCGAGACGTCCGGCGCGTTAATGGCAAGCCGGATATAAGCAACGTCCGCGTAGACATCGTCGTCAAAGGGGTGACTAAAGACAGGCCTTGGGTCTGCGGTCTCGAATTCGACTATGCAAACGAAGAATCTCTATACTGCCGGCCTCTTCGTAAGTCGTCCGAAGAAAACCCCGAACGAATGCCAGTGCCAGAGGATGCCTGCGCCACCCGCGTCGCCTTTCTCCCTCCAATGTCGGGACTGGCGGATCGGGAGTTCGTCAAGCAACCAGGCGAAATCGGGTTCTTGATCGGACAGGGACGGACCGCTGAGGTCTTGCGGAATCTGTGTCTGCAAGTCCTCAATTCCGACTCCGGCGGCCCTGCCAAGTGGCGCGCGCTTGTGGATCGCGTCAAGAATCTGTTCGGCATCGAGCTGAATCCGCCCGCATATTCCGTAGATCGCAGTGAGATCACGATGACGTATCGCGAATCTTCGGATGCTCTCCTGGATCTATCGTCGGCTGGTCGTGGCGTCCACCAAACACTACTCCTCCTGGCGTATTTGTCCGTCAATCCGAATTCCGTATTGCTTCTCGACGAACCGGATGCCCACTTGGAAATCCTGCGCCAGCGCCAGATCTACAACGTCCTCAGTGAAGCCGCCCGCGAGCAGGAGAGCCAGGTGGTGATCGCTAGCCACTCGGAAGTGCTCCTCAACGAAGCCGCTGCGCGCGACGTGGTCGTGGCCTTTGTGGGTCGACCGCACCGGTTGAACGATCGTCCTAACCAGCTTCTTAAGGCGCTAAAGGATATCGGGTTCGAGGACTACTATCAGGCTGAACAGCGCGGTTGGGTGCTCTATCTCGAAGGCTCCACGGATCTCGCGATTCTGCGGGCTTTCGCCGCCAAACTGCGCCATGCCGCGCGTAACGATCTGGAGTCGCCATTTGTCCGATATGTTGAAAACCAGCCGCCGCGGGCGCGCGACCACTTTTATGGCTTGCAGGAAGCCAAGCCGGATCTAGTTGGTTTTCTGCTGAACGATAGGATGGAGCGGCCGCTGCAGGGTACAGCCGCCCTTACGGAGGCGATGTGGGACAGGCGTGAGATCGAAAACTACCTCTGCCAACCCGAGACCTTGCTCGCCTGGGCGGAGGCATCTGCTGAGGAGACCTCGCCCGGGCCCTTGTTTACGCCCGGCGATGCGGCGGCACGTCGATACCTCATGGACGAGTGCATTCACGAACTCATACCCCCGTTAGCCCTCCGCCATCCCGATGATGTCTGGTGGAGGAACGTCAAGGCGAGCGATGAATTCCTGGACCGGTTGTTTGAGATGTTCTTCGAAAAGCTCAAACTGCCCAATCTGATGCGCAAGACGAACTACCACCAACTCGCAAGCCATGTCGCCGTCGACCTGATCGATCCGGAGATTGCTCAAAAACTGGACCTCATCCACGAAGCCGCCCGGCGCGCTCAGCCTCGGTGAGAAAAACCTTCTTAAAACCGCGATGTTCGCCTACGTCCCTTCCGACCAGCTCGACAGATAGTGCTCCTGCTCGGCGGTGAGCCGGTCGATCTTCACCCCCATGGACTCCAGCTTCAGGCGCGCCACCTGCTTATCCAGATCCTCCGGCACCGCATACACGCGATTTTCGAGGTGGCTGTGATTCTTCACCATGTACTCGGCTGAAAGCGCCTGGTTGGCGAAGCTCATATCCATTACCGAAGCCGGATGCCCCTCGGCGGCCGACAAATTGATCAAGCGGCCGTCCGCCAGCACATTCAGCCGGCGGCCGTCGCGGAAGGAATACTCTTCCACGAACTCGCGCGTCTGCCTGTGGGAAGAACTGATCTTAGCCAGCGCCTCCAGATCGATCTCCACGTTGAAGTGTCCCGAGTTGCAGAGAATTGCCCCGTTCTTCATGCGCTCGAAGTGATCGCGCGCGATCACGTGCTTGTTGCCGGTCACGGTCACGAAGATATCGCCGATCACTGCGGCTTCCGCCATCGACATGACGCGGAAGCCATCCATCACCGCCTCGATAGCCTTGGTCGGATCCACCTCGGTGACGATCACGTTGGCGCCCAGACCGCGCGCGCGCATGGCCACGCCGCGGCCGCACCAGCCATAACCGGCCACCACCAGGTTCAGTCCGGCCAGCAGCACGTTGGTAGCGCGGATGATGCCATCGAGAGTGCTCTGCCCCGTGCCGTAGCGATTGTCAAACAGGTGTTTGGTCAACGCATCGTTCACCGCCACGATAGGATACTTCAGCACGCCATCCTTAGCCATGGCGCGCAGGCGGATGACGCCGGTGGTGGTCTCTTCGGTGCCGCCAACGATATTTGCCGCCAAGTCCTGCCGCTTGCTGTGCAGCAACGAAACCAGGTCCGCGCCGTCGTCCATGGTGATGTGCGGGGCATGCTCGGCCGCCGCCGTCAGGTGTTGGTAATAAACATCGTTGTCCTCGCCCTTGATGGCGTATACGGGAATGCCATAATCGCGCACCAGGACGGCGGCCACGTCGTCCTGTGTGGACAACGGATTGGAGGCGCACAGCACCACGGAAGCGCCCCCATCGCGCAGCGTGATCATCAGATTTGCGGTCTCGCTGGTCACGTGCAAGCAGGCGGCGACGCGCTTGCCGGCCAATGGCTGGGTCTTGATGAACTGTTTGCGGATGGTCTGCAGCACGGGCATGAACTGGAAGGCCCAGTCCGTGCGCCGCTTCCCCAGATCCGCCAGGGCAATATCTTTGATGTCACAGGCAACTTGCGTTTGAATATCGGTCGGCATGAATTCCTCGCTTCAAATCCAGCGCATCCGCTCAGCGGACCGCGGCATGCGCCACGGCTTCTTCGCGCAGCGCTTCCATCTTATCGGTAGCTTCCCAGGTGAAGCTCTCCTCGGTGCGGCCGAAATGGCCGAATGCGGCGGTGTTGCGGTAAATCGGCCGCCGCAGCTTCAGGTGATCGATGATGCCCCGCGGGGTAAGCGGGAAATTTGCGCGAATTAGCGCCGTAATCTTGTCTTCCGGGACGATGCCCGTGCCGAAAGTATTGGCCATTACTGAAACCGGTTCGGCCACCCCGATGGCGTAGGCCAGTTGTACTTCGCAACGGCTGGCCAGGCCGGCCGCCACCACATTCTTGGCGATGTAGCGGGTCATATAACATGCCGAACGATCCACCTTCGTAGGATCTTTGCCGGAGAACGCCCCGCCGCCGTGCCGCCCCATCCCGCCGTACGTGTCCACGATGATCTTGCGTCCGGTAAGCCCCGTGTCGCCATGCGGCCCGCCGATCACGAAACGCCCCGTGGGATTGATGTGATAGCTGGTGCCGGAATCCACCATGTCCGGCGGAACCACCGGATCGATGATGTGCTTCTTCACTTCGGCGCGCAACGTCTCGATAGAAACCTTGTCGCTATGCTGCGTGGAGACCACTACCGCGTCGATGCGCTTGGGGGCGCCATCCACGTACTCCACGCTCACCTGGCTCTTGCCGTCTGGACGCAGGAAATCCAGAATGCCCGCGCGGCGCACGTCGGAAAGCTGCCGCACCAGCTTGTGCGCCATCATGATGGGCAGCGGCATCAGCTCGTCGGTCTCATTGCACGCGTAGCCGAACATCATGCCCTGGTCGCCGGCGCCGCCGGTGTCCACCCCCATCGCTATATCCGGCGATTGCGACTGGATCGCGTTCAGCACGCCGCAAGTATTGCAGTCGAAACCCCACAACGCATCGGCGTATCCGATGTGCTCGATAGTGCGCCGCACCACTCGCGGCACATCCACATAGCAGGTGGTGGTGATCTCGCCCGCGACCACGCAGATGCCGGTGGTGACCAGGACTTCACAAGCCACGCGGCCCATTGGGTCTTGCGCCATCACGGCATCCAATACCGCGTCCGAAATCTGATCCGCGATCTTGTCCGGATGCCCCTCTGTTACGGATTCCGATGTGAAAATTTGTCGCTGCATGCCTGTCCCGTTCGTTGGAAGAAGTCCTGTTTCCCGATTAGCTGGATAAAGCTGAAAAAGAGTTGACGATTCAGTGTAACGGAGTGCGGCGGTCAGGTCAAATTGGGTGATAATGGCTGCCACGGATCGAGGAGGGGTATTCCAATCGTCGCGAAATCCTTGGTGTTCCGAGTAACCAGGGTGAGGCGGCGGGCTTCCGCCGTGGCGGCCAGGAAAGCGTCCATGGAACCCAGAGTCGCGCCCGACCGGCTTTCGCGAACCGTCAGGATACCCCAGGTTTCCGCAATGCGCCGATCCACTGGCAGAATGCGTCCCTCAAAACGGGCCGCCAATTCATCCTCCAACCATGCGGCTAGCCGTTGGCGGCGGCGTCCCGCCGGGAGCAGCTCGATACCCAGACGAATCTCCGCAAACGTTACCACGCTCAAGAACGTGCGGTCTTCGTCGGTTTCCGCCAGCCAGGCGATCACGTGCGGATCGGGCTGCGGTTTGACCCACTCCGAGATCACGTTGGTGTCGAGCAGAAAGCTCACAAGTCGATCTCGCGGGGCCCATCCTTGGATCGCTCGATGCGCAGGCCCGAGTTGCGCAGCGGGGATGCCGCGAAGAACTCCGCGAGATTGCCCTTCCGTTTCGTCTTGCGCTCCCACTCTTCTACGGAGACGATCACTGCCACATGGCGGCCGTTGCGCGTGATGGTCTGCGGACCCTGCGAAATCACCCGATCGATCACTTCGCTCAGGCGCGCCTTGACGGCGGCGACGGGCCACTCTTCCGCTTGTTTTGCTGGGGCAGTTCCTGTGCTAGTCATATTAGTCACTATAGTCATCATACACCATCGCCCATCCCCCATCAATAACAATTCGCGATCGCCAGCTCCCAAGTCTGTCCCACCAAATCCTTGCCGAAGCTGTGGTGCGGCTTCTCGTCCACCAACCGGAAGCCGGTTTCTTCATAAATCCGCCGCGCGGCGTGCAAAATGCTGTTTGTCCAGAGGGTAATCGTTTGGTAGCCCGCGTCCCGGGCAAAACGCACACACTCCTGCACCAAATGCCGGCCCAGGCCAAAACCGCGCGCCGAAGGTTCGACCAGCAGCAGGCGCAGTTGCGCAACCCGATCGGTCTTCCGCACTAGAAACACTGAGCCGACGCGGGCGCCATGCCGCTCCGCGATCCAGCAGGCTTCCCGCTTGGGATCGAAGTTACGTATGAATTGACCGGCAATCTCCGCCACCAGCGCTTCGAAGGAACTATCCCACCCGTACTCCTGCGAATATAAGACGCCGTGGCGTTCGACCACCCATCCAATGTCGCCGGCTCTGTGCGGCCGCAGAACGAACGGCGCCGATACGATGCTGCGCTTGCCGAGCAGCGTCCCGACGCGCTCCAGCGCTTGCACCAGCTCTTCCTGATCGGTTGCCGAAAGCTGCCCAAGCTTCGCACGGGCTTCCTCGTGCGACCGCTGGTCGAGGGTAGCGAACTCCGATCGGCCTTTGGGCGTGAGCGAAAGAATATGTTGCCGCCGGTCGGTAGACGCAGTATCCCGCGAAACCAAACCCCGCTCGCGAAAACTGGTGACGATTCGGCTGACATAGCCGGCGTCCAGGCCGAGTTCCTTGCAGAGCCGATTCGCGGTAGCGTCGCGCCGGTGGGCAATTTCGTAGAGAACACGCGCCTCCGTGAGCGAATACGGGCTGTGCAGAAGCCCGTCGGTCAGGACGCCGATTTCCCTGGTGTAAAGGCGGTTGAACCGGCGGATCCGTTCAGCGCGGCGGTCGACATCATCCATATACTTGATGTTTTCATATATAAAGTTGCCGATGTCAACTAAATGTGGGGCGAAGTTTAAAGCCTACTCCAGAGAAACCAACAGTTCGGCCAGCCTGTCGTAACCCACAGCCACGCCACCTTCCATGGGAGTTTTCAGAACGGCGTCGCGCACCTCCCGCGACTCGTAGAGCACCGTGAGCGTGAGCGTGGTCTGGCCGTCCTGCTCCACCAGGACGGTTGTCACTAACGCCTCGCCTGGGTACCATGGATCGTCGAACTTCTCGGTGGCGACAACGCGTTCGGGCGGCGCCACCTCGCGATAAACGCCGCCCATCCCCATCTCTTTTCCAGCCGGACCCTGCCAAACATAGCGATAAGCTCCGCCAACCTTCAAGTCGATCTCGCAGACGGTCAACGACCAGCCCGGCGGCCCGAAGAACCAACGCTTCAGCAGTTCGGGCTGGGTCAAGGCCTCGAACACCAAGCTGCGCGGCGCATCGAACCTGCGTGTCATCGCGATTTCACAATCGGTGGGGGTACTGACTTTCAATGTCCCGGTATTTTTCATCGGCGTTTTTTCTCCTTGGCCTTCAGATCGTCAAGCACCGCATCCAGGCCCTGGAACCGGCTTTCCCAGAACCGCCGGTAGCCTTCCAGCCACCCAACGGCTTCCGCCAGCGGCTTGGCTTCCAGCCGGCAAGGCCGCCTCTGCGCGTCTCGGCCGCGCGAAATCAATCCCGCGCGCTCCAGCACTTTGAGGTGTTTGGAAATGGCGGGCTGAGTCATCGCGAACGGCTCCGCTAGGGCCATCACCGGCGCTTCGCCCGCCGCAAGCCGCGCGAGGATGGCCCGCCGGGTTGGGTCGGCGAGCGCTGCGAACGTTGCATCGAGGCACTGGGAACGATCCATAACTAATGATTTATATAACCATTTGATTATATACAAACAACGCCGTACTTGTCAATACCCGATTCTGAAATCGGACTCGACACTTGCTAACTCCCAACCAGTGTGATATCGTCATCGAAACCTGGGGTACGCTTCCCCAAGGCTGAGGGTATCCATAGAATGCTGCTTGCTCCGATCATCTGGGTGCTGACCGTCGTCATCATGTATTTCTTCGCCGCCAAGGTCTGGTGGTTCCCGCCTCCCATTAACCAGCACGGCTTGGCCTACGATGCGCAGTTCATGCGCACGCTGGTCATCACCGGCGTTATTTTCTTCTTCGCGCAGTTCGCCTTGGGCTGGGCGATCTTCCGCTTCCGCGACGATGGCCGGCGCGCCAGTTCTTCGCACGGCAGCAACAAGTGGGAAACCATCTGGACCACCGCCACCGCCATTCTCTTCGTGGGCATCGTCTTGACCGGCACCAAGATCTGGGTCGCCGTACACCTCTCCGAGCCCGACCCCAACGCCATCCCCATCGAGCTGATGGCCAAACAGTTTGCCTTCGCGTTTCGCTATCCGGGTCCGGACGGCAAGTTTGGCGAGACCGACCTCAAACAGGTCAACGATGCGGCCGGAAACCCCTTCGGCCTGGTAGATCAGGATCCGGCCGGCAAAGACGATATTGTGAGCGCATCGTTGAAAGTGCCCGTTGGCAAACCCATCAAGCTGATCATGCACTCCCGCGATGTGATTCACAATTTCTTCGTAAGGGAGTTGCGCCTCAAGCAGGATATCGTGCCCGGCATGGAGATTCCGCTGTACTTCCAGGCCGATACGCCCGGAACTTACGAAATCCCCTGCTCCGAACTGTGCGGCCTCGGACATTTCCAGATGCGCAGCACCATGCAGGTAATGGCGGAAGCCGATTTTGAAAAGTGGAAGCAGGAGCAGGCCGCCAACAAGTAATCAGCCTCATGACTTCCCGGAGCCCCGTTTTGACAATTCCATTCACGGTGATAATCATATGTCCGAACCGCTAGCTCACGCGCATCACCCGCCGCAAGGCTTCATCCGGAAATATGTCTTCAGCCTGGACCATAAGGTCATCGGCATCCAGTACTACTTCCTGGCCTTGTTTTCGGTGCTGGTGGGCATGAGTCTCTCGCTGCTCATGCGCTTTCACATGGTCCATCCGGACGCCAAGGTCGGCTGGTTTGCGACGCTTTGGCCCACCGCCGCGCAAGGCGGGATCATGACTCCGGAATTGTATCTTTCTCTGATGACCATGCATGGCACCATCATGGTTTTCTTCGTGCTGACCACGGCGCCCCAAAGCGGCTTTGGAAACTACTTCCTGCCCATCCAGATCGGCGCCGAAGACATGGCCTTCCCGGTGCTGAACATGTTGTCCTTCTGGACCACCTTCATAGCGTTGGTGGTCATGGTGGCCGCCTTCTTTGTGCAAGGGGGTCCGCCGCTTTCAGGCTGGACCGGGTATCCTCCACTAAGCGCCATCGGTGCCCTGGCCGGACCCGGCGAGGGCTTGGGACAAACGCTCTGGATTGTCAGTATTGCCATCTTCTGCGGAGCCTCGCTGATGGGCGCCATCAACTTCATCGCCACATTGATCGATCTGCGCTGCCAGGGAATGTCGCTGATGCGCCTTCCGCTGACCTGCTGGACCTGGTTTGTCACGGCAATCCTAGGCCTGCTGGGATTCGCGGTGCTCTTGGCCGCGGGCGTGCTGCTGATTCTCGACCGTTCCGCCGGAACCAGCTTCTTCGTACCCGCCGGCCTCATGGTCAGCGACCAGATCCTGAATCATAAGGGCGGATCGCCCCTGCTCTGGCAGCATTTGTTCTGGTTCTTCGGCCATCCCGAGGTTTACATCGCCATCCTGCCCGGTATGGGCGTCACTTCGCAGATCCTTTCCACCTTCGCGCGCAAGGCTGTCTTCGGATACCGCGCCATGGTATACGCCATTCTGAGCATCGGCTTTCTGGGCTTCATGGTATGGGGCCACCACATGTTCATGAGCGGCATGAGCCCCTATTCGGCCATGGCTTTCTCGGTGCTGACCATGGCCATCGGTGTGCCTTCGGCCATCAAGACATTCAATTGGATCGGCACCTTGTGGGGCGGCAAGATCCACTTCACCACGGCCATGATGTTCGCCCTGGGCTTCGTATCGCTGTTCGTGACCGGCGGGCTGAGTGGTATCTTCCTGGGCCAGCCCGCGCTGGATCTGTATTTCCACGACACGTACTTCGTAGTGGGCCACTTCCACATGATTATGGGTGTGGCGGCCATCTTCGGCATGTTCGCCGGCACCTTCTACTGGTTCCCGAAAATGTACGGGCGCATGATGAACGAGACGCTGGGTAAGATCCACTTCTACATCACATTCCTGGGCGTCTACTGCATCTTCACTCCCATGCATTATCTGGGCATCGCGGGCAATCCCAGACGCTATTCGGACTTCACCAATTTCGACTTCCTGGGCAAACTGCTCCCGGTGCATAACTTCATGACGCAAGCGGCCTATGGGACCGCCGCGATCCAGATCCTCTTCTTCATCAATCTTTTCTGGAGCATGAAATACGGCAAGAAGGCGCCCATGAACCCTTGGAACGCGACCACGCTCGAGTGGACCATACCTTCGCCGCCTCCCTTTGACAACTTCGGCGGCCAGCACCCTGTGGTGAATCATGGCCCCTATGAATACAGCGTGCCAGGCGCGGCGCGCGATTTCATCATGCAAACCGACCCGGTGGATGTCGCGCATGTGGAATAGCGCCTCGGCTGCGAGCTGAGTATGCCATCATCGATCACATCGGACATCGTCAAGCCACCCGCCCCTCCGCGTGGAGGCGGCTTCGGCGGCGGCGGGGGCGGAGGACCGGACGGCTGGGGCGCATCGCGCCGCGCCTCCATGACCGGCCTAATGGTGCTGCTGGCCGCCACTACCATGGCCTTCGCGGCCTTCACCAGCGCCTTCGTGGTGCGCCGCGGTATTTCTAACGATTGGGTGGCCACGCCGCTGCCGCGGATCGTGTGGGCCAACACCGCCGTGTTGCTCCTCAGCAGCCTCCTGCTGGAATTGGCGCGGCGATCGCTCAAGACCGGGCGCCGCACGGCATTCAACCGCTATTGGACCGTGGCCACCGTGCTCGGGGCCCTGTTTCTGCTGGGTCAGGCGGCCGCTTGGCGGGAGTTATACGCAGCCGGTATTTTCGTGGCCACCAATCCCAGCAGCTCATTTTTCTATCTTCTGACGGCGGCGCACGGGCTGCATATTTTAGGCGGCCTCACTGCGCTCGTATATGTGGACGTGCAGGCACTTCGCTTGCGGCTGGGTCCCGGAAAACGCACGGCGGTGGATGTCAGCGCAATGTTCTGGCACTTCGTGGACGGTCTCTGGCTTTTCTTGATGGCTCTATTTCTCGTTTGGGGGTAATTTGTCGATGTCCGAAAGCAATTCGGCGGCAACCATGCATTCAGTCTGGTCGGGAGGGCGTTCTCCATACGCCGTGAATTCGAAGAAGTTCGGGATGTGGCTGTTCATCATCTCCGACGCGCTGACTTTCTCTGCGCTGCTGATGGCGTATACCTACGTGCGCCTTTCTACACCCAACTGGCCCACGCCGTTTCACTTCTTTCCCAGCATTATTTTTTCAACGGTCATGACCTTTTGCCTGCTCTCCAGCAGCTTGACCATGGTCATGGGAGTTCACGCCATGAATCACGGCCGGCGCAAGGCCGCCGTCGGCTGGATTCTCGGCACCATGGCGGGCGGCGCGGCTTTCGTGGTGCTGCACCTTACCGAGTGGTTGAACCTGATCCGCAACGAGCATGTCACGCCCTTCAGCAATGAATGGGGAGTCCCGCTGTTCGGCGGCACGTTTTTCGCCCTCACCGGATTGCACATGACGCACGTGGTCATCGGGCTGATTTACCTCGGCATCATCGCATTTGCCGTGGGCCGCGGCAAATTTAAGGCGGAGGATGTGGAAGTCAGCGGCCTCTATTGGCACTTTGTGGACTTGGTGTGGATGTTTATCTTCCCGCTGGTCTATCTGATGTCGGCCAAAATATAACGCATAAGCGAGGAACCTATTCATGAGCACGCATTCCACGGCAGTCGATCACGTTGACGGCGCCACCACCAAGGCATTCGTTACCGTCTGGTTCGCCTTACTATTCATGACCGGCGTGGAGGTCGTCCTGGCCTATATGCAGCCTCCGGTTATCGTCTTTCTCACCGCGTTGGTGGGGCTGTCGGTAATCAAAGCGGCGCTGATCATCGCTTATTTCATGCACCTGAAGTTTGAGAAACTGAGTCTGTTCCTCACGCTATTCCCCATGTTGATTCTTTGCATCATCCTGATGCTTTTGATATTCATGCCGGATTCCAACCGCCTGATGATGATGAGGCCCCGATGAAACGCCTGCTCACCACGCTTTTTCTGGCCGCCGTGAATAGTTCGGCGCAATGCGTCATGTGCTATCGCACGGCAGCCGCGCAGAACGCGGCGCGCGCCCATCTGCTCAACATGGGAATCGTGCTGCTCGGATTGCCGCCATTCTGCATCCTGGGCGGATTCCTAGTACTGGCGTGGCGGCGTAACCAGGCCTTTGTCCCCGGTGAGGTGAAGCCCGAAATCGATGCGCGCTCTGCGCCGGACTAGCTAGGACCGTTAGGCCGCGCATGTGCGCCGCGCGGCTCCAGGACATCAACGGAACAGATCCCCGATCGTCATCATGGGAATGAACAGCCGGTTCGGAGATTCCGGAAATGGAATGAACCGATAGCGAAGATAGAATCGCCGCGCCGGCTCGTCCTTGGCATCCACCAGTACGGCCATTGAGGCAACTGCGTGAGCGCTCTCCCACGCGCGCCGCAAGGCGTCCAGGAGCAGGAACTCCCCGATCCCCCGGCCCCTGAATCGAGTATCCACCGCGAGCCTCCCGAGCAGCGTAGTAGGCACATTCGAATAGCGCGGCAATTTCCGCGCAATCTCGACTGGCAACTCCGTTGGGCGGACAGAGTGGGCGCTCAGCGTGTAGTAGCCGGCAACGGCTTCTCCGTCCGGGGTTGCGACGTAAACGGCGGCAATATGGCGTGACCTGTCTTGCCGGGCTTGCTGTCTGAGATAACGATCCAGCGCTTCCACGCCGCACTCGAAGGCCGATCTCGCGTGCCGGTCGTGGAGGAGCTCCACATGAAAGCCAGCGAGCGGATCGGCTTCGGCCAACTACACCCCCGTGCGCTTGCGGTAGCGGCGGGCTGCTTGCCTTAGCTGGGCGCCCGATCCCGGCGGATTGAGCAAGGCCTTGACGAAGACTTCGCTATCGCGTGCCAGTAGCGTGGTGGTCCGATGCTCTTCGATCGCGCGCGCCGCCGCGTCCTGGGCGCTTGAGATCACAAAGTCGGAAATCGAGGTTCCCCTGAGCCTGGCTGCAAATTCGATTTTGCGCTTCTGTGCGGGACTAACCCGAGCTTCCAGCCTTTCCACCCTCGCCATCTGGCTTTTCACGTCGTTCTCCTGGCTTCAATTGTACGGCAATGCGGCGGATACTTGCAAAGCCATAAGGCTTGGCCTCAGCCCGTGAGGGAGCGGGCGCGAGCTCCGCGTCTGCCCCAGACAATCGACGGGCCCCCATATCGTTCTTAATAATACGAATTCGGGTCCACTCACGGCGATCTCGAGAGTGCGTGCGTACACCGGCTCCGGTGGCTAACTCGAGTCTGTCGACCAGAACGGAGGTGCGAGCGGATGGCAACGAGGCTTAGGCCCCAAAGCATTAGGATTAGAACTGTAATCAAGAACTACGGGCTCATGTGGCGTCGAGACCAAGTTGTCTGGGGCCGTGGGGGCAACCGAGGGGCGCTGAAGGGCCGTCGCAGCAGGCGAGAGATTGATTTTCGTAACCAGATCGGCGTATACGTCCTATACGACGAGGGACGTAATCCAATTTATGTTGGACAAGCCGGTCAAGGCCACGCTCGCCTGTTCACCCGCCTCCGAACTCATCAACGCGACAGCCTAGCAAACCGGTGGCAATACTTTAGCTGGTTCGGGCTGTTGTCCGTGAATAAGAATAGTGAACTAAACGTGCGCGACGACCCATCGAAGCGCGTAACTGGGACAATCCGAAGCACCTTGAACGAGATAGAGGGCGTTCTGATCGCCGCAACCGAGCCGCGCTTCAACAAGCAGGGTGCAAGATTTCGGGGCATTGCGCGATATCATCAGATAGCGTATGCCGCCATCGAGAACGTATCGACAAAAGAATTGTACGATCTCGTGAATGAGATCGCGCGAAAAATAGACGGGTTGAGCGATAGAAAGCGCCTATAGTGAATCAGGCGCAGCGGAGCCGTCCTGCACCGCCCCGTTCTGCCGGGACCCGTACAGTAACCGCGCCTGGCCCGGTTGGCAGTGGCACGTGCGCAAGAGGCTGGCGGCGACCCCGACAGGAATGTTGTGGCGTCGGACTTGACATTCTCCCCGTATATAGGCAGTGTTTCTACAGTAGACGATCCACTGGAACGCCTCGAGTTCCTGGAAGGCAAGCAAGTCCGAGGGCCGCGCGGCAGGATCCCGACGCCCTTGACGGAGTCCGGGCCGACCTTCGATTCCGCCGGATCCTCGAAGCTTCCCGGACGCGATCCTCCAGGACCGCCAAGGCCGCGTCGTGTTGGCGAATTCGTTGGCGGGCGAAATATTCCGTTGTCGGCGCACCGTTTCCAGCCGCCCGGCCAACTAGGTAGTGTTGTAGCGCTAAGCTTGTAGTAGAGGCTCGCATGTCTAACGCTGCCGATGTGGTCGTCAAAGATTCCGAGATTCTGGGTGGAATGCCAGTCTTCCGCGGAACCCGCGTACCGTTCAAGAACTTGCTGGACTATCTGGAGGGCGGTCACACGCTTGACGACTTCCTGGAGCAGTTTCCGTCGGTAACACGCGGGGCAGCCATAGCGGCTTTGGAACACGCCAAAGAATTGGTGATTGCCCAGACGCGATGAAGCTGTTGATCGACGAATGCCTACCGCGCGCATTGAAGAGCTTCTTCGAGGGGCACGCGTGTCGAACGGTGCAGGAGCAAAGGGTGGTCCGGTAAGAAGAACGGCGACCTGATATCGGTGGCCGAGCTGGAATTCGACGTCTTGGTGACCATCGACCAGAACATCCAGCATCAGCAGAACCTCGCGGGCCGCGGAATTGCCATCCTGGTCCTAAGCGCGCAATCCAATCAGATCGAAGATTTAGCCCCCTTGATCCCGGCCGCTCTCGCCGCTCTCCGTAGAATCGGTCCAGGAAGCGTAGCTCGAGTTCGGGGCGCGTAGGGGCCGGCGTTTGCCGGGCGGCGACCGCGAGTGTGGGGCGGCCAATCTTGGCAGCCACGTCTGCGGTAGACGATCCACGGGAACGCCTGGAATTCCCGCAAGGCACGCTCGAAGTCCTGATCCTGCGCAGCCTCCAATTTGGCCCCAATCACGCCTACGGGATCACCCAGTTTCTCAAGCGGCAATCCGGCGACGAATTTCTCGTGGACAACGGTTCCCTTTAACCCGCCGTGCAGCGCCTCTAGCAACGGAATTGGATCCCAGGGCAATGGAGGATGTCTCCCAACGGCCGCCGCTCAGAACGCGGACCGAGCCCATCTGCTCAACATGGGGATCGTGCTGCCGGGATTGCCGCCATTCTGCATGCTGGGCGGATTCCTGGTGCTGGCCTGGCGCCGAAATCAGGCCTATGTCCCCGCGCCTGCCGATGAGACGCCGGCTGCAACCGGCTACGAGTCTTAGCGGATCGTCCCCGGATTTGTATATTATTGAACAAGTGAGGGGGCGCTCTGCGCGTTTTATTTCTTAGAACCCAGCCCGAACTCGCGGAGCGTTGTATGCAGGAACTGGTGCGGGTGGGCTTCGACGCAGGCCATGCCACGGCCGGGAGTCCCGAGCAGCTATCCGCTCTTCTCGATGGCACTGCATACGACTTGGTGGTCACCGAGCACGCGGCCCCCGGCTGGAGCTGGCGCGCCGCCCTGGAAGCCTTGCGCGGGCGCGCCGAATGGGTCCCTCTCATCGTTCTGGCGCACGACGCTGAAACGCGGCTGCTGATGAATTGCGTCCTCGAAGGCGCCGCCGACTGTCTGCATACCAGCGAACTCTTCCGCCTGCCGATTTCCGCCAAGCAAGTCCTGGAACTGAAGGCCGCGCGGCACGATCCCGGCGCGCGGGACGTTGTCCGGGCGGATCTCCGATTCCGCCAGATCTTCGAAGCCTCACCGGACGCCATCCTCCAGGTGGACCGCGCAGGTCGTATCGTGCTGGCGAATTCGCTGGCGGGCGAGATGTTCCGGTGCGGGTTGGATGAGTTGCTGGGCAAGCCCGTCGACGAGTTCGTGCCCAGCCGTTTTCGCGGCCCGCATCCGGGGTATCGCGCGCATTACCAGGCTAAGCCGGCCATGCGGCCGATGGGATCCGGCCTGGATCTGTGGGCCAGGCGCGCCGACGGCGCCGAGTTCCCGGTGGATATCACTTTGAGCCCGCTCGATACCAAAGATGGCCCACAGGTACTGTGTGTGGTCCGCGATATTACGGACCGCATGCGCGCCGAAGAGGACTTGCGGCGGCAGGCCCAATTGATCGAAGCGGCGCACGATGCCATTATCGTGCGCGAACCCGGCGGCCGGATCGTGCAATGGAACGCCGGCGCCCAGGAGATATATGGGTGGCCTGCCGCGGAGGCTGTGGGCCAAGTCACCCATGCGCTCTTTCGGACCGGGTTTCCAGTCTCCCGGCAGGAGGTTGAGGCGGCTCTCGATCGCAGCGGCCGCTGGGATGGCGAATTGCGGCACACGCGCCGCGATGGCGCCTGCATCACCGTTGAGAGCCGCCACATTCTGGTGCGTGGCATGGACGGAAGCCCTGCCGCCGTCTTGGAAACCAATCGCGATATCACCAAGCGTAAGGAGGCCGAAGAGGCCGTCGGCGCGCTGAATGTGAAACTGGCCGCCGCCAACAAAGAGCTGGAAGTGCGCAACCGCGAAGTCGAACGCGCCAACCGTATGAAGAGCGAGTTCCTGGCCAGCATGAGCCACGAGCTGCGCACGCCGTTGAACGCGATTATCGGATTCTCGGATCTGCTCGCCGAACAGATCGCCGGCGCGCTATCCCCTAAGCAGCAGCGATTCGTCAGTCATATCCAGCAGGGAGCGCGGCATCTGTTGGCGCTCATCAACGACATCCTGGATCTTTCCAAAGTCGAGGCCGGGCGTCTGGAGTTGAATCGCGAGAACGTGGGCGTGGCCGCGGTGCTGGCCGATGTGCTGACCACCATCCGTCCCTCCGCCGCAGCCAAGAATATCCCGGTGCATAGCAGCATCGGACCCGATGTGACGGTGTTCGCGGACCGCATCCGCTTCAAGCAAATCCTGTTCAACCTGCTCAGCAATGCGGTCAAATTCACTCCCGAGGGAGGTAGGATCTGGGTAGAGGCTACCGGGCGCCGCGGCCGGCTCACGGTGTCGGTTAGCGATACGGGCCTGGGGATTCCTATCGAGGAGCAAGAAGCTATTTTCGACGCGTTCCACCAGGCTGGCGCCACTACCAAAGGCATCAAGGAGGGAACCGGACTTGGGCTGGCCATCACCAAGCGCCTGGTAGAGGAGCATGGCGGGCGCATCTGGGTGGAGAGCGAGCCGGGCAAGGGCGCGCGGCTCAGCTTCACCATGCCGGCTGGCCGCTTCCTGACGGAGGACGCCGCGCCCGAGGACGGAACCGGTAGCCAGACTTGGCCGGCGCGGGAGCGCCCCCTGGTGCTGATTGTGGACGACGAGGCTCCCGCGCGTGAGCTGCTGGCGAGTTGGCTGGAGCCCGAAGGATATCAATTGATCGTCGCGGGTACGGCGGCGGAGGCTCTGGCTAAGGCGGCCGAAAATGTGCCGGATGCCATTACCTTGAACATGCTCATGCCGGGCAAAGGCGGCTGGGACACGCTCTACGAATTGAAGAAGACGCCAGTCACTGCCGCCATCCCTGTGATTGTGGTTACCGTGGTCGATGAACCGAAGATAGGCTTGGCGCTGGGCGCCGCGGAATACCTCGTAAAGCCAGTCGATAAAGAAGTGCTTCTCGAAGCCGTCCGGCGGTTTATCGGACCTGGATCCGACGGGCCTGCCAAGGTGTTGGTGGTGGACGACGAAGCCGGCACGCGCGAGCTGCTCAAGGAAATGCTGGAATCGGACGGTTATATCCCGGTGCCGGCGGCCAACGGCAAAGAGGCGTTGGAGGCTCTCGCGCAGATCTCGGTGAGCGCCATTCTGTTGGACCTGATCATGCCCGAGATGGATGGCTTCGAGCTGCTGCTGCGTGTGAAGGAAGACCCCGCTTTACGGAACATCCCGGTGCTGGTTCTAACGGCCAAGGATCTGACCGATAATGAAATCGGAATGTTGCGCCACCAGACCATCGGCCTTTTTCAGAAGGGCCGCGAATGGAAGAAGCAACTGTTGGCCGACCTGCGCCGGGCCGTGGGCCGCGCATGAGTGTTGTTGCTGCGTGGCGCACGCACTCGTGCGTGCCGTGTCGAGACTCTTCTCGACACCTGTCCGCGGAACGATAGCATGGTTTATTCATGAACGGCGTTAAAATCCTGGTGGCGGACGATAATGACGCCAGCCGCGAGCTGATTCGGGAGGTGTTGGAAATGAGCGGCTATGACGTGGTCGAGGCCGCCGATGGCCAGGAGGCCGTGAACCGGGCCCGCGAGAGCTCGCCCGATCTGGTGCTGGTGGATATCCAGATGCCGCGCCTGGATGGCTACGGCGTGCTCCGCGAATTGCGCGCCGATCCCCGGTTCTCCGGGTTGCACGTAGTGGCGCTGACGGCCTACGCCATGCAAGGCGACCGCGACCGCGCGCTGGACGCCGGCTTCGATGGCTACATTACCAAGCCCGTGGACATCGCCGCATTGCGCCAGGAAATTAGGAAACTTCTCTAGCCCGCTATGCCCCTTACACCGCCGCGCATCAAGCTGCTAGCCATCGACGACGATCCCCAAAGCCTGGAACTCGTTTCAGAAGCGCTCTCCGATAACGATCTTGAAATCCTGACCGCGGGCGATCCGGAGAGCGGCCTGGAACTGGTGCGCCGCGAGCGTCCGGCCATCGTGCTCAGCGATATCGTGATGCCCAAGATGACCGGGATGGAACTGTTAAGCCGGATCCTGGAGCTGGACCCGGCCACCGATGTGATTCTGATGACCGCGCACTACTCAACCGACGCCGCGGTGGAAGCCATCAAGAAGGGCGCTTGCGATTACCTCACCAAGCCCATTTCGCTGTCGATCCTGCGCGAGCGGATCGGGAAGCTGGCGGCCGATGCGCGCCGGCGCCAACGCACCAGTCAATTGGATAGCGAACTGATGGACACCTGCCAGTTCGAGGGCATGATCGGGCGCAGTCCGCTGATGTGGGAGATGTTCGGGCAGATCCGCCGCGTGGCGCCGCACTACCGCGCCTGTACGGTGACGGGGCCTACGGGCACCGGCAAGGAACTCGTGGCCCACGCGCTGCATCGGCTCAGCCAGGCGTCCGGACCGATGGTGGTGTGCAATTGTTCGGCGGTAGTGGAAACGTTGTTCGAAAGCGAGTTGTTCGGACACGTGAAAGGCGCATTTACCGGCGCGGACAGCAATAAGATGGGTCTGTTCGAGTACGCGCACGGCGGCACGCTTTTTCTGGATGAGATCGGCGATATGCCGCTTTCCACGCAGGCCAAGCTGCTGCGCGTCCTGCAGAATCGAGAGGTGCAGCGCGTCGGATCGCTGACCGCGCGCCAGGTGGATGTGCGCGTGGTGGCCGCCACGAATCACGACCTGCGCGCGCAAATCGCCGAGAAACGCTTCCGCGAGGACTTGTACTACCGGCTTTCGATGGTGGAGATCAAGACCCCGGCGCTGGCGGACCGCAAGGAGGATCTGCCCCTGCTGGAGCGTTTCTTCATTCAGAAGTTCGCCGCGCAATATAAGAAGCCGGTCGAGTCCCTGACGCCGCGCGTGCAGATTCTGCTGGCGCGCCACGCCTGGCCCGGCAATGTACGCGAGCTGGAGAATGTCGTCGGACACGCATGTATGCTCGCCGCCGGCGAAGTGATCGATGTGGCGGATCTTCCGCAATACATGCGGCAAGGGGCCGCCGGCGCCCCACTCCAAACCGCGCAGCCAACTAACCCGGATGGCGGACTGTCGTTCGACGAGCAGGAGCGCCGCGTCATCGAAGAGGCTCTCGACCGCGCGGGCGGCAATCAGGTCCACGCCGCCCGAATATTGGGGATCACCCGCGACAAGCTGCGCTATAAGATCAAGAAGCACAGCCTTCGTTAGCGGTCGGTTTGCCTTGAACTGGACTGCTTGGAGGGTGGCCAATCTTGGCCGCAGCCGCCTTTTTAGGCGGCCAGAGCCGGTCGAAAACCGGCTGCGGGCAAAAGCCTTCGATCCATTGACAACCGCCCCATCCCTGCGGTATATAGGTAGTGTGTCTACGGTAGACGATCCACGGGAACGCCTCGAATTCCTGCAAGGCACGCTGGAAGTCCTGATCCTGCGCAGCTTGCAATTCGGCCCCAATCACGCCTACGGGATCACCCAGTTTCTCGAGCGCCAGTCCGGCGACGAATTTCTGGTGGACAACGGTTCCCTGTATCCCGCAGTGCAGCGGCTCTTGCAACGGAATTGGATCGCGGGGCAATGGAAGATGTCTCCCAACGGCCGCCGCGCCAAGTACTACCGGCTCACTCCGGCTGGCCGTAAGCAACTGGTAAGCGCCACAACCCGCTGGCAGCGTTTCGTCGAAGCTATGGGACGTGTGCTGGCTGCTGAAGGTTAAACGCGATGCGGGTATGGTGGTCCAGAGTAAGATGCCTCTTCACCGGCCGCCCAGGCGATCTCGCCGCCGAAATCGATGCCGAAATCGATTCCCAGATGGAATTCGAAATCCAAGAGAACATCGCGCGCGGCATGCCGCCCGGTGAGGCCCGCGCAGCGGCCCGCCGCCACATCGGCAATCTCACACAGATCCGCGAAGGGGCCATCGGCGCCTGGAGTTTTCCATCCCTCGAAACCCTCGCGCAAGACTTGCGTTACGGCCTGCGCGGCATCCGGCGCGCCCCCGGCTTCTCGCTGGTCGTGGTGCTGACCCTGGCGCTAGGCATCGGCGCGAACACCGCCATTTTCAGTGTGGTGAACGCGGTCCTGCTGCGCCCGCTGCCCTACCCCGCCGCGGATCGCCTGGTGGCCCTTGGCGAGTCGGATCCCAATGCCGAAGGCATCAGCGTCACCTGGGTCAACTACCGGCATTGGCGCGCCGAGAATCACAGTTTTGAGGACATGGCCGGTTTCCGCACCGCGGGTCTCACCCTGACCGGGCGCGGCGAGCCGCTATCCACTCGCGCGGGGGTGGTCACCTACGGATTCTTCGGCCTGCTGGGCGCGCATCCGCTGCTCGGCCGCGTGTTTAGGCCCGACGACGACCAGCCGGGCGCCGCCGCCACGGTGGTGCTCGACTATCGATTCTGGGTCTCCAAGCTGGGAGCCGATCCCGGCATCGTGGGTGCGACACTGGCGCTCGACGGCAAGCCCTACGAAATCGTTGGAGTCATGCCACCAGGACTGCGCTTCTTCCAGACAAGCATCGATTACTATCTGCCGTTACACCGGTTCGAAGGCGAGATCGTCGACCGCAGCCGGCACGGATCCATGCGGCTGCTAGCCCGCTTGAAGCCCGGCGTGGCGCTGGCCGCCGCCCTGGCGGATCTGGATCTGATCATGCGGCGCCTCGCACAGTCGGACCCCGGACCCGAGGCCCAGCATCGCGCGCACGGCGCCTTCCTAGCCGACGCCACTGCGGGCGACCTTCGCCCCAAGCTGCTGGTCCTGCTCGCAGCCGCGGGGCTGGTCCTGATCATTGCGTGCGCTAACGTGGCCGGCCTCGTGCTGGCGCGAGCCACCGTCCGTGCCCGCGAAATCGCCATCCGCGCCGCCATCGGCGCCGGAAGGAAGCGCCTGGTCCGGCAACTGCTCACCGAGAACCTCCTGCTGGCGGCGCTTGGCGGCATTGCCGGCGCCTTAGTGGCACGTTGGGGTTCGCAGGCGCTTATCGCCGCGGAGCCGCTCCCGATTCCCCGGCTTTCGGAAACCACTTTCGATTGGCACGTGCTCCTGTTTGCCGCGGCTATCACCTTGCTTACTGGATTGTTCACCGGCATCGCACCGGTTTTCGCCGCCGGAAGATTGGACCTGGTGTCCGCCCTGAAAGATTCTTCCCGCCTGGCCACCGGCCGCGGTGGACAGCGATCGCGCAGCGCGCTGGTGGTGGCGGAGATCGCCCTGACGCTGGTGCTGGCTTTCGCCGCCGGCCTGCTGCTGCGCAACCTGATCGCGGCCGAAACCGCCGACCCGGGCTTCGTACCCGAGCACCTGCTGGCGGTCGAGTTGGCGCTGCCCGCCTCCAGCTACCGAAGCCCGCAGGCGGTTGGCGGTTTCTACGGCACGCTGGAACAGAACTTGCGCGCTCTGCCCGGAGTCGTATCCGTGGGCGCGGTGAGTTGCCCGCCATCGGGGGGCGATTGCGAAGATTGGTTCTACTCCATCCTCGACCGGCCGGCGCCGCAGCCCGCCGAAGTACCCATTGCCCTGTTCAACACTGCCGATAACGATTACTTCGGCGCCATGCGAATTCCACTGCGCCAAGGCCGCGCATTCAACGGTACCGACCGCGGTGCGCCGCCAGCCGCGATCGTAAATGAAACCTTCGCGCGCAAATGGTGGCCGCAGGAATCGGCGGTGGGACATCGTATCAAATTCGGAGGTCCGTACCGGCCGGGGCCTACGTACGACATCGTGGGTGTGGCCGGAGACGTGGGCCAGATGGGTTTGGGCACGGACCCCTATCCGGAAGTCTATCTTTCGAGCTCGCAGCAGCCGGCGTTAGCCATGGTCGTCATGATACGCACCAGCGGCGATCCGGATTCGCTGGGGGCCGCAGTGCGCCGGACTGCGGCGGCCGCCGACCGCAACCTACCCATCCAAAGTTTGCGGCCTTTCGCTCAGACGGTGGCAGCTTCGCTGGCTCAGCGGCGGTTCAGCACGTTGCTGCTGGCCCTGTTTGCGGGATTGGCAATTGCTCTCGCCTCCATAGGCATCTACGGATTGCTCAACTATTGGGTGCGCGTCCGCGAAAGCGAAATCGCGATTCGCATGGCCTTGGGTGCGCCGCGGCCTTCCATTCTCCGCTGGGCGGGCTGGCAGGCTTTGCGGCTGGCGATGATTGGGGCGGGGATCGGCATGCTAGCCAGTTGGGCCGTATCGCGCTGGGTGGAGAATCTGGTGTTCGGCGTCACCGAAAACTTCACGATGCTGGCAGCCGCGGCTTTGGCGGTGATTGCGATAGCCATGATTGCGGCGGCCATCCCCGTGTGGCGCGCTACCCAGGTCGACGCGGTGGACAAACTGCATCGCGCGTAAGGAACGAACTTCAGTTAGTAATTGTTAGTAACGCAGCCGGCTGCCGCCGCGCCTATAATGAATTATCGCTTTGGGATCCGTGCAACTCGTAACAGTCTTTGTAGCGTTTGTCGTAACGATGGCGTGTCCGTTCATCATGCTGGCGGAGCCTGCGCTACAGCCCGTCACGGTATGCGAAGTGCTCCAGGACCTGCCAGCTTATGATGGGAAGGTGATCGCGGTAGTGGGGCGGTTCTCGTCGCGCCAGGCGGGCCGCTGGCTCGGCGAACAGAAATGCGGACACAAGCTGGTCACCGGCGGCTTCGAGTGGCCGAATTCCTTCTGGGTGGAATACGATGGAGCAACCGGGCCTGAGCCGCCTACCGTGCTGGCAGTGGACGCCGCGATTCTTGCACGGAAGCTGAGCGACGTGAAGTTGGGCACATCCCTGACAAAGCTTCCCTTCGGCAGCCCGGACTACGACAATTGGGCCGTGGTGTATGGCCGCGTAGAAACGCGCAAAGAACTCGTCACGGCCACCGCCGGCGGAATGCGGAAGAACGGCTTCGGATACGGAGAGTCGTCTCCCGCCCGCCTGGTCTGTCACGGCAACGCCGTGGTGATTTTCCTCAACGACGAAGCTACGACGCCCGCTTCGCGATAAACTCCATGGGCCCGCCTTTACGTCCCTGACCTCCGCCGCCGCCCTCGCGCTCCCGGGTGAACTTGATCGTGTCGCCGGAAATCGTTCCCTTATATACGATCTTCACGGTGTTTCCATTGAACTCCATCGTTTGCGTGAAGGAGATCGAATCGCCGTCGATCTTGCCGTCGGAAATCTCCATATCGCCTTGGCGTCCGCTCACCGTACCGGTCAGCGTATTGCCGTCGACCTTGAAATTGAATGTCTGTTCCCGTGTTTGTCCGCCGGGGCCGGTCATCTGCGCGGTCCACTTGCCGGTAACATCCGCAGCCAGAGCCGTCAGCGAGAGTAGGCCGAGAAAGAAGCCTGTAGTGATTAGTTTACGCATGCAGAAGAGGCGCTCAAGAAACGGCGAATGTTACGCGCATGCAATGGTTTACAATGTCTTAACAGGGTAACGGCTAAGGGTTTCCAGTCGTCGTTGCTTCTTGAGGCATTTGGATTTTGCCGAATCATAGTCTTTTTCTCCCTCTGCTATTTGCCGGCGCCGTAGGACTATATGCCCAGAGTGGGTTTGTCAAGTCGGCGAATCAGCCAATTCCCGGCGCGACGGTCACAGCCACAATCGCCGGTCAAAAACTCGTTACCACCACGGACCCGAGCGGCCACTATGCATTCTCCGCGGCTCCGGCTGGCGAGTGCTCCATCGACGTAAGCATGTTCGGTTTCGATCCCGCCAACAAGAAAGCGAGTTGCGCGGATTCCGCGAAGATCGATTTTACTTTGCAGTTGCAGGAATCGCCCATGGCGCAGCGCATGGCCCGCATGGGCGGTGCGCAGGCCGCCGGAAATCAGCTTGAATCGCAATTGCAGAGCGAGATGAATGCGCCGGAAGCGGCGGTCCCCGGCGCGGCGCCAGTGGATGGCCAGAACGGCAGCGATGCCTACCAAGTTTCGGGCAGCCTGAGCCAAGGCTTAGCGCAGAATTCTCAGCCCGATTTCGGCATGATGATGGGCGGGCCGGGCATGCCTGGCGGTCCCGGCGGCGGACAGGTCGGAGGCCCGGGGGGCGCGCCTGGTGGTGGTCCTGGCGGCGGCTTCGGTGGACCGGGAGGCGGTGGTTTTGGCGGTCCCGGCGGCGGCGGATTTGGGGGACGCGGAGGCGCCCCCGGCGGCCAAGGCGGCAATCGGGCACAAGGCCAGGGCCGGCCCGGCGCACAGTTCGGCAACCGCCGCGCTCCCAGCCAGATCCACGGCATGGTGTTCATGACCCTGGCCAATTCCGTAGTGAACGCCAGGCCATTCTCCATCACCGGGCAGGAAGTGCCGCAACCCCCTTACGCCAGCGCCCGCTTTGGTTTTCTGGTGGGCGGGCCGCTGGTGATCCCGAAGATCGTGAAGGATACGTCCACGTTCTTCTACATCAACTATACCGGCACGCGCTCCCGGCAATCCTATTCGGCAGTGGAAACCGTGCCGACCGCGCTGGAACGGATGGGGGACTTCTCGCAGACGGTGCAGTCTAACGGAACCCCGGTGCAGATATTCCAGCCCGGCGGCATTACACCGTATCCTAACAACACCATTCCCTCCGGCAAGCTGGATCCGATTGCGGTGGCGCTGCTCGATCGTTACATCCCGCTGCCCAATCAGACCGGCACAGTGGACAACTATCAATACCTGGCGTCGCCGCCGAATAATACCGATAACCTGAACGCGCGTGTAATGCGGAATTTGAAACAGAAGGACCGGCTCGCTTACCATTTGTCTTATCAGAACCGCGATGGCGAGAACGCGCAGCCGTTCGCGTTTTTCGATACCGTGAGCGGATATGGCATTCAGACGGACCTGACTTGGACGCACAACTTCACGCCCACGACCATTCTCAGTTCGATGGGGTCGTTCAACCGCAACCGCAGCGAAACCACTCCGTTCTTTGCATACGGAACGGATGTAGCTTCGGAATTGGGTATCGCGGGCACATCGACGAACCCGGTCGACTATGGTCCGCCCAACTTGAATTTCACCAATTTCGGCGCGCTGAGCGACGGGCAGCCTTTGCTTACGCGTAATCAGAGCCAAGGCCTTACCGAGAGCGTCATCCTATCGCGCGGGAAGCATACACTCACGTTGGGGGCGCAGTATAGCCGCAACGACACCAGCACCACCACGCAACAAAATGGACGCGGTACTTTCAACTTCAACGGTCAAGCCACCAGCGAGTTGATCAATGGTGTAGCGGTCCAGGGGACGGGCTTCGATTTCGCGGATTTTCTGGTCGGGATGCCGCAATCCGCGTCCATCGCCTATAGTCCGGCCATGTACTTTACGCAGAACGTCTTGACCGGTTACGCGTTGGACGATTTCAAGGTAAGCGCGAATCTGACGCTGAGCCTGGGCCTGCGCTACGAGTTCTTCGCGCCCCTGCAGGAGAAATACAACGAGATGGCCAACCTGGACATCGCGCCCGGATTCGCCAACGTAGCGGTGGTCGCGCCTTCGGTGCCCGGACCCTATTCCGGCTCGTTTCCGGCGGGTCTCATTAATCCCGATTACCGGAATTTTTCGCCGCGCCTCGGATTGGCTTATAAAGTGCCGTTCATCAAACGTTCCACCATCATACGCGCAGGCTACGGGATCTATTACAACGGCCAGTCGTATATTCCCTTCGGGTTGAAGCTGGCGCAGCAGGCGCAACCGCCGGGACTGCCGCCGTTCGCAGTTTCCGGCTATAGGAACACCAGCGTGGAGAATCCGTTGACCCTGGCGGATGGCTTGGTCCAAGTATCTTCGGACATCACCGATACCTTCGCCGTGGACCGTTACTATCGCACGCCGTACGCGCAGACTTGGAATCTCACCATCCAGCACGATCTCGGCCGCGGCTTCTTCATGGAAGTCGGGTATCTGGGAACTAAGGGAACCCGCCTGGATATTTTGATGCTGCCCAACGAGGGGCCACCGGGAACCACGACCGCCTCCGGGAATCAACTTACGAATGTCACTGGATTCACTTACGACGCTCCCATTGGCGATTCCACCTTCAACGCCTTGCAGACGCACCTGATGCGGCGGTTCCGCGGCGGGATTTCGATGAACGCGCGCTACACGTTTTCGAGATCCATCGACGACGCTTCCAGCTTCGGAGGAGTGGGCAGCACGGTCGCGCAGAACTGGTTGGATCTGGCGGCCGAGCGCGGCTTGTCCAGCTTCAATCGCACCAACGTGTTTACCATGAGTTGGGTCTACACGTCGCCGTTCGGCAACCCCAACTCGCGCTTTGCTTCGACCGGTTGGCCTGGCCGTTTGCTGCGGAATTGGTCGCTCTCGGGCAGCGTCACCGCGGAGAGCGGAACGCCGTTGACCGCCCGCGTGCTGGATAACGATACCCAGTTGGCGCAGACCAACGGAGTGGGCAGCGAGCGCGCCGACGCCACCGGCTTGCCGGTGACTTCCGGCAGCGGGCTTTTTAATTTGGCTGCGTTTACGACGCCGCCAGCGGGCCAGTTCGGCAATGCCGGTCGAAACACGATCCCCGGTCCCGATCTGGTGTCGGTGAACGCGGCGTTCGGACGGTCGTTCCAGTTTGGCGATACGCGGAGGCGGCTGGAGTTTCGCGCGGAAGCCAATAATATTCTCAATCAGGTCAGCTTCACGAATGTGGCCACGGTGGTGGGCGCCTCGAACTACGGCCTGCCAACCGCTGCGTCGGCCATGCGCACGCTGGATATAGTGATGAGGTTCCGATTTTGAAATACCTGGCAATACTATTGACGGCGGCTCTGCTGGCCAGCCAGTTGAGCTCCCAGCAAATGGCTACGTTCAGCACCACGGCCAACGTAGTGACGGTTAACGTGACCGTGACCGGCCGCGACGGCAAGAGCATCGGGAACCTCACCGGCAAGGACTTTTTGGTTTACGAAGACGGCAAGCTGCAGACTTTGCAGAGCTGCGAGCTGCAGAAGTTGGACACCACACCGCTCACGCCAATTCAACCGGCGAAAACGCTACAGACCCGCGAAGCGCCCAAGCCCGTGGCCCCCTCACCGGTGCCCGAGACGCCTCCCGCGAAGCCGGAACTGCGCGATCACCGGCTGATCGTGATGCTGTTCGATATTTCGACGATGGCCCCTCAGGAGCAGATCCGCTCGGTGGACGCGGCCATCAAATTCCTCGGGACGCAGATGACCACCAGCGATCTGGTCTCGATCATGGTTTTCGGAAGCGACCTGAAAACGGTCCTGGATTTCACGGACGACCGCGACCTGTTGATTTCGACACTGCATGCCTTCCACGTGGGCGAATCGAGTGAGCTGTCGACGATGGCGGACACCGGCGCGGATACCCAAGACATCAGCGGATCGTTCGTGGCCGACGAAACCGAGTTCAACATTTTCAATTCCGATCGCAAGCTGGCCGCTCTGGAAGACGCCGCCCGCCGCCTGGCGCATTATCCGCAGAAGAAGGCCCTGGTCTATATCTCGAGCGGCATAGAGAAAACCGGTGTGGAGAATCAATCGCAGCTTCAGGCCACGGTGAACGCGGCCATGCGGGCGAATGTGGCCTTCTATCCGATCGACGCGCGCGGCTTGATGGCTACCCCGCCCGGAGGCGACGCCAGCCAGGCGGCCTCGGTGGGATCGAACCTTTACACCGGTTCGGCGCAACAGTCGTTGATGGACAATTTCCATAACACGCAGGAGACACTGGATACGCTAGCCGCGGATACCGGTGGCAAGGCGCTGCTCGATTCCAACGATCTGACTCTGGGCATGACTCAGGTGCAAAAGGACATGAGCAGCTATTACATGCTGAGCTATGCCAGCACCAACACCGCCGAGGATGGCAAGTATCGCCGCATCACCGTGAAGCTGGCGCCCAGGCTGGCGGACTTGAAAGCCAAACTGGAATTCAAGCAAGGGTACTATGCTCCCACCACTTTCGCCAAGATGACCGGCGCCAACAAAGAAGCGCAATTGCAGGAAGCGCTGCTCAGCGATAATCCGGTGACCGACTTGCAAATTGCGGTGGAAATCGATTACTTCCGGCTGGCGAAAGGCAAATACTTCGTGCCCATCTCGGTGCGCATTCCCGGTTCGGCATTGTCGTTCCGCAGCAAAGGCGCTAAGGCGGCCACGGAGATGGATTTTGTCGCGGAGGTGCGGGATGCGCGCGGCCGGCCGGCTTCCACGGTGGGCGATACGATTCCGCTCAAGGTGGCGTCCACCACCGCCGGGGAAGTGACGCGCAAGCAGATCCAATACGACACAGGATTTACGCTGGCGCCCGGCAAGTACACTTTGAAGTTCGTGGCCCGCGAAAACGGGGAGGGCAAGACCGGGACGTTCGAATCGCCGTTTACGATTCCGGATCTCGGTTCGGGGAACGCTTTGCGCCTCAGCTCGGTGATCCTGAGCAACCAGGTGCAAGCGGTGAAGGAACAGATTGGCGGCGCGAAGAACAGCAAGAAGCTAGTCGCGGAGGATCCGCTGATCGACGATGCCGGCCAGAAGATCATGCCGAACGTGACGCGCGTCTTCCGGCCCGGCCAGAAGCTGTCGGTCTATCTGGAGCTTTACGACCCCGGCGTGTTTCAGTTCCCTGCCGGGGCTAATCAGGGCCAGTCCCAGCAAGGCGGCGGCATCGCCAGCGTGACCGCCACGGTAGCTTTCTATCAAGGAGACAAGAAGGTGATGGAGACGCCAGCCGTGCGCGTCAACCGCGGCAATCCCAAGCGGCCGGGCGTGGTGCCGTTGCGGCTGCAAACGCTGCTGAAAGGTTTACCGGCCGGGCAATATGTTTGCCAGGTAAACGTGATCGATCAGCTTGGGCACAAGTTCGCGTTTCCCAGAAGCTCGATCGTAGTGCTGGCCGGCGAGGCGGACTCGAAGCCCGCGGCGCCCGCGGAACCGGCGCGCAAAACTGGCTGACGATTCATAGGACAATAGACTGTATGAAGTTTTACCGCATCGCTGCCGTTTATGTGATGTGTTTGAGTGTTTGGGCTGGTTCCGGTTATACGGTCCTGCAGATCAAGCAGTTCATCACGTCCGCCATTCAGCTCAAGAACCCCGACAAGGAAGTTGCCGAAACCCTGCGCAAAATGAAGCTGTCGGAGCGCCTGGATCTGGATACCGTGGAGGCGTTGCAGAGCGAGGGCGCTGGTCCGAAAACCGTGGCCGTGCTGAAAGAGTTGGCCACCGAATCGGCCAGCCTGCCTGTGGCGGGGCCGCCCCCTCGGAAGCCCGTCTATGTTCCACCGCCTCCGCCCTCATCCGAAGAGCAGGCGAAATTGCTGGACGAAGTGCGCGACTATGCCGTCAACTACACGCAGAGGCTTCCCGATTTCATTTGCCTGGAGCAGACCCGCCGCTACGTGGACACCACCGGCAGGGAAGCGTGGCGGTTGCAGGATATACTGACTGCGCGGCTTTCCTATTTCAACCAAAAGGAGGATTACAAGCTGGTTTCGCAGAACGATAAAGTGGTTACCGAAGCTTCTTACGCATCGGTGGGCGGGGCTCTGTCGATGGGCGATTTCGGCACCGGAATGCGGGACATCTTCGACCCCAGGAGCCATGCCAACTTCGCGTGGGATCGGTGGACCACGCTACGGAGCCGCCGCACGCACGTCTTTTCCTATCGCGTACCGTTGGAGTTCAGCCAGTACACCATCGAGTACCAGGGTGAAAGCAAGAGCGATGTGCAGAGGATCAGGGTGGGCTATCATGGATCGGTTTTTGTCGACAAAGAGTACAACACTATAGTGCGCATCACGCAGGAGGCCGACAACATTCCGCTCACGTTTCCCGTCCAGGAGGCCAAAGAGACGCTGGACTACGATTTCATCAAGATCGGCGACAGCGACTTCTTCCTGCCACTGGTGGCCACGGTCCGGATGCACAGCGGCAGGGAATGGACGAAGAACGAAAAGGAATTCCGGCTGTACCGGAAGTTCTCGGCCGACGCGGTGATCAAGTTCGACGATAAGGAAATGCCACCCTTGCCTGACGATAAGACCAAGGAACAGCAGCCCCAGCCACCGAAGAATTGATTGGCGCAGCCGGCTTCAGCCGGCTCTGGCCCGCCGTCGGCGATAATGAATTCTTGCTGCCCTCAAGCGTAGAAGTTCTCGGCCGATGCGGCAATTAGCTTTCGACGCCGCAGCCACCGAAGAATTGATTGGAGGGCGGGCAATTCTGCCCGCAGCCGGCTTTCAGCCGGCTCTGACCCGCCGACGGATCTGCCGCTAAGATCGGCGATAATGAATTCTTGCTGCCCTCAAGCGTAGACGTGCGGATGAAGGAATTCAGCCCCTACAGGAAGTTCTCGGCCGATGCGGCGATTAGGTTCGACGCCGGGCAATCGCCTGGACCAGCGCCGCCGCAGCCACCGAAGTGAGCTTTTGGCGGCGGGTCTTTCAATTTCAACAAGAAAAGATCGCTCCGTGGATCGGCCTGCGGAACACGTTGGGCTTCGCTCTGCCGCTGGCGGCAGGCGTCGCCCTGGGATCCGTTCCCGCGGCCCTGATCGCAGGCATCGGCGCGCTGAACGTATCGTTTTCCGATAGCCACGATCCTTACCTGCAGCGCGCGCGGCGCATGCTGGCGGCTTGCGCCCTCGTTGGGTTGGCGGTATTCGCCGGCGCGGTCTGCGGCAACTATCACCTGTTGGCAGTGCCATTGGCGGGTGCTTGGGCGTTCGCGGCCGGCATGCTGGTGGCGCTGAGCACTACGGCGGCGGACCTCGGGATCATGAGCCTGGTGACGCTGGTGGTATTCGCCGCCAAGCCGTTGCCGCCGGAATCGGCCGCGCTCTCGGGTCTGCTGGCGCTGGGCGGAGGGCTGCTTCAAACCGCGCTGGCACTGGCGTTCTGGCCCATTCGCAAGTACGTGCCGGAGCGCCGCGCGCTGGCCGCCCTGTACACGGAGCTGGCGCGCGTGGCGGCCGCGCCGGTGGAAGTGCGCGAGGCTCCTCCGGCGAGCGCGCAAAGCGTGCAAGCGCAGACGGCCCTGGCTTCGCTCGGGGGCGACTACTCCATCGATGGCGAGCGTTACCGGATGCTGCTGAGCCAGGCGGAACGCACGCGCCTGTGCCTCTTCACGCTGGCACGCCTGCGCGGGCGCATTGCGCGAGACGCTCCGGACAGCGCCGAAACCGCCCTGCTCGCCCACTACCTCGAAATTGCCTCCCGCGTACTCCGGTCTATCGGCGAGGCGTTGCTCAACACCCAGCCGGGGGAATCGGTGCGCGCGCAATTGGACGAACTGCAAGCCCTCGCCGAGCAGTTGCGCGCGGCTGGCGCCCCCTTCGAGACCGTGCGGGACGCGCGCTTGCAGATGGACGCGCTCAACGGTCAATTGCGCTCCGCCTTCGACGTCGCGGCCCATGCAACGGTGCCGGGTTTGACCGAATTCGCGCGCCAGGAAGTGCGCCGCCCCTGGTATCTGCGGCTTGGTGGAACGCTGGCCACCTTGCGCGCGAACCTGAGCTTGCGATCCGCCGCGTGCCGGCACGCCATACGGCTGGCGATTTGCGTGGCCTTCGGCGACGCCCTGGGACGCAGCTTCGGCTTGCACCGTTCCTACTGGCTGCCCATGACCGTGGCCATCGTTCTGAAACCGGACTTCGCCTCCACATTCACCCGCGGAGTGCTGCGCTTGGGCGGGACGTTCACCGGCCTGATCTTCGCCACGGCATTGTTTCACCTGCTTCCCGCGGCGCCCGCCGCGCAGGTGGCGGCCATCGCGGCGCTAATGTTCGTGCTGCGCTGCTGGGGTTCCGCAAATTACGGTATCTTCGTCGCCGCCGTCACCGGCGTCGTCGTGCTGCTGATCGCCATGGCGGGCGTCTCGCCCAAGGAGGCCATCGCCGCGCGCGGGTTGAACACCTTCATGGGCGGCGCTATCGCGCTGGCGGCGTATTGGCTTTGGCCCACGCGCGAGCGAAGCCGCGTGCAAGACCAGATGGCCCAAATGCTGGACGCCTATCGCGAATACTTCCACGCCATTCGCGTCAGCTACGTGCAGCCCGATGCGTCCTTCGATGACGTTCTGGACCGCACCCGCCAGGCGTCGCGGCTGGCGCGCTCGAACCTGGAAGCCTCTTTCGACCGTATGCGGGCCGAGCCTGAAGCTACGCCGGAGACGATGGCGGCGCTCACCGGCATACTGGCCAACTCGCACCGCTTGATCTACGCCATTATGGCGCTGGAGGCAGGCCTGCACGGCAGCCATCCGGCGCCTGCCCGCGAACCGTTCGCGCGCTTCTCGAGCGACGTGGAGTTGACCCTGCACTCCTTGGCCAGCGCTTTGCGCGGCTCACCCATGGCCCCCGGCGATCTGCCCGATTTGCGCGAAGACCATCACGCGCTGGTGCATTCCGGCGACCCGGCTACGGAGCGCTACGCGCTCGTGAATGTGGAAACGGACCGGCTGACCAACGCCTTGAACACACTGCGCGAAGAGTTGCTGAAGTGGCTGAACGGCGGCAATCCGCCGACTCCTATTGACAATCTATAAGACGTTCGCTATTCTTCCTATAGACATTCTATAACAAACGGAATGGGAATCTCGCGCGGGCGCCCTGCGGGCGACATAGGAAACCAATGCCATTTCGTCGCTTCTACAATTTCTGCCGGAATATTTTTCATAAGCAACGCGCGGACCAGGATCTGGACCGGGAAATCCGCACCTATCTCGATCTCCTGGCGGAAGATAAGGCGCGCTCCGGATTGGGCCGCGACGAGGCGCTGCAAGAGGCGCGCAGGGAGCTAGGCGGGATGGAACAGATCAAGGAAAACGTGCGCGACGTTAGAGTGGGGGTTTCCATGGATAATTTGCTTCAGGACGTGCGCTATGGCCTGCGGGTGCTCCGGAGGAATCCCGGCTTCGCAGTCACTGCTATTTTGACTCTGGCGCTGGGAATCGGCGCGACCACAGCGATCTTCAGTCTAGTAGATGCGATCGTGTTCAAGCCGCTGCCCTTTCCCGCCTCCGGCCGCTTGGTGCGTATTTTGTCGGTAAATGCCGCTTCCGGCAACGGCGGCGTTGCGTCCTATCCGGACTTTGTGGATTGGCGCGCACGGAGCCGTGTCTTCGACGGCATGGCCGTTTTCCGAACAAACGACTTTAATCTGATTGGCCCCCACCAGGCGCTCCATCTGCAGGGCGCAGTGGTGTCCGCCCGACTGTTTTCCATGCTCGGGACAGCTCCGGCCCTCGGGCGCAACTTCCTCCGGGCAGAGGACAATCCGTCCGCGGCAGGCGGCGCCGACCCAGTCATCCTGAGCTACGGCCTGTGGCAACGGGAGTTCGGTTCCGACGCGGCGGTGTTGGGCCGCTCCCTTCAGCTTGGGGATCAGCTTTTCACGGTGGTTGGGGTCATGCCGCGAGAGTTCCAATACCCGATCCAGGCGGAGCCCGTAGATTTATGGACCACCATCGCCGTTGACGCCCGAGGCGGCGCGAACGCCATGACCGCGCAGCGGGGTGCGCACTATCTCGACGTCGCCGGCCTGGTGAAGCCCGGCATCGAGATTCAGCAGGCGCAAGCCGAGTTAGCGGCGATCGCCGGCACATTGAACAAGGAACATCCGGAGAACAAGCCGCGCACAGTGCGAATTGTCCCGGAGATTCGAAGTCTGGTCGGCCCATTCCGTGAGCCGCTGCTCGTGCTCCTGGGGGCCGTGGGCTGCGTTCTGCTCATCGTGTGCGTCAACGTGGCGAACCTCCTGTTGGCGCGCGCCACCGGACGGCGCAAGGAGATGGCGGTGCGGGCCGCGCTGGGCGCCAGCCGCCTCCGGGCGGTTCGGCAAATGTTGACGGAGAGCGTTGCGCTGGGGCTGCTCGGGGGCTGCCTTGGTCTCGCAATGGCGCTTGCTTCGCTCAGGTTTCTCGTGCGGCTCATGCCGGCTGAGGTCCCCCGCCTGAACGGCATCGGACTTGACGGCCGGCTGCTCGGTTTTGCTTTTCTGATTTCACTGGCGGCGGGCATCTTGTTCGGCCTCGCTCCGGCCTTGCGGGTTTCGAAGATCGGCCTCACCGAATCGCTGAAAGAAAGCGGGCGAGGCTCCGGAAGCGGAGGAAAAGAACACAGGCGCCTGCGCGACGCTCTGGTTGTCAGTGAAGTTGCTTTAGCCGTCGTGTTGCTGCTCGCGAGCGGCCTGTTGATTCAGAGTTTCTTGCATCTCACTCAAGTCGATCCGGGATTCGACCGTCGGCATGTCTTGACATTTCAACTTGACTCGCCCGCCGCAAAGCAGGGACCCCAGGGCGCGGCATTCTACCGCGACGTCGTGAAGCAACTCGGGACGATCCCTGGCATCCGCTCGGCCAGTGCCGTGGCGTCGCTGCCTCTGACGGGAGATAACATCATATCCAGCATTGAAATGGAGGGGCAGCCCACTCCTATCGGATCGCGGCCCTCGGCTGATTTCAACGCGATCGAACCGGATTATTTTCGAACGCTTGGTATCGCTCTGGTAGCGGGGCGAGACTTTACTGCCCGCGACGATTTGAAATCTACGCCGGTCGCGATCATCGACCGCGTTCTGGCGCAACGCTTCTTCCCGAACCAGGACCCCATCGGGAAGCACATTCGGCCCGGCATCGGCAACGGCTATGGCCCCGGCGAGCCGCCCATGCGCGAGATCGTGGGGATCGTCGGCGACGTGAAGCAAGGCGATCCCGGTGCGGAAGCCGCGCCAGAAGTGTATGCCCCTTTGGCCCAATGCCCCTTCAGTCCCATGTTTGTAGTCGTACACACGGCAAACGATCCGCTAAGCATTGTCCCTCCGGTCCGCCGTCAGGTGGCTTCTTTGGATAGAGACGCACCCATCTACCATGTGGAGACCCTCGACCAATACTTCGTGCAATCGGTGTCGGCGCCGCGCTTCATTACCTTGATTCTTACTGGCTTTGCGGGTTTGGCCCTGCTGCTGGCCTCGGTGGGAATCTATGGCGTGATCTCTTACATCGCCGTCCAGCGCACGCACGAGATCGGCATTCGCATGGCGCTGGGCGCGCAGAAGGGCGAAATTCTGCGGACAGTCGTTGCGAAGGGGCTGGCGCCCGCTCTGGCCGGCCTCGCCATTGGACTTGTCCTCGCCCTCAGGTTAACGCGCATTTTGTCGAGCTTGCTGTATGGGGTGAATCCGGCCGATCCGCTCACATTCGCCGCGGTCTCGCTGATACTGATCGGAGTCGCCTTGCTGGCATGTTACATCCCGGCCCGCCGGGCGGCCAGGGTAGATCCGATGCTCTCTCTGCGATACGAATGATTGCGGCGCTTTAGGACGACTTCAGTCATTACTTGGGATGAGCCGCCATCTTCCGTTCCAGCGCGGCTAATAAACGCAATTCGACTTCCGGCGAAATCGGGTGCGCCTCCATGCCCTTATAAATCCGGATGGTCTTCTTGGTGGTATCGCAAACCACCCAACAGTTGGGACACTCCAGAATGTGTTGCTCCAACTTGGCCCGGATCTCCGCGTCGACGTTTTCGTCCAGGTAATCGCTGAGCTCCTGCAAGAATTCCTTACATGTAAGCAAAGGCGTCATCCTCCTTATGCTTGAAGAAACGGGTTAGCTTGTCGCGGAGTTGCAGGCGCGCGCGCAGCAGCCGACTCTTGACCGCTGGGACGGACAAATCCAGCGCCTCCGCGGTTTCTTCCGTGGAGAGCTCTTCAATATCCCGTAACACAAAAACGGCGCGGTAAGGCGGCGCCAGGCTATCCACAGCCGAACTGAGAATCTGGTTCACTTCCTCGCGGGAGTAGCGCTGTTCCGGATTCTCATCCCAGGCCGCGATTTCGCGTGCCACGGTGTCCTCGCCGGTATCGATGGTTTCGTCGATCGACACTGTTTTGTCGGTTTTCCGCTTGCGCAATTTCATCAGCGCCTGGTTGACGGCGATGCGCACGATCCAGGTATAGAACTTCGAGTTGCCCTGAAACTGATCCAGGTGCTCGTAGGCCTTGAGGAAGGTTTCCTGCAAGACGTCTTCGGCGTCTTCGCGATTCTGAGTGATGTGCATGGCCAGGCGGAAGATCTTGCCCTCGTAACGGCGGACCAGTTCCGAGAAGGCCTTGGCATCGCCCTCCCGCGCCTGCAGCACGACTGCAGTTTCGTCCGGGATCTGGCTGGTAGCTGGCATGCGCTGTTTTTAGTATCGCACAGAGGCGCCGGTGGCCAAGGGGAAGTGGCTTCGGCTTATCACCC
>JBEKTJ010000046.1:0-37040 GCA_049516155.1 Bryobacteraceae bacterium
TTCGCGGCGAGCCATGAAACAATTTTCCGCCCTAGCGCTGTTTGCGCTCTCATTAGGTTCCCTGCCAGCGCTCGCCCAGGATACCGAAATCAAGATCGGCAACATCATGCCCTATACCGGCGCGTTCTCGGAGTATGGCGCCACGGGGCGCGCCGAAGCCGCCTATTTCCAAATGGTCGACGATCAAGGCGGAGTGAACGGCCGCAAGATCAAGTTCATCAGCCTCGATTCCGGCTCCGATACCAATAAGGCGGTCGAACTGGCGCACCAGCTTGTGGAACAGGATCGGGTGCTGGCGACCGTGGGCATCTGGGGCACACCCGCCAACATGGCCATCCGCCCGTATATGAACGAGCGGAAGGTGCCGCAACTCTTCGTCGCGGCTACCGACTCCGCGTTTGACGATCCATCGCACTTCCCCTGGACGATGGGCTTTCAGGCCAGCAAGCGGACCGAGGGATTGGTCTATGCCCAGTACGTTCTGCGGCACAAGCCGGACGCCAAGGTGGCGATACTTTACGCGCACGATTCTTCCGGCGATGAGTGGCTGCTCGGAGTACGCGACGGCCTCGGGGAAAAAGCCCGGGCCATGATTGTAAAGGAGGCCTCGTTCGATTATTCCGATCCCCAATCGCTCGACGCGCAGATCGTGGCCTTGAAGAACTCCGGCGCCGATGTTTTCATGAATCTGGCCGTGGGCAGATTCGCCACCCGCGCCATTCGCAAGGCTTACGACATCGGTTGGCGGCCGCTGCAGTTCATCCCCAATGCATCTCTTTCCGTGGCTGCTTTCCTGGAGCCCGCGGGCTTGAATAAGGCTGCCGGCGTGATCGCGAACGCCCGTTCGAAGGGCTGGCTGAAGCCCGAAACGCGCCAAGACCCCGCCGTGCGCGCGTTTCTGGGCTGGATGGAAAAATATAATTCCGGCGCAAGTATCCGGGATGCCAACAATGTATACGGCTATGAAGTGGCGCAGACGCTAGTCGAGGTGCTGAAGAAGTGCGGCGGCGATTTAACCCGCGCCAACGTGATGAAGCAGGCCGCCAGCCTCGATCTGGAACTTGGAATGCTTCGTCCGGGAATCAGAGTCACCACCAGCGCGACTGACTATCAGCCGATCAAGCAGTTGTTCCTGATACAGTTCGACGGCCGGGAGTGGGTTCCGATCGGCAACTGAGGCACAAGCCGGAAGGCAGGAGTCAGGAGCCAGGAGTCAGGAGGCATAAGCGGCTATAGCTTGGCCAGGTTCACCAATGCCCGGCGGCTAGCCGACTCCGCGCCGACTTCGGTGATCACGATGCGGTCCCGATCGTCGATCAGTTGCCGGAAGATGTCCTTCAACTCGTTCGCGGTGTAGGTGCTGCGCAACGCCCACTGATTGTCGAGCACCTGCTTCGCTTCCAGCGTGCGCAGACGCTCCTTCAGCGACCGGTAATCGCCGGACTGGAGAAAATTACACGTTACCAAGTAGAGCTTGAGGGCCATGCCCAGCATTGTACGCCAAAGGCGAACAAAAAGCGAATATAAACATGGCCGGGATCCACCAACAGCGGTGTAAAAGCGCCACCCAAGCGCCCATTACCCCTTTATTTTCATATTCAACCAATGTGGCGAGCCATTTGCTATGCAGACCGGTGGAGGAGTTATGAAAACCAAATTGCTAGCCGTTCTATTATTGGCCGGCAGCGCGCTGTTCGCCGCGCCTGCCGTAGTTGTTGGAGTCGGTGTGGGAGTCCCGGCTCCGGTGGCTGCCTACGTGCCACCGGCCCCCGGTCCCGGATATGCATGGGTTGGCGGTTACTGGTACCCGGCTGGCGCGCGCCGCGCCTGGCACGCCGGCTATTGGGCACGCCCGCCATATCCCCGCGCTTATTGGGTTGCGCCGCGTTTCTTCGGCCATCGGTATTACCGGGGCTACTGGCGTCGTTAGCAGCCGATTCAGGCTACCCCGCGGCAGCGTGCTACGGCCTCCGTCCAACCCGAAAACAAGCTGTCGCGAGTGCCTGCGTCCATAGCCGGTTCGAATCGCCGTTCGGCGCGCCAGAAGCTTTCGACTTCGGCGACGCTACTCCAGAATCCAACGGCCAACCCCGCCAGATACGCGGCGCCCAATGCAGTGGTTTCGATGTCGGCCGGCCGTACAATAGGGCAGTCCAGAATGTCGGCTTGAAACTGCATCAGGAAATTGTTCGCGGCCGCGCCGCCGTCTACACGCAGTTCGGAGATGCGTTCGCCTGCATCCGCCTGCATGGCGTCAATGAGTTCGCGCGTCTGGTAGGCAATGCTTTCCAGCGTGGCGCGCACGATATGCGCCCGGCCGCTTGATCGCGTCAGGCCGCAGATAATGCCGCGCGCGCCCGCGTCCCAATGCGGAGCGCCCAATCCGACGAACGCGGGCACCAGATACACCCCGCCTGTGTCGCATGCCGAAGCGGCCAGTGCTTCGGATTCGGCCGCGGTTTGGATCAGCCCCAGCTTATCCCGCAGCCACTGCACGGCCGCTCCCGCGACGAAAACACTGCCTTCGAGGGCGAACTGAGGCGCCCCGCCGGTGGAAGCCGCGCGCGTCCCTAGCAGGCGATGGCGCGACACAGGCAGGTGCGCGCCCGTGTGCATCAACGCGAAACATCCGGTGCCATAGGTGTTCTTGGAAAGTCCCGCGCGGAAGCAGGCCTGGCCGGCCAATGCCGCCTGTTGATCGCCCGCGATGCCCGCGATCGGAATCTCCGCGCCAAAGTGGTCCGCGTGAATGGACCCCACCACGGCGCTCGAAGGCGTAATACGCGGCAGCATGGCGCGCGGCACGTCCAGGATGCGCAGCAGTTCGTCGTCCCAATCGCCCGATTCCAGGTCCATCAGCATCGTGCGCGACGCGTTGGTGGCATCGGTGACGTGCACCGCGCCGTTGGTGAGCTTCCAAATCAGCCAAGTGTCCACGTTGCCGAACAGGAGCTCGCCGTCGCGCGCCATTTGCCTGGCCCCGGGCACGCTTTCGAGTATCCACCGGACCTTGCTGCCTGAGAAATACGCGTCGATCACCAAGCCCGTGCGCCGCGTGATCTCGGCCGCGTGGGAGCTCTGCGCCAGCTCCGCGCAAAAGCCCGCCGTCCGCCGGCATTGCCAGACGATGGCAGGCGCCACCGCGCGCCCGGTCGCGCGCTCCCAAACCACGGTGGTTTCGCGTTGGTTGGTAATGCCCGCCGCGACGATCTCCGTGGCGGCCGCGCCGGCACGGTCCAGCAACAGACGCGCGGCATAGAGCTGCGCATTCCAGATCTCGTCGGCGTCCTGCTCCACCCAACCCGGCTGCGGATAGCGGCATTCGACCGCCGCGGACTCCATGGCGACGCGGCGCCCTTGCTCGTCATACAACGCGGCGCGCGCGCTGGTAGTGCCTTCGTCGAGGGAGAGCACAAATGCCATGGGGCAATTATAGCGGTATATTGTATGACATGACCGCGCCTGCAACAGTGCTTTCGACTCCTATCACGGAGACGCCTGAGCGCTGGAGCCTGCTCAACCGGGTCCTGTTTCGCTTCGCCTTCGTGTACCTGATTTTCTATTGCTGGCCATACGCGGGGAAATTGAACGTGTTTGATGCGATTCCCCGCTTTGGCGTGGGCTCCATGAACGACGCTGCGCTAGGCTTGACCAAACTGATGGAGGCTCCCTGGCGGGCTCTCTGCCCTTGGGTTGCCGTCCACATCTTTCACCTGCACGGCGCGGTGACTCAATACCATCCAACCGGCAGCGGCGATACCACTCTGGATTACGTACTTGTGTTTTGCTTCGCCGCCATCGGCGCATTTGTGACGGTCGTCTGGTCTTGGCTCGACCGCCGCCGTCTCAACTACCGCACCCTGTATGCATGGCTGCGGCTGCTGGTTCGCTTTACGCTTGCATTTACCATGCTTTGGTATGGTTTCGCCAAGGTGTATCCACTGCAATTCGCGCCGCCCTTCCTGGCACGGCTCACTGAAACCTATGGGGAATCGTCGCCCATGGGTATTCTTTGGGCTTTCATGGGCGCGTCGACGGCATACACAAGGTTTTGCGGCCTGGCGGAGGTCTCTGCCGGTCTGATGCTTTTGTTTCGCCGGACAACCACGCTCGGCGCGCTGGTGACCGCGGGCGCCATGTTGAACGTGGCAGCGCTGAATTTCTGTTACGACGTTCCGGTCAAGTTGTACTCGCTGCACATCGTGCTGATGGCGCTCTTTCTGCTGATCCCCGACGCCGGGGCAATGACGCGCTTCTTCTTGTTGCATCAGCCGTCCCGGCTGGAGGGCGTGTGGCTGCCGAAGTTTGAGCGCCGCTGGTTGCGCCTGGCGGCGATTGCCCTGCAAGCCCTGGTGATAGCCTCGGTTCTTTACAACAATATATGGGGCGGATACAAGAGCTTCATGTATCGCTCAAACGCTTATAACAAGCTCGCGCCTTTGTATGGCGTCTGGAATGCCGACGGCGACGCCGCAAGCTGGCGTCAGTTGACGGCTGAGTTTCCGGGGTCGCTGTATATCCGCAATGCCGCCGGTGACAGGGTCCGTTTCCAAACAAAGTACGACGAGCCGAAGCACGGTGTCACGTTGACTTCCGCGCAGCCAAAACAGAAGGGCGATTTCACCTATTCCAAGCCCGACTCCCAGCACTTGATCCTGCGCGGGAACCTGGATGGCAACCCCATCGTGGCCGAGTTCCATCGATTTGACGCCTCCCAGTTCCTGCTCACCAGCCGCGGCTTTCATTGGATCAACGAAGATCCATTCAATCGCTAGCGCCAGTTCCACCTCGTCCCGCGAAAGGCCCTTGGACAGCCCAATACCTGCCTTACGGCCTCGTCCTACTTCCCATCTCGGAAGCGTTAAGCATGATGTCCCGCCGCTCAAGGCTGCGATCCTGCGTGCGTTGTCACCGCCCCCGGCAAACGGGATCACGCCAACATAAAAGCGAGTGAGCGCAAGCACAGCCTAATCCCCCAACGTTCCCCCGCCGATAAAGATATCAGGAAACGTTATATGCCCGAACTCCTAGCACGCCCGCAAGCCCCCTGGTCGCTGCGCCTCTTGCCGCCCTTCCCCGCGATCGCCCAGCGCGTTCTCGCCCTCGTCAACCGTGAGGATGTCGCCGTCAAGGAACTCGGCGACCTCGTCAAGATGGATCCATCATTTTCCGCGGAGTTGCTGCGCTTCGCAAACTCAGCTCTGTTTGGCGTCCGCCATGAGGTCAAGAGCGTCGCGCAAGCCATCGTTCTCATGGGTCTCGACCGCATCAAAACCATGGCGACCATGGTAGCCGTCAACCGTATGATCCGCTCCTCGGTGCGCGTAGCGGCCTTGCGCAAGGTCTGGGTCCATAGTTTGGTCACGGCTTTGATCGCCGAAGAAGCCGCGCGCGTCACCGGCTTGTCCGCAGATACCGCCTATACGGCCGGCCTGCTGCATAACCTGGGTACCCTCGGCCTGATGTCGGCCTATCCCGAAGAATATTCGCGGATGCTGGAAGTCACTCAGGAATTCGGGTTCGATCTCCTCCAAACCGAGCGGGATCTTTTCGACATCGACCATTGTCTCGCCGGGTGCTACCTGGCACAGGACTGGGACTTCCCCGACGAACTGGCCGCGGCTATCGCGGTTCATCACGAAGACCCCGTTCGCCAAGAAATCAGCCTCGATAATGTCGTGAAAGTGAGCTGGCGCCTCAGCGATGCTCTAGGCTACGTGGCATTCCCGCCCGATAAGGCGTGGTCCTACGCCGAATTGGTCGCTTTTCTCCCGAACGCATCGTCCTTCGCGCCCGGCAAGTCGGTTGAAGAGTTCAAAGCCGGAATCGAAAAGCGCCTGGCTACCGCTCCCATGTAACTAGACCGGCCTGACAGGCGAAAAAGCTCCATGCGTTGATAATAAATGACTTAACATAACTGGCTTCGTTGGCTCAATTCTCGCGCGAACTGCAAAACGCACTGAACCGCCCAACAATGCACACCCCAGCATCATGTGGCGCCCCACCGTCCCCTGCCGCCCGATCCGGCCCCATGACACCCATGACACCGAAAGCCTCACTCCCGCGTCAAATCATCAGGTATACTTTAAGCTAAGGATGGTTTCCCGGATGCTCCAAAAGTGGCGCTCGTTTCTTCTCTTTCTAGGCCTCATTTTTCTGTGCTCTCTGATCGGCGGCATCCTGGGGCCACAGGTCCAGGCGGCTGCCACGATCTCCGATGGCGACGACATCGGGGCCAGCCTGAAATCCTTTACCAGCATCTACGGCTTGGTGGAGCAAAACTTCGCCGATAAAGTGGATCCCGATAAAGCCATCTATAAGGGCGCCATCCCGGGCGCGCTACGCACGCTCGACCCGCACACTAATTTCTTCGATCCGCGCGACTACGAACTCCTCCGCGAGGACCAAAAGGGCCACTACTTCGGTGTTGGCATGCAGGTACGGCCGTTCAACGGCAAGACCATCGTGGTCGCCCCGTTCCCCGGATCGCCCGCCTACCGCGCCGGCCTTCGGCGGGGCGACATCATTATGAAGGTGAACGACAAGCCTACCGACAACCTCAGCACCACCGAGGTCGCCGATCTGCTGAAAGGGCCGCGCGGCACACAGGTCACCGTCGTCGTTTCGCGCGAAGGCAGCGATCAGCCGGTTTCGTTCAACATCATCCGCGACGAAATCGCGCGCTTTAGCGTGAAAAACGCCATCTGGCTAAAGCCCGGCATCGCGTATATCTTCGTCGAGCAATTCGATGAAAACACCAGCAAGGAACTCGAAGACGGTCTGAAGAAGCTTGGCGAGAACAACATCCACGGCCTGGTTCTCGATCTGCGCGACAATCCCGGCGGCCTGCTCAACGAAGGCGTTGCAGTGGCAGACAAATTCCTGCAAAAGGGACAAACTATCGTTTCCCACCATGGCCGCTCTTCGCCGGAAAAGGTTTACACTGCCCGGAACGGCAACCATGGTCGCGACTATCCCATCGTCGTGCTAGTGAACCGCTCCTCGGCTTCCGCTGCGGAGATCGTCTCCGGCGCTCTGCAGGATCACGATCGCGCCTGGATTCTGGGTGAGACCACCTTTGGCAAAGGATTGGTGCAAACCGTCTATCCGCTGTCCGAAAACACCGGCCTGGCGCTCACTACGGCGCACTTTTATACGCCCAGCGGCCGCCTGATCCAGCGCGATTACACCAACAAATCGTTCTTCGATTACTACTATCACAAAGACGAGCCCAAGGACATGCAGGACGTGAAGATGACCGACAGCGGCCGTACCGTCTATGGCGGCGGCGGGATCACTCCCGACGAGAAATATGCGCAGCCCAAGTTCGACCATCTGCAAACCGAGCTTGCGATTAAATCCGCGTTCTTCAACTTCACCCGCGTTTATTTTGGCCAGCACGATGCCAAGCTGCCCAAGGGATGGTCCCCCGACATCACCATCCTGAACGACTTTCACGATTATTTGTTGAAACAGAACTACGATTTCACGGAAGCCGAATTCACTCAGGATGCCGACTACATCAAGCGCCTCCTCAAGCGTGAAATGTACATTACAGCCTTCAACCTGGACGAAAGCGAGCGCGTCGGCGTCGAAACCGATCCGGAAGTGCAACGCGCCATAGACGCCATGCCGAAGGCCAAAGCGCTGGTGGATTCGGTGCGCAAGGTCATCGTCAAACGCATGCAGCCGGAGGAGCCTACGCTCGCCAGGTGAAAACGGCCGCCCAGATCGTCGTCCTGGATGCCGGGGGCCAATATTGTCACCTGATCGCGCGCAAAGTTCGCGATCTCGGAGTCTACTCCGAGGTCCGCGCCAGCGAAACACCGGCGGCCGATCTCGCCGGCGCCAAGGGCCTGATTATCTCCGGCGGACCCAGTAGCGTCTACGATCCCGCCAGCCCCACCGTCGATCCCGCCATTTTCCAGAGTGGCGCACGCGTGCTCGGAATCTGTTACGGCCAGCAGCTTATGGCCCACCTTCTGGGTGGAACCGTTCAATTGGGCGTCAAGGGCGAATATGGCTTGGCCACGTTGGATCTGCCCGCGAACGGCGCCTCAACCAGTGTGCTCTTCGACGGCGTCTCCGGCCCGCAGCAGATCTGGATGAACCATCGCGATCTGGTCAGCTCCGCGCCACCCGGTTTCTCCGTCTTGGGCAGCACGGCTACCTGCGCCATCGCCGCCATCGAAGCGCCCGCCCGCGGCCTTTACGCCGTGCAGTTCCATCCCGAGGTCGCGCACACCACTCGCGGCCGCGACATCCTCTCCAACTTCCTGTTTGGCATTTGCGATTGCCTGCGCGACTGGGATCCGCGCCATCGCGTACCCCAGATCGAAGATGAAATTCGGCAGTGCGTCGGCGATCGTAATGTCTTCTTCTTCGTCAGCGGAGGAGTCGATTCCACGGTGGCGTGCGCGCTCTGCCAGCGCGCCCTCGGCCCGGAACGGGTGCAAGGAGTCTACGTCGATACCGGCCTGATGCGCGAAGGCGAAACCGATTCCATGCGCCGCATGCCGGGCCTCTCCATCGAGTCCGCCGAAGACCAGTTCCTGGCCGCGCTTGCCGGCGTGCGCGACCCCGAACAAAAGCGTCACATCATCGGCGAAGAATTCGTGCGCGTGCAGGAGCGCATCCTCGAATCCCGCCATCTGCTCGATGGCCGCTGGATTCTCGGGCAGGGCACCATCTACCCGGATACCATTGAATCCGGTGGCACCGAGAAGGCTGCCGTCATCAAGACGCACCACAATCGCGTGCCCGGCATACAAAAGCTGATGGACGCCGGCCGCATCGTGGAACCGCTGCGCTCCTACTATAAGGATGAAGTGCGCGAGATCGGGCGCGAGTTGGGGCTGCCCCCGGAGATCCTCGACCGCCACCCGTTTCCAGGCCCGGGCCTGGCCATCCGCTGCCTGTGTTCGGAGATCGACGCCGGCCTGCAGGCCACCGCGGAAGGCTACATTTTGCCGCTTCGCTCTGTCGGCGTCCAAGGCGATAGCCGGAGTTATGCACACGTCTTATGCATCGATGCGATCGATCACGTCCGCCCCCCCGATCTGATCAATCGCATCTTTGGCGTCAACCGCGTGATTGCCTGCGTGCGCAGCACGGCCCCGCTGCCGGAACTGCGCGTGCGCGTCAGCGCCCTCACCTGCGAGCGCCTCGCACGCCTGCGACATGCGGACGCCATCGTGCGGCGCCTCTCGCTTGCGAGCGGCTTCGACCGCAGCATCTGGCAATTCCCGGTGGTACTGATTCCGCTAGGGGCCGCCCCGGCCCCGGACTCAGTAGTACTCCGTCCCGTCGATTCCGTGGATGGCATGACCGCCCAGTCGGTCGGGATGCCCACTGACCTGCTCGACTCTATTGCGACCGAGCTACTCTCGGTTCCCGGTGTGAGTGCAGTCTTCTACGATCTCACTCACAAACCCCCCGCCACCATCGAGTGGGAGTAGGACAGGCCTCCGGCCTGTCCCCGACGTTACTCAACAATAGCCTGCATCACCGCATTCTCGAAATCTCTCTGCACGGATGAAACCTGCGTCTGGATCATGACGATGGTCACCATTTTCTCCCGCGGATCGATCCACGTCTGTGTGCCATAGGCGCCGTCCCAGCCGAAGCTTCCAGTGGAGACGCGCAGACCTGCGGCCACACTGTCCTCGACGATGCCCACCAGTAAGCCATAGCCCATGCCGTGCGCCGGGCGTCCCAGCTTGCCATTGAACATATCGCCCACATGGTTCGACGCCATCAAATCCACCGTCCGTGGACTCAGCAGGCGCTTACCGTGCAGCTCCCCGCCATTCAGCAGCATCTGCGCGAACTGCAGATAGTCCTCCGCCGTGGACATCAGTCCCCCGCCGCCGGAGAAATAGGTCTTCAGGGAAAACCCGTCCTGATTCTCCGCCTTCACCAAGCCATTGGGACTCTTGCTATACAGTGTCGCCAAGCGCGGCCGCCGGTCGTCGGGAGGATAGAAGAAAGTATCCCGCATCCCCAGCGGCTCAAAAATGCGCGTCCGCAGGAATTCGTCGTAAGGCTGCCCGGACACAAGTTCCACAATGCGCGACAGCGTATCGGGACCCGCCAATCCGCTGTAAGCCCATTGCGTGCCCGGCTGGAAATCGAGCGGGGCCGCTGCCAGCCGGGGTACGTAAGTGGCCAGCGTGTCGCCCGCGACAGGCCGTGGTGGGCCCGCCTTCGATCCGATGCCGCCGGTCATCAGGCCATTGGTGTGCGTTAACAGGTCGCGGATGGTGAGGTCGCGATCCGCCGGGACCACGTAAAACTGTCCAGAGGCGCCTCTCGCAACGGCCACTTTGGAGTCCTTGAACTCGGGCAGAAACTTCGAGACCGGATCGTTCAACCGGAGCTTTCCCTCTTCCAGCATCACCATCACGGCCACGCCGGTGATGGGCTTGGACATCGATGCGATGCGGAAGATGGCGTCCTTCTGCATCGGACGCTTCGATTCGATATCCATCAGGCCATGCGCTTCGAAGTGCACCAGCCGGCCGCGCCGGGCCACCAGCGTCACAGCGCCCGAGATTTCGCCGGCGTCGATGTGCCGCTGCATGGCCTCGTGGATGCGCCGCAATCGCTCCGGGGACATGCCCACGTCTTCCGGCTTGCCCGTGGGCATGTCCGCCGCGGTCAGCGTCGCGGCGAGTATCGCAATGGGCAATAGAGAGATCGGATTAGTTTTCATGGCCATCCTATACATTAACCTGTCCTACACTGAAGGGTATGCTGAAACGCGCGTGGATTCTGTCCATTTGCCTTCCCGCTTTGCTCCCGGCGGCGCTGCTCCGCATCGAGGTCTCCGAGCGCACCGACGTACTGGACGGCAAGGCTTTCGCCTCCGCGGGCCCTTATGAGCGCATCGTCGGCAAAGCCTATTTCGCCGTGGATCCCAATCTGCCCGCCAACAAGATCATCACCGATATCGCCAAGGCGCCGCGGAACGAGGACGGGCTGGTCCCGTTCTCGGCGGATTTCTATTGTCTGAAGCCGCGCGATCCACACCATGGAAACCATGCGGTGCTGTTCGAGGTATCGAACCGTGGCGGCAGGGCCATGCAGACCTATTTCGGCAACGACTTCCTGATGGAGCAAGGTTACACGCTGGTGTGGCTGGGCTGGGAATTCGACGTGCCGCCCGGGCCCGGGATGCTGCGCCTATACGCGCCGGTTGCGCAGGGCATCACCGGCTTGGTGCGCTCCGAAATCATCGTGGATCACAAGGCGATGCGGCAATCCCTGGGGGACCGTAGCCAGCTTGCGTATCCGGCGATGAACCCGGACGATCCCGGCTTGACGCTTACCGTGCGCGAGCATGCCGACAGCCCGCGGCGCGCCCTCGCGCGGGAGACATGGCACATTGAAAGCGGCACCCACATCGTGATGCCGGCGGGCTTCGAACCCGGCAAGATCTATGAACTGGTGTACACGGCTAAGGATCCGCCGATCGTGGGGCTGGGTCCAGCGGCGGTGCGCGACCTGATCTCCTTCTTTAACTACGGCATCCCAAACGACACGATTTTAGGCGATCAACACGATTACATCAAGCGCGCGTACGGGTTCGGAATCTCGCAGAGCGGCCGTTTCCTGCGGACCTTCTTGTATTATGGCTTCAATCAAGACGAACACGGTCGGCGCGTTTTCGACGGCATCATGGCGCATGTAGCCGGGGCGGGGCGGGGAAGCTTCAATCACCGTTTCGCGCAGCCTTCGCGCGACGGGCACCCGTTTCTGAACACGTTTTATCCGACCGATATTTTCCCCTTTACGGATCTGGCGGAGACCGATTCCGAAACCGGCATCACGGACGGCCTGCTGACGCATGCCACCCCGCCCGCGGCCGTCCCCAAGATCTTCTACACCAACACTTCGTATGAGTATTACGGGCGGTCGGCGTCGCTGATCCACACCACGATTGATGGAAGAAGGGACGCGCCGCTGGCGCCCAACACGCGCATCTACTTTCTGGCCGGATGCCAACACGGGCCCAGCCCGTTTCCGCCGGAGCGCGGGGAGGCGCAGAACCTTCGGAATCCCAACAATTACGAATGGAACCTGCGCGCGCTGCTGGTGGCGCTGGACGCTTGGGTGCAGTTCGGCGAGGAGCCGCCGCCGTCGCGTTATCCGAAGATTGCCGAGGGCAGCCTGACGCCACTGGCGGCGGTGGCGTTCCCGAAGGTCCCGGGCGTGCAGTTCCCCACGCGCATCCAACAAGCCTGGCACGTGAACTACGGCGAAGAATTCCGCAGCGCGGGAATCGTGACGATTGAGCCGCCCAAAGTAGGCAGCGCGTTTCCCATGCGGGTGCCCCAAGTGGATGCGGACGGCAATGAAACCGCGGGCATCCGCATGCCGGCGACAGCGGTCCCGCTGGCCACTTATACCGGGTGGAACTTGCGCTCGGCGGCCATCGGCGCGCCGGACGAGTTATTGAGCATGACAGGCTCGTTCATACCGTTCGCGCACAGCAAGGCGGAACGGATGAAGACGGGCGATCCGCGGCTGTCAGTCGAGGAACGCTATGCCAGTAAGCAGGCGTATCTGGATAAGGTGCAGAGCACGGCGGGCGATCTGGTGAAAGAGCGATATCTGTTGGAGCGGGATGTCCCGCTGGTAGTGGCGCGGGCATCCGCGGAATGGGATTTTGTGATGCAGTAAGACGGGCCTCCTGGCCTGTCCACCTGGCCTGTCCTGCCTCAATCGAAGTCGGCAGGCCATTGCGGATTCCGGTAGTGTTCAAAGAATCGATGCACCTGAGCCGCTGTGACGCGTGTGGTCGAAAGCTCCGGCAGGCGGTCTTCGGCAAACCAATCCACGCCGGAGGTTTCATGACTTTGCGCCGGCCCGCCGCCGATCAACTCACACTGGAAGAAAAGCTTGTACGCATGGAACGCGATGGGCGGATGGCCATGGCGATTGCGGTCGTACACCGCCAACAGTTTCACGGCTCGCGTTTGATATCCGGACTCTTCCCGCACCTCCCGCACGGTGGCCTCGGCCGGAGACTCCTGCACATCGGCCCATCCGCCAGGCAGCGACCAGCCGCCGTCGGTGCGTTCCTCCACCAGCAGAATCCGATCTTCACGGAACACCGCGGCGCGCACGTCCACCTTGGGAGTGGTGTGGCCCGCCTGGCTGGCAAATAGATCGCGAACGGGCGCGATGGGGCTGCCCGATCCGTCCGCCATCATTTCGGCCGCGATCTCGCGCACCGCCTCGTAGCGCTCGAGATCGTATTGGCCCGGCGAATAGGCCAGACCGCTTTGGGCGATCGCCTGCAAGCGCCGCGACCAATCCAGCCACTTCGGTTCCATCAATACTCTTTCCAGAAAAGCTCTGCGTCGGACCGGCGCACATAGTTTGCATCCACGCCGCCCGGATCCACGGCTTGGCCGGCGCGCAGACGCTCGCATGCAATGCGCCCCACCGCGGCGGCCAGCGCGCGCGGAGCCGTAGTCACAACCGCGCTCGCAAAACGCGTGCCCGCAACCGCCGCCGCGAATGGGCTGAAATCCAACGCCACAAACTCGATCTCGCCATCCGGCAAAGTGCCCAGCCAAGCGGTGAACGGCATCACGGTTTCCGGCACGACCGCAGCCCCGTGCGCATCGTAGACCGCGCCGTAAACTTCGCCCCGCCGCGCATCCAGCAAGACGGCGCGCAGCGCAGCCGAGCCGAAAGTGGCCATGGCCGCCAGGTTCGACACCGCCACTACCGGCTTGCCGGTAGCCTCCGCCAGGCCCTTCACACAAGCCAGTCCGATCCGCACGCCGGTGAACGATCCCGGACCGGAGGCCGCCGCGAAGCAATCCACGTCCTCCGTTTTGCATGCATGCCGCGCCAGCAGTTCCCCCAGACGCCCAAACAGAATCTGGCCGAACCCTTCGGGCGAATGCAGCAGCATCTCTTCCAGCACTTCCCCGCCGCGCAACAGCGCCAGGCTGCCGAATTCGTGCGTGGTGTCTACTGCCAGAATCACTTCGGTCACTTGTCAAGCTGGTAAGTCTTGTCCACGCTGTAGACTTTGCCGTTGGCGTTCATACCGTAGAGCCGCAGGTCCATCACCGCAGGATAATTGACTGCGATGTGCGGCGGGAAATTGATCGTGCCCTTTGGGCCCGTCCCCAGCACGCGGTATCCCTCGCCATCGACGGTCGCCTCGCCGGTCCACAGCCACAGCATGCTGCGCGTGGCGCGCGATTCCTTTTTGAACTTCGCCTCGAACCATGGCAGCTTCGTTTCCGAAATCGAGGTATCCGCCGGCTGCGCGATCTCGAAGGGCACCTTCCCGATCTCCTGCTCCACCACTTGCATGTCGATGGGCCGCGACTCGAACTTGTAAGACTTCAGCATGCCCTCCTTGTGCCCTTCGCGCGACACATGCAGCACCCAGTCGTGCGAACTGTCGGGCGGCGATCCGGTGAAATGCTCGCCATGATAACCCTTCTTCTCCTTGATTTCGTCGCCATCGGCGGGGTTGATCCAGGTCACCTCGTACGTGTGGTTTTCCACGCGTAATTCCACCGGACCGGGCTTCTCCACGTAGACGATATATTCGACCGCTGAAACCGTATCGTCGACGCCTAGATGCGCTTCCGCAACCGCCACCGCGCGCCCGCCATCCACCTCGAAGTAGGGCTCCAGCTCCCAGTGGCGCGCGCCCGCGAACAGGTTGTACCACACCGTCATGGCCTTCGCTCCCGGCGAGTCCAGGTACTTCGGATCGACCGGGATATTACCGGCGCCCGCCGTGCCGCTGTTGAAGTAGGTCGGGTAATCGCCGTCCATGGCCACGTTCCAGAGGCGGTGGCGGAACGCGGCGCTATCCACGTCGTCGGGCTGCGACTTACCGGCGCCGCTATCCTCGCCCGCGAATTTCAGGTTCACAAAGGGCGTCGGGAAGAGCTGATGTTCGATCGCGCAAACCGCGTCTTCGCCGGTGTGGTGCGCCACGAAGTCCATCCAACCGTCGTCCTCCAAGCCGCCGGATGTCGCCAGGTTGCCGCTGGTGCGGGGATGCTGATAGGGGTCCGTCTGCTTCAGCAGCGTGCCGATTTCCTTCATCAGCGCGCGGCCGGTATCGTAAGTCTCGAACGCTTGTACGCCTTGCCAGGTGACGTTCATGCCCGCATAGCGTGCCACGATGTAGCGGATGTAGCGCTGCCGCTGCTGCCAGTTGGGAAACAGGCGCGTAAGCTGGTTTTGCGGTCCGGCCAGGATCAAATCGGCGACGGTGCCTTTCTGGTTCATGTAGCGGATGGCCTGATCGAGCTGCCGAAAATGCTCCAGGTTGGGACGGTCGGGAGAAGGGAAAATGTGCGCGGCTTGTTCGTCGGTGCCCAGCACCCAGCCGCGTATGTGATTGAATTTCTGTGCCGCGCGGGCATCCGCGATGCGCTGAAACAGCGCCTGGTCGAGAGAAGCGAAGGGATACAGCGTATCGCCCATCCAAAGGTGCGGTTCGCGGCCGAGCCCCGCGGTCCAGGCCCAGTGATGTACGTTGGCGGCGCGCACGAATCCCTTCGCATCGGATTCCGCCGCGGTGAATGCCCCGTTCTGCCCCTCCCAGCGCTGCACATTGCTGCTCACGCGCCAGAGCCATTCGCCCGCTTCGGTGGGTGTAAACCGGATTACCAGCCGCTGGCCGCCATCCCAGTAGGCAGGCAGCTTGAAGGTGTGGAAATGGGGCGAGCGGAACTCGGCGGACAACTCGACATCGACATAGGGGTTGGGGTGTGCGGCGGCTTCCTGCGGATTCAGGTCGAAGACGAATTCGCACGGCGTGAAGGCTGGCGTACTATTGCAGGGCGCTTGGGCAAAAAGAGAAAGGCCGGCGCCGGCAAGCAGCATCAGGCGGATGACACGCATTCCTCTAGTGTAGTTGTGCTACACCCCCTCGTGCGGCGTCGCGGGGCTATGGTGGCGGCGGAGCGACTCGAACGCTCGACCTACGGATTATGAGACCGTCGCTCTAACCGACTGAGCTACGCCGCCTTTCTTACTGAGTTTAGCAGACCGGTCGCGCGACCGGCGTATACTGGATTCAATGTCATTGCATCGCCGTCATTTTCTATCTGGAGCGCTGGCTGCGCCGGTACTCGCCGCAACCAAGAAGCAGGCGGCTGTGGCGCGCCCCAACATCGTCCTCATCGTGGCCGAGGATCTCGGCGCATACATGGTCGGGTGCTACGGGAATACCGAAGTGCGGACGCCGAATATCGACCGGCTGGCGCAAACCGGCGTGCGCTTTCACAGCAGCTTCTCCTGTGCACCGGTTACGCCGGACCAAGGCGCCTTCGCAGCAGCGGGCTACAACTGCGGCCATAGCACTTCCGCAACACAGGCTGACCAGTTTCTGGATGCGCAGGCGGCCGCTAAGCCGTTTTTCCTGGCGATCGCGTGGCCCAGTCCGAACGCCGTGGCTGCGCCGCAGAAGAACCTGGATCTTTACGCCAAAACCGGATTCGAAACCGTCGGCTGGGACACCGAGGCGGCCAACGCCACGCACAAGGAAATGCTGCGGGATGCGCCCGGCAATATACGCAAGTATGCGGCGGCGCTGACCACACTGGACGAGCAAATCGCCACGGTGCAGGCGAAGCTGCAAAAGCGCGGCGTTTGGGACAACACGCTCATCGTTTTCAGCAGCAATGGCGGGTATCTGCTCGGCAGGCACGGGCTCTGGGGGGATGCAACCGCGTCGGATCCGGCAAACCTGTATGAAGAGGTAGTGCGTACACCGTTGATCTGGGCGTGGCCGAGCCGGTTTCCGCCGCAGACAGTGCGCAACGAAGTGGTGAACTCCTACGACTTGATGCCGGCCCTGTGCGAGTTGGCGGGCGTCGCCGCCCCGGCCGGCAGCCATGGGCCTAGCTATCTGCCGTTCGTGTATGGACGGCACTTGGGCAAGAAGGATATCTGGCCGAGTCTGGCATTTGGCCGGATTCGGGATGTGGAAATGGCGCGAGACGAACGCTACAAGCTGATCCTGCGCAATCAGGGCAAAGGACCCAATGAATTGTACGACGAGACCGCGGACCCGAAAGAGCAGGAGAATCAGGTGGATTCCGCCAAATTTGTGAACATGCGGCAACGATTGACGGGTCAACTGGCCGCCTGGCGCGGGGCCGGGAAGCCTGGCGCGTAAGAGATGGAGGGCGGGCAATCCTGCCCGCAGCCGGCTTTCAGCCGGTCGCCTGCAAAGGCTCTAATGTTTCGGCTTGACTCTCGTTCGCCAATCGTTACGGATTTTCTTACCCCTTGCTTTCTATCACTTGCGCGGAATGCCCGCCGGATTGCCGCTAACCCCCGTGCCATTGTGAAAGCAGAAAGGGCGTTGCGCTGACTTGGCGGCGCCCTATGAGGGGCGTGTTCGGGACGCTCCTCCTGTCCACAGCCGGAATTTCAGCGTCCGGTTGGTGGCGATCCATCCCGGAGCCCTTGAGAAAGGCTTGCCGGCCAATCTGCGACGGTTGTCCGGACGGGCCAGTGACGGGGCTGGGCGGCCTCCGAACTGATCCGGATCTCCACGCTCGGCTTCCTTCAGCATTGAAGGAAGCCGAGCCGCGACGGTTCGTCCTACTTCAACCCTGAAAGCCCGCGTGCGGGATCCGTGAAGAACGCGTCGCCCGGATTATCCATCACTTTCACATTTCCCATGGAGATGACGGCCTTCTTATCCGGGTTGGCGTGTTCGCTCGCCAATTGGATGTGCCCCGCCGTGGTGTATTTCCAATCCCACAAGCTGGTGTCCGGGGACACGCCGCAATAGTCCATCAGGTGCGACTCGCGCGAGACGTATGCGTTGTAGCGCACGGCCTGCGCCCCAGCAGGCTGGTCCACCGCCACTTCCACCACGTCGTATACCTGGCCCTTGACGCTCTTCTCGCCTACATATTTCAGATGGACTCCGGGAGCGAGCCAATTCCATGGCAGGGCCAGCCAGTCCAAGTCCAGGCGGAATGCGCGGTAGGTGCTCTTCAAGGTTCCCGCGGCTTCTGCACCTTCCAGCTTCTGTCCATTTATGTAGGCAGCGCCCTTTTGGTCGCGCGTGTTCAGCAACACAACAGCGAACTTGCCTTCCGCCGATTTGTCTTCCAGGCGAACGCGGCCGCCCTGCTTGTCCCACAGATATGCGCGCGCGACTTTGGTTGAGCCGCGGAGGTTCAATGTGAAACTGAAGCGCAAGTAGTTTGCCTGCTTCCAAGCCGCCTCGCCGCCCATCGCCTGCATCATTTGCCGGGCGATCTCATCGGGCCGGGGTTCCGGCGCCGCCGCCATCATGCTTATCGCGATGGCAAGCCACAAACAGATTCTTCTCTTCATCTCAATCCAATCTTAAACGCTGATGGACGCCTTGGCCAATATGCCCCCGTCGCAGACCAAGTGCGAGCCTGTCACGTACGACGACTCATCGGACAGCAGCCAGACCACCGCGCGCGCCGGCTCATCCGGGCTTGCCAGGCGGCCTAACGGCACCTCTTCGCAAATGCGCCGCCGCATCTCGGGCATCGCCGACGGCTCGACATTGGCCCACATCAGACGCGTTTCGGTGGCGCCGGGCACCACCGCATTGACCCGGATGCCATGCTTGGCATAGTCCACCGCCATGCATCGTACCAGAGCCGAAATGCCGCCCTTGGAGGCGCTATATGCGCCCGCCGCGCCAGCCGCAAAAGCTACCGAGGCCGCCGGCGACGAAGTACACACGATAGACCCCGGCGTTCCGGCTCTCAAAATCTCCCGCAGCGCATACTTACAAGTGAGATAGATGCCGGTCAGGTTGGTATCCAGCACTCGCTTCCAGGTCTCCAACGCCAGTTCGTGCAAGAAACCGCCGGCGTCCATGCCCGCATTGGCAAAAACGCCGTAGAGCGGCCCCAGGCTGGCAGCCTGCTGAAATGCGCGCGATACGCTCTCCTCGTGCGAAACATCGCATTCCACGGCGAGCGCCGCGCCCGCTCCGGCGGCCAAGGCGGCCGCTGCGGCATTGCGGGCCGCAGGGCCGTCGATGTCCAATACCGCCACACGATCACCGCGCGCGGCGCACTGCATTGCCACCGCGCGGCCAATGCCTGCGCCGCCTCCGGTAACCGCGATGGTCCTCACCGGACGATTTCCTTTGCGCGCTCTTCGGCATCGGGCGTGTTCATGGTGGGCTTGGATTCAGTCTATCAACCTTACTAAACCGAGTGAAAGTCACGGTTGAACTAAGCCCGCCGGCGGATTGCCGGACAAGGCTGCCGCCAAGTTGTCGGGTCAGGATACCCACGATGCGCATGCCTAGCGATTCCAGACGCGTTCCGCCGCTGTCGGGCAGCCCGATTCCATTGTCCGCCACCCCCATAGCCACGGTCCTGCCATCCTCGCATCGCAGGGACACCAGAATCTCTCCGCCACGCTCTCCGGGAAAGCCGTGCTTCAAGGAATTGGCGATCAGCTCATTCAAGATCAGGCCGCAGGGTATCATCTGGTCCATCGCCAGCGACACGGGATCGAGCGCCAGACGCAGGCGCACCTGTCTGGCTTCAGCTTCGAACGAGTCGAACAGGTAGCGCGCGAGGCGCCTAGTATACGCGCTGAAGTCCACCTCCTCCATACCCTGGCTTCCGCACATCTGCTCGTGAATTAACGCCATCGAATGGACCCGCTGCTGGGCAACGAGCAGGGCTTGGCGGGCCGTAACATCGGGCAGCAACTCGGCTTGCATATTCAGCAGACTGGAAATGGTCTGGAGATTGTTCTTAACGCGATGATGCACTTCCCGCAGAAGCACGTCTTTGCCGGCCAGCGCCTGGGATAGGGATCTCTCGGCGGCCTTCTGCTCGGTGATGTCCACCGAGACTCCGCCCAGCAGTCTACGGCCGGTCGCGTCGTTGAACAGAAAGCGGAAGCACAGCATCTGGCGGACGTCGCCGCTGGCGGTGGCCACCTCTTCAATCGTCCGCGAATACTCGCCGTTTTCGAAAACCGGCGCGTAGTCTTGCAGTTGGGAAGCGATTTCCTCCCCGTGGCTGGACGCGCTGTTCACGTAGATAATCCGGCCGAGTTCATCTTTGATGAACGCCAATGCCGGACTGTGACGCATGAAAGCGTCGAAGCGGATCTCGCTGGCTTGCAGGTCGTCTTCGGCTCGCCCCTTCTGCCGCCGCAGATCGTTCACCACGAGCGCGCCTCTAACCGCCGGTCCCAGGCGCACCAGGCGATCCTTCAACAGGTAGTCGGCGGCGCCCTGCCGCATTATGTCGACGGCCACATCTTCGCCAATGGTTCCGGACACTACTATGAACGGAATGTTCAGTCCGTTTTCTTGCAACAAATGCAGCGCCTGCGAGGCGTCCAGTTCAGGCATCGTGTAGTCGGCCAGGATCACGTCCGGGCGCGGAGTGAGATGCGCTAGAAAGTCCGGCTCGGTGTCCACTCGTTGCCATTGCAGCTCGAAGCCGCTACGGCTCAATTCGTACGCCATCAGTTCGGCGTCCGCGGGCCGGTCTTCCAATATCAATGCACGCAGCGGGGTCTTAAGGTTCACGTCGACACGCTCCATTTGCGCGGGTTATAGTGATCGCCAGGGCCGCCCGAACCGCCTCGGCGAATTGTCTGAAATCCACGGGTTTTACCACGTAACTATGGGCGCCCAACTCGGCTGCCTGGTGGCGGTCACGCTCCTCCGAGGAAGAACTGAACACCACCACCGGGATGCCGCGTGTGCGCGGATCGGCCTTAGCTCGGCGCAAGACTTCCATGCCATCTAGCGTGGGCAGCTTGAGATCGAGCAGCAGCATCTTTGGGGGAGGGGCCGGGCCGCGGCCCGCATATGCACTTGCCGAGAAGATAAACTCCAGCGCTTCGGCCCGGTCGTGAACCACCTTGACGTCATGGGCGAGGTTCTCCCGTTGCAGCACGGCATCGCGGATGGGGGAGACGGTGACGGACACGGCGATGCGGCCGCCGTTTTTCCGGATCCGCACCGTGCGCAAGTGGCGGACGGTATTCCCGCGCGCGACGCTACCCAGAATGCCGGCGATCTCGCCCAGCAGTTCCGGCGGCTCGATCAGCGCCAGGTGGCGGCCCACGGCTTCCGGCGCGGTATAGCCGAAGAGCCTTTCGGCCGCCAAATTCCAAGTTCCGATGACGCCATCCAGCCGCACGCCGATAATGGCATCGTCGGAGGAGTCTACAATAGCTGCCAGATAGGTCTGCAACTTCGCGAGAGGCATTATGAGTTGGAGGTGTCGAGATGAGCCTCGGCGCCGCACGCATTCGTGCGCGCGCCACATTCCAGGAGACTACGCACCCGGCCGACCAGATCCGCCGCGGTGAACGGCTTGGGCAGATAGCTTGGCCCTCCTTCGAGCGAATCGTGCGGGCAGCCGGAGACGAACAACACCTTGAGATCCGGCCGGAGGGATCTCAGACGGTCCGCCAGTTGCGGCCCGGTGACGCCGGGCAGCACTACGTCGGTGACGAGCACGTGAATGGGTTCGTCGTATTTCTCCGCGATGATTTCAGCTTCCTGGCCATCGCTGGCCTCCAGCAGTTGATATCCTTCCTTCTCAAAGTGCTGGTGCATCAGGCGGCGCACACTCTCTTCGTCCTCAACCGGCAGAACGGTCGGAGTGGCGTCGGCCCCGGCGCAGGCCGCAAGGCTTTGACGACCCTTGATGTCGCGCAACTTCTGAAAGCCGGCCAACCGAGGCAACAGGATCTCAAATGCGGTGCCCAGGCCCAGCTCGCTGCGAGCGGCGATGTGTCCGCCGCTCTGCACCACGATACTGTGTACCATGGATAAGCCCAGCCCGGTTCCGAATCCGGGTTTCTTAGTGGTGAAGAAGGGCTCGAAGATACGGGCCAGGGTCTCCTGGTTCATGCCTTCCCCGCAATCGGACATCAGCAGCCGCACGTAAGGCCCTGGCGGAAACAACAGCTCCTTCGGGCTACCGGGCTGGATATCGACGTTCGAGGTTTCGATGCGCAATTCCCCGCCCAAGGCCATGGCGTCCCGCGCATTCAGCGCCAGGTTCAGAAGGATCTGTTTGAGTTGATTCCGGTCGGCGCGCACGAGCCCCAGATTCGATCCCAGATTGGTGGTCAGGATGCGCATCCTACCGAGGGCGCTGGAGATGGCGGGCTGCATTTCGACGATGGTTGCGTTGATGTTCAGCGGCTCCGCGCGCACAGCCTGGTGGCGGCTTAGTGTCAGCAACTGGCTGGTTAGGGCGGTGGCCAGGGAGCCGGCGTGCTTGATCTCGAAAGCCCGATCCCGGTCGCCGCCGGAAAGCTTTTCACATAGCTCATCCGCGCATCCCAGAATCACCGTGAGCTGATTGTTGAAGTCATGCGCCAGGCCGGCGGCCAGATTGGCGATGGCTTCCATTCTCTGCGACTGCATTACGCGCCTCTCCAACTCCCGCCGGCCGCCGATATCGCGCAGCACCAGGATGACGCCCAGCAGATCGTCCGAGCGGTTTTCAAAACAGGCGAGCTCGACGGCGGCGGACGTTCCCACGCGGGACATCAGCGTGTAGGCCCGATCCATCCGGCTGGACAGGGCCGCAGCCTGCCCGGCCAGGAGATCGACGACAGGGCTTTCCGCGCGCGCGCCGCTGGATTCCTCGTGCAGAACGACCACTTCCATGAGCGGCCGCCCATGTCCTTCAGCGGCGGGCCAGCCTGTGAGCCCCTCGGCCACCGGATTCATGAACACCACCTCGCCGTCCATGTTGGTGGCGATTACGCCCTCGCCGATGCTTCGCAAAGTGGTGGCCAGCCAGGCTTCGCTGTCGCGCAGGCGGCGCTCTATCTCGTGTCTGTGTATGGAAATCCGGACGGCGCTATGCAACTCGGAGTCCCGGATGGGCTTGAGGATGTAGCCCAGCGGCTCCGTCGCGGCCGCCCGGTCAATGGTTTCTTCGTCGGCATGAGCGGTGATATAGACCACCGGCATCTCCAGTTCGGCCTTCAGTATCTGGGCTGTGGCGATGCCGTCCATTTTGCCTTTCAGCCGGATATCCATGAGCACCAAATCGAAACGTCTGGAACGCGCGAAGCGGAGCGCTTCTTCCCCGCACCGAGCGACTACCGGCGCCTTATAGCCCAACCGCTCCAGCCTGTCTTGGATATCGGTGGCGATGATGCCTTCGTCTTCTACGATCAGTATTTGCTTGGTTTGTTGAGTGGCAGTTTGCATAGGATCCTCCATCTGTCGATTAAAGTGCCCGAAAGGGAGCAAGTCTCTCAGGTTTTCAAAGTGGTTAGGAGCTGTAAAAGCCCGGCCGGGGCGATCCCGGGACCTAGCGGTTATAAATCGCACTGTCGCCGTCAGGTAGGTCCGGCTATTCCGGAAGAGGTATGCATGGTCGTAGCATGCTGCATGGCATCAGCCGGAAGATTAAGCCCGGGCTGGAACCACGCGTCCGCATTAGTGCGGAGATGGCACGCTGAGAGCGTGCGCCACGATTCACCTCATCTGCCGATCGCCTTTAGCAACTTGCGCGCCGAGAGGCTCACAACAGCGAAGAAGACTCCGAAGCTAATCGCGATCACCGCCAGTTGGCGGCCGCGCGAAAGATAGCGCACTTGGGGTTGCTCGAGGAATACACGCAGACGCACACCTACCGGCCGTGGCGCGCGATTCTCGATCGCGACGTAAGTGTCCATATCGTGTACCGCCATACGCATCGCACCGCTCCGCCCGAGTGCGGTGGCGGCGAGCTCGTCATGGTCGCGGCCCAAGCGCCAGGCGTTCAGATCGGCTTGGTTCAGCAGCACCAGCCGGACGCGCGCATCCGGCCGATCGGATTCAAAGACGCAATCCACCATGGCTGGCTGTTGTGTCAGCGGACGCGGCACGTATCGCCAATCGTTCGCCGGGATCTCAAAAGTCTCATCCACCAGGTCCACGTGCGGGAAAGCGGCCAGCAAGAATAGCAGCGCGGCGATCATTTGGTTAAAATGGAGACCATGGACCACAGTATGGCACAGCCGCATCCGGGCCTGGCCGAGTTGGATTTGCCCGGTTGGAAGACGACGCTCAGTTGGGTGGGCGCGATTTTGCTGGCGCTGGTCTTCCTGGTGTCGGGACTTTGGAAGCTGACGGACGCCTCCGGCGCAGCCGTACGTATGGCGCAGGCCCGCGTGCCGCAGTCGCTGAGCCTGGCGGCGGCTATTGGGTTTGGCATTGCCGAGACTTTCGCCGCCGTGCTGCTGCTGGCGCCACGCTTCCGGCGCTGGGGCGCATGGCTGGGCGGCTTGCTGCTGGTCGCGTTTATGATCTTCATTGGCATCAACTACAACGCGCTACGCGGCGCGGAATGCAGTTGCTTTCCGTGGGTGAAGCGCGCCGTGGGTCCCGGATTTTTTATCGGCGACGGCATAATGCTGCTGCTGGCGGCGCTCGCGGGCAAGTGGGCCAAGCCCGCGCGAAGTATGCGCACTGCGATAACGATCCTGGGTGTGGTGACGCTGTTTGCAGCCGCCTCCTACGGCGTGGCCGCCATGCGCCAGACCGGTACGAAGGCGCCGGATACGGTGACGGTAAACGGCAAGCCTTATTCGCTGCAGGAGGGCAAGATTCTGATCTTCTATTTCGACCCCGAGTGCCTCCATTGCCTGGATGCGGCCAAGCGTATGTCCAAACTGAACTGGGGCGATACGCGCATTGTGGCGGTGCCCATCAACGTGCCGCAGTTCGGGCAGGGGTTCCTGGACGATACGCACTTGCAAGCGGTGCTCTCGAGCGATCTGCAGCAGTTGAAGAAGATCTTTCCCTTTGTCAGCGCGCCAGCCGGTGTAGCTCTGGTAAATGGGCGGGAGAAGATGGCGCTCACGCAGTTCGACGATCCCGAGCCGGCGGAAACTTTGAAGAAGATCGGATTCATCAACTAAGTTTCCGACCGGCTGAAATAGTTCGGGACAAGATCCTCGTCACCCGCCCCGATCAAGACCGAAGCTTCAGATTTTGACGATGACCGTTTTTACTTCGCTGTACTGTTGCAGTCCGTACTCGCCCAATTCGCGGCCCATCCCGGACTGCTTGAATCCGCCGAACGGCGCCCTGGTGTCCAGTACGTTGTAGCAGTTCACCCACACCGTGCCGGCGCGCACGCCATTCGCGATCGCATGCGCCTTGCCGATGTCGCGCGTCCAGACGGCCGCGGCCAGTCCATAGTCGGTGCGGTTGGCCCGCGCGATGACCTCCTCCAAGCCCTTGAACGGAATGATGCTCATGACCGGTCCGAAGATTTCTTCCTTGGCGATCTTCATGCCGTCCTGGACATCCGAGAAGACAGTCGGCTGGATGAAGTAGCCGCGATCTCCGACCCGGTCGCCTCCGCACACCAGGTTGGCGCCCTCGCTCCGTCCCGATTCGATATAGCCCATGACCTTGTCGAACTGCGCTTGATCCACCTGGGGACCCTGTTCGGTCTGGGGATCGAACGGATCGCCAACCGTGCGCTTACGGGCGCGGGCGCCGCTCTTTTCCACGAACCGATCATAGATCTTCTCTTCCACGAAGACCCTCGACCCGGCGCAGCAGCACTGGCCGTGATTGAAGAACAATCCGAAGTGCGCGCCCTCTACCGCTTCATCCAGGTCGGTGTCCGCGAATACGATGTTGGGGCTCTTGCCGCCCAACTCCAGACTGACCCGCTTCAAATTGGATTTCGCGGCCGCCTCCATGATCAGATGACCGACCTCGGTGGAGCCGGTGAACGCCACTTTGTCCACGTCCATATGGCTCGAGATGGCCGCTCCGGCAGTAGGTCCGAATCCCGGAAGCAGATTCACGACTCCTTGCGGAAAGCCCGCCTCCACGATCAACTCGCCGATGCGTAGCGCGGACAGAGGCGTTTGTTCAGCCGGCTTCATCACCACCGTGTTACCGGTGGCCAAGGCGGGCGCCAGCTTCCAGGCCTGCATCAGCAGCGGAAAGTTCCACGGGATGATCTGGCCCACCACACCGACGGGTTCGTGCCGGGTATAACAGAAGAAGTCGCCGTCGATGGGGATGGTCTTGCCTTGAATTTTGTCGGCCCATCCGGCGAAATAGCGGTAGCAGGCGACCGTCGCCGGTACGTCCACCGCCTTGGCGACGGAATACGGTTTGCCGTTGTCCAGCGATTCGAGCATGGCAAGCTCGTCGGCGTGCTTCTCAATCAGGTCCGCGAGACGATGCAGCAGCTTTCCGCGCTCCGATGCGGGCATCTTCCGCCACGGTCCGTGTTCGAATGCCGCGCGGGCCGCTTTGACGGCCTTCTCCACGTCGGCTGCATCCGCTTCGGCAACCTGGCAGATTTCTTCGGCCGTAGCCGGGTTAATGGTTGCGAAAGTCTTGCCGGATTCGCTTGGGATCCAGCGATTATCGATCAGGAGCTTCGTCGCCGAAATAGCGACTGGGCTTTCCGTTGGGGATGGCATGACTGAGGCCATACGATAGACTCCTTTCAAGATGTCGGGCTTAAGCGACAGGCTAAGCTACAATAGACGATACCATGTTCTCGAACGGATGGTTTGGCCGCCGGTGCGCCGGCCTGCTGCTGTGCGCATCGGCCTTGATAGCCGCCCAATTTCCGGATCCCGCCGTAGACAACAAGGGTCCGGTCGGGGATTTCCTTAAGGGAAAACAGACTGCTGTGCTGGCGGGTGGTTGCTTCTGGTGCGTGGAGGCGGTATTTCAACAAATCGAGGGCGTGGAGAAGGTCGTCTCAGGGTATTCGGGCGGCGACCAGGCTTCCGCGCACTACGAAATTGTGAGTACGGGCAAGACCGGACACGCCGAATCGGTCCAGGTGACTTACGATCCGCGGAAGATCTCCTATGGCCAGATCTTGAAGGTGTTCTTCAGCGTCGCTCACGATCCCACGCAGCTTAACCGACAAGGTCCCGACTCCGGGCCGCAGTACCGGTCCGTCGTTTTCTATTCGAATCCGGAGCAGAAAAAGATTGCCGATGCGTATATCCGGCAGTTGGATCAGGCAAGGGTGTTTCGTTCGCCGATCGTCACCCAGGTGGTGGAACTGAAAGCGTTCTATCCGGCTGAGGAGCATCACCAGAATTTCTGCAGACGGAATCCGCAAAACCGTTATGTCGTGAACGTGGCGATGCCCAAGGTGGACAAGGTTCAGAAAGAGGTTCCGGAACTGGCGAAGCAGAAGTGAGCGTAATCGCCCAAGCCCGCTTACTGCGACGAGTTGGATAGCATCGCGGCGCGCTCAATCTCCGCGGCCAGCCCTCCGACTGTAGGCGCGTCGAAGATCTGCTCCGCAGTGAGAGTCACTCCGAAAACCTGCCGCACACGATCGAGCAACAAGGCCGCCAGCAGAGGGTGGGCTCCCGCCTCAAAGAAGTTATCGTCGTGCGAGATGTCGTCGACTTCCAACAGCGCGGCTACGATTTGCGCCAGGCGCGCTTGCATCTCTTCGCGGGCGGATGGTTCGGTTTCACGGTGCGGCGCGGGCAGCGCATCGCGGTCCACGCTGCCGTTCAGTGTGAGGGGTATCTCGCATAGGCAGACAATCGCGGATGGATGCATGTACTCCGGAAGGCGATCGCGCAGCCAGCGCTCGACGGCAGCCGGGGATGGCGCGGCGCCTGCCGCGGGAGCCACGTAGGCAACCAGTCGCCTCTCCCCGGGTAGGTCCTCCCGAACGATGGCCGCGCTGTTCGCGATCTGCGGATGCGCGTTCAGCGCGGTCTCGATTTCGGACGGCTCCACGCGGTAGCCGCGGATTGTCAAACGATCGTCAACGCGGCCGAGGAAGGCGATCTGGCCGTCGGCAAGGCGACGCACCAAGTCGCCCGTGCGGTATAGCCGCGCGTACGGGTCCGCGCAGAAAAGATCGGACATGAATTTGTGGGCGGTCAGTTCGGGCTGGTTCACGTAGCCGCGCGCAACACCCGGCCCGCCGATGTAGAGTTCACCCGGCTTGCCGTGGCGCGCCAGCTTCATGGACTCGTCGAGAATCGCCAGGCGGACGTTATCGATGGCGCCGCCGACAGACGGTAACTCAACCGGATTCGATTGTGGCGATACCTCTCCCGAGGTGACCACTCCGGCGGCTTCGGTGGGGCCGTAGTGGTTGGCCAACTTGAAAGGGAGTCCCGCGCGCGGGTACTGCCGCAAGATGTCGCCGCCCGTCAGCAGAGTGCGCAGGGCAGTGTGGCGCGGCCATTCGAGCGCGATCAACCGTTCGGCGAGGGCCGTAGGCGCGTAGGCGATGGTGATGTATTCGTCCACCAGCCAGTCGCGCAATGGAAGCGCCGCACGGCTGATGCTCGCTTCCGGGAAGTGCAGGCTGGCGCCGACGGTAAGGTAGGGCCAAATCTCCCAAACGGCAGCGTCGAAACCCGGCGTGGCAAGCTGGCCGGCGTTGTCCGCGGCGGTCACCTGGAACGCGCGCTGGTGCCAGCGGATCAGGTTCAGCAGGCCGGCGTGTGTGATCTCGACGCCCAGCGGACGGCCCGTGGATCCGGAAGTATAAGCGACATAGGCCAGTTGGTTTGGGGCGGGTGCGGCCGCGGTCGGCGGATCGATGGGCTGGCCGAACAGGATGGGCGATTCATCGATGGGGATCACTCTCCAACGGCCCTTGGGCAGGCGACAGGCGATGGCGCGCTCCGCCAGGACGAAGGGCGCTCGCACATCGCGCAGGATGAAATCCAGACGCTCGGCCGGATCCTCCGGATCGAGGGGGACGTAGCCGCCGCCGGCTTTCAGAACCGACAGTGCGGCCAACACGCCTACGGGCGTGCGATCGGCAAAGACGGCGATGGGCACGTCGGGGCCTACGCCCAGCACTTGCAGTCCGTGCCCCAGGACGGCGGAGCGCTCATTCAGTTGGCCGTAGGTCAAACGGAAAGATCGGGCCGCCAGAGCCATGGCATCCGGGGGCTGCGCGGCGATCATGCCGGCGATAGAGGAATCTCGAGTCAGCATATAGGTCCGTTGATGAGGATTCTAGCATCGGCGTTATGGCGAAGACGAGATTGAGCGGGTCCATAGGCGGTACTAGAGGTTTATAATCAGGCGATATATGGATCGACGCATGTTTATGCAGGGTATCCTGGCGGGCGGAGTGGCCCTGGCCGCCGATGGTCCGGATTTGAAGCCGCTATTCGCCGAAATCGAGAAGCGGCATAACGAAGCGGTCGCGCGCTTGCAGGAATGGATCCGCCAGCCATCCATCGCAGCGGAAAATCGGGGGATGCAGGAGGGCTGCGCGCTAATGATCCGCATGCTGCGGGAGGCCGGCTTCGAGCAGGTGACCAAAGTCCCCAGCGATGGGCAGCCGGGAGTCTTTGCCATGCTGGACGCGGGCGCGCCGCGCACGGTCGGCATCTATTTCATGTACGACGTGAAGCAGGTAGACCCCGCGGAATGGTCCTCGCCGCCGTTCGAGGCGCGCCTGGTGGATAAGCCCGGCCTGGGCAAGATCGTAGTAGGGCGCGGAGCCGTGAACCAGAAGGGGCCGGAAGCCACCTTCCTGGCGGCGCTGCACGCTTTTCGTGCCACGGGACGTAAGCTGCCCGTGAACCTGGTCTTCGTGGCGGAAGGCGAGGAAGAGATCGGGTCGCCGCACTTCCCGCAAATCGTGCATCGTCCCGAGGTGCTGGCGGCCTTGCGCAAATGCACGGGCGTATACATGCCCATGCCCCAACAGGCGCTGGATGGCACGGTGACCATTGCACTTGGGGCCAAGGGCGTAATTGAAGTGGAGTTGGTTTCTAGCGGCGAACGGTGGGGGCGTGGGCCGAAGCAGGATCTGCATTCGAGCAATGAAGCGCGCGTCGATAGTCCCGCGTGGCATCTAGTGCAAGCGCTGGCGACGTTGGTGGGACCCGACGGGCACACGCCTGCCATCGACGGCTTCGCCGATAAGGTACGCCCGCTGAGCGCCGCCGACAAGGCGCTGATACGCGAGGCCGCCGCACGCCAGAGCGAGGCGGTTGCCATGAAACAGATGGGCGTGCAGCATTGGGTACACGATGTCGACTGGCTGGAGGCGCTGGAACTGTTCGCATCGCGGCCAACGGTGAACATCGAAGGGCTGGTGGCCGGTTACACAGGACCGGGGGGCAAGACCATTCTGCCGCATCGCGCGGCGGCCAAGCTGGATCTGCGGCTGGTGCCGGACATGACCGCGGCGGGCGCGGCCGCCGCATTGCGGGCGCATTTGGAAAAGCGCGGCTTCGGCGATATCGAAGTGAACGTGACCGGCGGCTACGATCCGACTACTACGCCGGCGGACTCGGGGATCGTGCGGGCGGCAGTGGCGGTGTATAAGCGCAACGGCATCGACCCGATTTTGTGGCCGCGGCTGGCGGGGTCGTGGCCGGGCTTCGTGTTTACCGGCGATCCGCTGCGGCTGCCGGCTGGCCACTTCGGCTTGGGGCACGGAAATGGGGCGCACGCGCCGGATGAGTATTATGTGATCGAGTCGGGCAATCCGAAGATCCAGGGCATGGATGGGGCGGCACGTTCGCACGTGGAGTATTTGTACGAGTTGGCGGCAGGGTGAGGGCGGCGTCGTTACTGAAGTTGAAGCCCGAATACCACGCCGCTTGACCTCTTCCCGCCAATGCCGGTGGTGCCGTAGAGGTTGCCTGCCGAGTCCACTATTACGCCCGCCTCCGGATAGCTCCCGTCGGCCTCACCCGTGAAACTGTGCAGCACCGTCTCTTGTCCGCCCGTGTCCAGCTTATAAACCACGCCATAGTCCGCGGCGCCGCCGAGGTAAGTGGTCCCGTAGAGGTTGCCGGCCGAGTCGAGGACCACGCCCGTACCGGGATAGCCGCCATCGACGCCGCCCGTGAAGCTATACAGCACGGTCTCCTGGCCGGCGGCGTCCAGCTTGTAAACCACGCCCGAAGCCGCCGGGCCACCACCGTCAGCGGTCCCGTAGAGATTTCCTGCCGAGTCGCCGACCACGCCCGCGGAGGGGAAGCCCCCGTCGGCCCCGTCCGTGAAGCTGTACAAGACCGTCTCATGCCCCGTTGGATCGAGCTTGTATACCACGCCGGCGCTCGCCGTGCCCACACCGCCGTAAGAGGTGGTCCCGTAGAGGTTGCCGGCCGAGTCGCGGATCACACCCGCCCGCGGCAGATTCCCGTCGGCGCCACCCGTGAAGCTGTACAAGACCGTCTCTTGGCCCGTCGCATCCAGCTTGAAAACTACACCTGCGTTGGCGGCGCCGCCATAGGGGGTGGTCCCGTAGAGGTTGCCCGCCGAGTCGCGAATCACGCCGGCGATGGGGTTGTTCCCGTCGGTTCCGCCGGTAAAGCTGTGCAGCACCGTCTCGTTGCCGGCGGTATCCAGCTTGTATACCACGCCAAGGCCCGCGGTGCCGCCTCTGTAAGTGGTGCCGTAGAGGTTCCCAGCCGGGTCGAGGATCAAACCTGCGTAAGGGTTGCCTCCATCGGCCGCGCCCGTGAAGGTGTACAGCACCGTTTCCTGGCCCTTCGCGGTCAGTTCATACACGACGCCGGCGTCCGCTGTGCCGCCAGAGGACGTGGTCCCGTAGAGATTACCGGCCGAGTCGCGGACCAGCCCGGCTTCGGGGTAGAAGCCATCCACCGTGCTAGGAAAACTGAATAGCACGGCTTGCTGGCCAGCCGTGTTCAGCTCGTACACGGCGCCGCAAGCGGATGCGCCGCCGCCGGAAGTAGTGCCGTAGAGATTGCCGGCTGAGTCGCGGATCACCCCCGCCCAAGGACTGCCGCCATCGGCGCCGCCCGTGAAGCTGTACAGCACCGTCTCCTGGCCGGCCGCATCCAACTCATAGACCACACCGGCGTCGGCTGCGCCGCCACCGTTAGCAGTCCCGTAGAGATTGCCCGCCGAGTCGCGGATTACGCCTCCGAAGGGCCATTGCCCGTCGACCCCGCCGGTGAACCGGTACAGCACAGTCTCCCCGCCCACCCCGCTTACCTGGTACACCACACCCGCGTCCGCCGTACCGCCATAAGGAGTTGTCCCGTAGAGGTTACCCGCCGAGTCGCGGATCACCCCGGCTTCGGGTGCTTCCCCATCGGCGCCGCCCGTGAAGCTGTACAGCACCGTCTCATGGCCGGCCGGACCTAGCTTATACACCGTACCAGCGTCCCGTGTGCCACCGAGGTAAGTGGTCCCGTAGAGGTTGCCGGCCGAGTCGCGGACCACGCCCGCATAGGGATAGCCGCCGTCGTTGCCACCCGTGAAGCTGTACAGCACCGTCTCATTGCCAGTCGTATCCAGGCTGTATACTACGCCACCGTTCGACCCGCCACCAACCTCAGTAGTCCCGTAGAGATTGCCTGACGAGTCCTGGATCACGCCCGCATAGGGGTTGCCTCCATCGGACCCGCCCGTGAAGGCGTAAAGCACAGTCTCCTGGCCGGCAGCGTTCAGCTTGTACACCACACCATAGCCCGCTGCGCCGCCACTGAGGGTTGTGCCGTAGAGGTTGCCCGCGGAGTCGCCAATCACACCGGCGTAGGGGTTGCTTCCATCGGTCCCGCCAGTGAAGGTGTACAGCACGGTTTCATGGCCGGCCGTATTCACTTTGAACACGACGCCCTGGTTCCATGCGCCCCCGTGGGCGGTAGTCCCGTAGAGGTTGCCGGCCGCGTCGCGGATCACACCCGCAACAGGGACCGATCCCCGCGGCGGACTTCCGAAATTGTGCAGCACGGTTTCGCTGTACGTCGTCTGCGCGCACGCCATCAACGTGGCGGCTAGTATGCTCGCGAGCCATGGCGCATAGCGCGGGTGGGCACGGGAAAACCAACAACTGTCTTGCATTCTCTCCATAAGTCTCCCTCTAGCGCGCGAGCGGGCAAGCTTAAGTGTATTGGCGATTTAGGGCAGGCGCAAGGAGTGTCTGACTTCAATCCGATTATGGGTGTCGTTTGGGGCCCAGTCCGTACAGTACCAGACTGTCGAGGTTTGTTGGAAGAAACTCCAGGGAAGAATCCTCGCGGTACGGGCGATGGGCCACCGGGATAGGACTTGCTCAGACCCGCTTCGACCGAAACGGCAGCGCCATCGCCCTGCAAGGAGTTACTGGTCTGGTGGTGGCGGCTGCGGACGATTTCTCTCAAGAAAAAATAAGAAAAAATGGACCCGGTCTTGGTTAGTGGGCCGGTTCACCGGTAGGGATCGGGGTCGGGCACGGTGTCGTACCAGCGGAGAATATGATACGACGTGTCATAGGTGGGTGGCAGAAACTTCACCAGTGCGGCGGCGGTGCGGCGCAAGTCCGATAATTGGCCATTTGCCAGGCGCACCCGGGCCGTGGAGCGCAGCGTGAAGATGGTGTATCCGCCGATCCGCAAGTGGGTGAAGCCGGGGCCGGCGACGGCCGCGAAGGGCGCCAAATCGTTGGGGGTTTGAAAGGGTTGTACACGGCGCTGCTGGACTAGAGCCGCCACGCCTTCCGGCGGGACGCCCACCGTCGCCAGCACGGCCGGCGGCGCCGTATTGACATCGAATAGAAGCGTGGCGCCAAACACCGAGACGCACTCGCCCAGACCTGTACGCCGCACGAGATGTTGCGCGGCGCCTTCGGGCGTGGGTTGCCAGCCGCCGTAGAAAAGATCCGGGCTGACGCCTCTTACCGACAGCAGCTCTTCAATGTCCTGGAAGCGCGTGTGCGCCGCCAGATACGGCGGGTGCAGGGAAGCATAAAAACCGTCAAAGGGGCTGGAGGTATTCGGCGGCGGCGCGGTGCGCCAATCCGCGATGGCCGCGACAACATCCTGCGCGCGCGCGGGTTCGACGCCGAGATTCAGCAACAGGGTAACCAGGTCCGCCGTTTGCGTGGCGTTGATGTCGAACTTGGCGGTTTCCGGGATGATATCGACGACCGTCTGGCCCTCCGGGAAATCGAAAGCGTAGAACGACCCTGCCGCCTTGAAGCGCGGGTCGGGGTACTTTCGGGCCCAGTCCATGTACAGGATCGCGCGGCGCAACCCGCCGATTGCAAGATCCTGGCTGCGGAGTCCATCGACGGCGGTGGCGCTGCGCTCGGCCTCGCCGCGCACGGTGTCGGCGAGGGAGATGGCGATGGTGGCCAAGGCTGCGGACAGCCACAGCACGGCCAGCAGAGCGGCCCCTTGAGTGTGGCCTGGAGCGGGTCCATGGGTGGTTGGTTTATTGGTGGTCCGCATAGGGCAAATTGGGCAGGCGGTTGATGGGGATGGCAGTGGTGATAGTGAGCGGGCGCAACCGGCTCGGGTTGTCTTCCATCGGCGCCATTTCTATACGCAGGCCCATCGGCCAGCGCGGCAGGATCCAATCCGGGCGCCAGTGGTCGACGTCCGGGGCCTTGGCTGGCTCAAGATACGAAAAGCGGCACATGGCCAGCTTGTCGGCCAGCACGAAGGACTGGGTGGACGCTTGAATCGGCCCGAATTGCGGCATGCCCACGCCCGACGCGGGATCGAGGCCCATGCCCAGGCAGAATTGCCCGGCGCTGAGCGGGCCGGTGTAGGGGAACTCATTGACGATCAACCGCACGCCCTGGCCTTCATCGCCCGGGATTACTTGCAGCTCCAGGATGCGGGGCTGGCCGCGCCAGGCTTCCTGCAGCGAATAGGCGGAGACCAGCCGCATCGACTGGGGTTGGCCTTCGAAAAAGGCAAACGGCGTAGAGGACCCTTCCGCGCCGGCACAGGGCGCGCTGACGGGAATGAAACCGCCGAGTTGTTGTTCGAGCAAACGCTGCGCCCCAGCCACGCGCCGGTTTTCCATTAAGCGGGAGTCGGTTTTGTGCAAGCCGTCGAAGCCCATGCGAATGGTCGCCAGCATGCCGACGGAGAGCATGCTGAACAGGGTGATGGCGATCACCACCTCGATGAGCGTGATTCCGGATTGTGGGGCAGGACTCCAGTCCTGCGGCGGGCCTCCGCGCCCGCCTGTTCTGTTAAGCGAAGAGCGGGGCCTGCAGGCCCCGCGCAGACCTGGAGGTCCGCCCCACAACACGGTCATTGCAGGTCCTCGGGGCGCAGGACGTGCGCGCGATAGCCGCTGAGGGCGAAAGTTCGGCGCTCGTCTCCCGCCATCCACCAGATCTCCAGCGACACGCGGTCGAGCGATTGCTGGCCCGGCGCCGGAGACGGGGGCATTTCGAAGCGCGTCAGGCGGGCGATCCATCCGCCTGGAACGCCGCCGGTCATTGAAGGGTCGAACGCGCCTTGGACCGGGGTGTTCGCCGGCAAAAGGGGATCCAACAGCAATTCATCCATCTTGGAACGCGCCAGGAGGGCGGCGCGGTCGCGATTGGTGACGCGGGTCGCGTTGCGCATTGAGGCGGTGATTTCGCCCATCAGGCCTATCACGGCGATGCCCATGATTAATGTCGCCACCAGAATTTCGAGCAGTGTGAAACCCGACTGTCCGATGGGCCGTTTCATTGTTCGATCTCGGTCACGCCCGTGATGGGATTCAGATGCACGATACGGTTCGCTCCGCGCCGGTTGGCGATCTGGATGCCGATGCGAGGAGGCACGCCGCCCGGCTGCAGGAGGAATCGGCGGGGCGCGTCGTTAGGCTCCTCCAGCGGAGGCCAGACGGCCTGTAGAGTGATCCCCGGCGGCAGATTCAGCGTCTTCATAAAAGCGGCTTCCGGGGAACGCATGGTCATGCTGTTTTCGTTTATGGAGATGGACAACTCGATGGCCTGCTGACGGCGCTCCGCGCGGTTGGCGGCCACGTTCATGAAGGCGGCTACCGATCGCGCGGCAGCCGCCAGGCGGATGTTATCCAGACCGGCGATGGTGCTGGGCGCGGAGACTCCCACGATCAAGGCGATGATGGCTAGCACCACCATCATCTCCATCAGGGTGACGCCGCGGGAACGCGGGCACGAACGCCTATTTCCAGTTGACGATATCGGCATTGGTGCCCTCACCGCCGGGCTGGCCGTCGGCGCCATAACAAATTATGTCGGGCTCTTCGCCGTGTTCGCCTGGGTACTTGTAGACATACGGGTGTTTCCATGGGTCGAGAGGGATATCTTTCTTCATATACGGGCGCAACGCATCCAGTCCCTGCTCCTGCGCGGGAAAGACGCCGTTGTCCGCGTGATACTGTACCAGGGCGGCCTCAAAGCTTTCGATCTGCACGCGGGCCGCGGTAACCTTGGCTTTGTCGGCCTGCTTGAATAGATTGGGCCCCACGAGCACGGCGAATAGCGCGATGATGATCACCACCACCATCATCTCGATAAGAGTCACGCCCGCTTGGGTCCGTTTTCGTCGATTGTGTGTGTTCATATGGCCACGTCGTTGATACTGGTGATCGCCACCAGAATGCTCAAAATAAATCCGCCGACGATCACTCCCATTACCAGAATGACGATCGGCTCGAAGACCGCGGTAAAGCGTTTGATCGCCGCGCGCGTATCCTCTTCGTAGATGTCCGCCATGCGGGTGAACATCGAATCCAGTCTGCCGGTTTCTTCGCCGACCGTCAAGAGGTGACCGACCAGCGGCGGGAATACGCCCACTTTGGTGATGGGAGCGGCGATGCCTTCACCGCGCTTGACGCCCTGCGATACAGCGTCGAGGCCGCGGGCCATGTAGCGATTGTTCAGGATGGCGCCGGAGATGCCGATGGCCTGCACCAGCGGTACGGTGTTGCCGATGAGGGTGGCCATGGCGCGCGCGAAACGCGACGTTTCTGCTTTGCGCAAGGCGTCGCCCAATAGCGGCAGCTTCAGGCGCCAGGTGTCCCACCGCAAGCGTCCCTTAACCGTACCGATGTAGAGACGCGACGCCGTAATGATGCCGGCCACGACCAAGGCCGCCACCCACCACCAAGTCTTCACGAAGTTGCTGGCGGCCAGCATCATTTGGGTGGGCAGGGGCATCTGCATGTGCGAATCCTCAAACAGCGCGGCGAAGCGCGGCACTACGAAAGTCAGCAAGATGATGACGGAAGCCAGGCCCACCGTACACAGCAGCGCGGGATAGATCATGGCCGAGACGATGTAATTGCGCAGCTCGTCGCGGGAGCGCTCGAACTCCGACAAGCG
>JBEKTJ010000047.1:0-46885 GCA_049516155.1 Bryobacteraceae bacterium
GTGGGAATCGGCCTGGCGGCCAGCTTGGTGCTGGATGCCTTGCTCGATCCCTACATCGGCCATATATCGGATCGCACCAACCACGGTTTCGGGCGCCGGCACGTATTCATGCTGCCGGGCGCGCTGGTCATGGGGCCGTGTTTTTTTATGCTTTTCAGCCCGCCGCGCAGCCTCGGGCATGTCGCACTGTTTGTCTGGCTGCTGGCCTGGTCGATTGCCCTGCGCGCATCGAGCGCCGTTTACCGGATTCCCTACTTGAGCCTGGGCGCTGAATTGAGCCGCGATTACGACGACCGTACCGGGACCATGGGCTTGCGCACGTTGTTCGGACTGGTAGGCACCCTGGCGGCTACGGCGCTTTCCTTTCTGATTTTCTTTCCTGCCACCGCCGACGGTTCCGAACCTAAACTGCATTACGCCGGCTATCCGCGCATGGGTATGGCATTCGGCGCGTTGATGACGGTGGCCGGACTGATCGGCACTCTAGGAACTTTGGGCTATCGCACTTCCGCCGCTGGTAAAGACGCAGTCGGGAAGCGGTTCTTTTCCGGCTTCCGGATTGCGATGCAGAACCCCTACTTCCGGAGTATCTGGTTCTCGACCACGGTTTTCTTCCTGGCCGTCGTGCTGAACTTCAGCATGGCGATCCACTACTTCACCTGGTACGCCCGAATCAGCCGCAGCGAGATGCTGAGCGCCATTCAGACTTCGTTTTACGTCGGCGCATTGGGCGGTGTGGTCCTATGGATGTCGCTGGCCCGGCGCACGGAGAAACGCACTCTGTACATTATGGCCACCATCGCTTCGGCGGCCCTGCTGCTTATGGCTACGTTGCTGATCGGAAGTGGCCGCCTTTTCGGCACGGGCCATCCCTTTCCGCTGATCGTCGGGCACGCGGTGGGAGGCGTTTTCGCCAGCGCGGTCTGGGTGGTTCCGGCGTCCATGATCGCCGACGTGACCGATACCGACGAATTGACCACCGGGTTGCGTCGTGAAGGCATCTATTTCGGCATTATGAATTTCGGAGAGAAGATTGCAGCCGGCGGCGCTCTACTGTTGGCCGGGGGGCTGTTGGCTGTTTTTCGAAGACTCTCGCACGGGGACGCTTTCGGTACGCCGGGCAATCCGCCGGCGGCTATCCCGTATGTGGGCTTGTTATATGGCGCCGTTCCGGCGGTGTTGCTGGTGCTTTCGCTGGTTCTAATTCTTCCATATGGCTTGAACCGGAGTACTGTGCATGGAATTCAACGGCAACTGGCGGCTGGCCGCGATCTTACATAACGACTAACTGAATGACTGACGATAGACCCGTAGTATTGATCACTGGCGCGGGCTCCGGCTTGGGGCTGGCGTCCGCCTTGTTCCTGGCCGCCCGCAACTTTCGCGTCTATGGAACGGCTCTCACTGAAGGCGAAGAGCAAGAGCTGCGCGATCAGTCCGCCCTACGGAATTTGGATGTTTCCGCCTTGCGCATGGACGTGACCCGCAGAGCCGACATTGATCGCGCTGTGGACACGATCATCCAGGAAGCCGGACGCATCGACGCCGTCGTACACTTTGCGGGTATGGGACTGCGCGGCTTCTTCGAAGATCTCAGCATGCAGGAGATCCGCCGGCTCTACGATGTTAACGTCTTCGGCATCATGGAACTGACCCAGGCCGTGCTGCCGCATATGCGCGCGCGCCGCTCCGGCCGTATAATCATCACCGCCTCGGCCGCGGGCCGCATGGGCGAGATGAGTATTGCGGGCTATTCTTCCGGCAAGTTCGCGGTGGTGGGTCTCGGCGAATGCCTGCGCCAGGAGATGGCCCTGTTGAATATTCATGTTTCCGTGCTCGAGCCGGGGCTGATCTACACTCCCCACTTCGGAGTCAACCGCAATCGCGCCCGGCGCGCCCAGGATCCCGCCAGCCCTTACTACTTCTGGTTCTGCCAGCACGAAGCCATCGTGGACGGCCTGCTGGCCGCCAACAAATTCACCGCCGAAGATATCGCCGGCGTGGTGCATAAAATCCTGACTGCGCGCCATCCCCGCCTGCACTACATGGTGGGATTCAAGTTCAAGCTGATGTTGGCGCTGCGCAACGTTATTCCATTCGAATGGTACGAGCGCATTCACGAAAAAATTATCGTCCGCATGGTTTCCCATCCGCGGCAACCGGCAACCGGCCTCAGCGGCCACGATGCCGGGCTGGGCGAGCGCGCTAATTCCCATCAAGCGGTTGGCCATGATTGATCTGCACACGCATACCGACCGTTCCGACGGCTCAACCCCGCCTGCGCAATTGGTACAGGATGCGGCCGCCATGGGCCTGCAGGCGCTTGGAATCACCGATCACGATACGCTGGATGGTTACGATACCGCCGTGCCCTTCGCCGCCCAATCGGGCCTGGAGTTGGTTTGCGGTATCGAGCTGAGCACCCGCCCCGATTCCCCTCCGGACGGTTCGCGCCCACCATCGGTGCATCTGCTCGGATATTTTCTGCAAGAGCCCGCCTCACCGGGATTCCGCCAATGGATTCGCGGCCACCAGGAGAGCCGCCGCGAGCGCAATCGCAAGCTCATCGCCAAGCTGAATTCCCTCGGTGTCGAGATCGCCCTGGAGGAAGTGCAAGCGCTCGGCAAGCACCTCACCGGCCGTCCGCATTTCGCCAAAGTGCTGCTGCGCAAAGGCTATGTGAAAACCAACCAGGAAGCCTTCGACCGATATCTGGCCGACAACGCCTCGGCCTCGGTGGAGCGCGATGAGCCGGAACTGACCGAAGGCGTGCGGCGCATCCGGGAGGGCGGCGGTCTGCCCTCCCTGGCGCATCCCGTGCGACTGCCCGTACGCGACCGCGTATCGCTCGAAAAGCTGCTGCGTACCCTCATCGACAATGGCCTGCAGGGCTTGGAAGTCTACCATAGCGAACACAGCCCGGAGGACACGGCACTGTTCCGGGAACTGGCGGCCCATTTCCGGTTGATCGAAACCGGCGGCACCGATTTCCATGGGGACAATAAGCCCGCTATTCGTCTGGGCACCGGCAAGAGCGGCAACGTAAATATCGATTACGGCCTGCTGGAGAACATGCGGCGGGGTGCCGCGGAGACGGCGGCACGGTAAGGAAAGCCGGAGAGTCCTGGTCTGGCCGACGCACACGATGCTGGCGTCCCGAAATGACGTGGGTTTCCGTATAATCGCGCGCAAAACTCGCTTTTAACCCAAAATTCACTTGACATTTCGTCCGCCCGGCTACATAATTTATCGTGCGTTCGTGCCGGCTGCTATTATTGGTGGCGATCGCGAGGGCTATGAGAGCCTTCGCTGGGGCCGGGAACTCCTGGGCGCGCGGACGGTGCTGCCTGCTCGGGCTCTTGCTGGGCTGCCCGCTCCTGTGGGGAGCGAGTATGCCGCCAGGGTGTGAAGACCGCAAATCTCCGGTGTCCGCCATCGTAGGAGGCCACGAGATCCATCTCTGCGGAAGCCGAACGGCGCGGAATGACACTCCAGGCCCTCGTCGACTCCATTATTGGGCCTACCCAAACACCATCGCATGACGCGGTCGAACAAGAGTACTCGGAGAACGTGGATGCGATGAAAGCGCTCGGTAGCATCCCAGGCCGATACAGGATCTTGTTGGAGCTCGAGGCAAATCGCAGAACTGCTGTTCTGCAGAGCTACTTGTCCAAGCTTCGCGCGGACGCTACTGTAGAAACGTTCCTGCGCACCCCATCCTATGATCTCACCCTGCATCCGACACATTGCAGGCTTGGTACACCGGGCAGCCCGGCGCAACCGGTGGTTTTCCTTGACTATGAATGCCCTTCTGCCGCAAGCTCGAACCCGTCCTGAGGCCGTTGCTCCACGATGCCGAACTGCGGGCCCCTTTGGAGATTATTGTCAAGCATTTACCGCTGCCGGCACATCCGCACGCGCAGAACGCTGCGCAACCAGCCTCGATGTCGATGGACTACGAGCCATCGCTGGGGCCATTCGTTTGGATCCTTCGGAGCTTTCCTCGTGCATGGCCGCGCCCAAGACCGAAGAGCTTTTTCGCCTCGATTTGCAGGATGCGACCAGCAGCGGGGTCGAAGCGACGCCCACGATATTCCTAAATGGGGGCAGGCTCCAGTACTCAAGCGGCGCCGACCTATCGCAGCAGATCCGCGATCAGGTCAAACTGGCGGCTGCGCCAGCCAGCACGCAGCGGCAGGGTAATTAGCAGGTAGCTACGAAAACCATCAGTTTAGGGGGTGATCATGTGGTCTCGGAGGAGAGTAGGTCAGTCAGTATTATTCGCGCTGCTCGTCGGCCCGTGCTGGGCGATGACCAACGAGGAGCTCGTGGTCCGCGCGACGTACGCCAAGATCGAATTTGGTACGCGCCTGAATAAACTGCTTGACGAAATAAAGGGCATCAAGAGTAAGGTAATGGTGAATGATGACATCCACATCCGCGTAACCGACGTCGTGGTTGGCGACATCAGCGAAGTCAACCAAAGGCTATGGGGCGATGTCGTTACCAAACCCTCCGGGCGCGTGCTCAGCGGGGGCCAAGGCTGGGACGAGGTTGCGCCGCAAATGACCCGGTTTTATAGCATTCAAATTGGCGACTGGTATACGCACGCGTACTTGGCGGAGGACTGGAAAGTGCCGGTCTCGCGGATGCTGGCTATGAACGGCCAGTCCCAGACATATACCAGATACGGGGCATTCAAGGTCCACGTCTGGTACCGAGACGAGACGCGGCGGTATTCAGCAATGTTTTTGTTTCGGGACGCGCAAAGTAGCACACCTGATGGCGTGAATTGCCTGGACAATATCCTTGGCAGCGTAGTCCAGGGCGCCGTGGGTCTCCCACTGGCAGACGACTCGGAGAAGTTACGCACATACGACAATATTCGGGCAGTTAGAGAGTTCCGCAAGTCACTGCAGCCGGAAAGTGACTGTGCGTTGGAGCCGCGATCACTGCTCTGCTGCAGTCCCTCGACCGGAATCTGTGGAATCCGCCTCCCGGAAGCGCAATCTCGCATCATGCGACCCCCAGCCCGTGGTCCGCTCGTCACGCCTGCAGTCCTTCTGGGCGTGGCCGACTAGAAGGGACTCTACCGCAAGGCCTTCTTCCAACAGTGCAGTTGCTCCTACTTCGGAAACGGGGCGTTGCAGGGGAATTGTTCCTACTGTGGATCGTCGCTGCCTTGCCAGCCTACCTGCACCGTCACAGCCACTAGTATGGGCACAGGAGACTCCGGCACGCTCACATCCGCCTATTTCTGCCACGAGCCCGCTTGGGCTTGGGGAGCCGTCGGGGGTACGACCTAATGCAGCGGCACTGTGGCATTTGGAGCCATTGGGTGCCATGGTTGTGGGTGTCCGATGGGCATAACGTTTGGCGCAGGCGTGGTTACTATCACGGGGGGTGCGACGATCTGGTCGTACACGTCGCCGTCTGTGCCTTTTACGTGCTCGACAATCACGCAATAGCGAACACACAGCAAGATGGTGGCTGGAAAGGAGGATAGTCAACATGTACACAAAGTATACGGTAGCGAGAGGGGCGCTTGATTCGTTCGCGCTTCTGCTCATCGCGGGCGCGCTCGCCGGTGTGGCCGCGGCACAGTGCTGCGCGGGTAGTGCCTGCCAGTGCGCCGAGGGCACACCTGTCTGCACCGGCGAAGGATGGGGGTGCAGCGAGGGTTATCCCTGCTGTGGGGAACAGCCAACGGGAGAACAGTTGTGCGGCTGCGACGAATGTTACACCATCTGCAGCGCGGACGGTTGGGAATGTGTGGGCAGCTCCATCATCCTGGACCCGGCGGGACAGGGCTTCCATCTCACGAGTCTGGCAGGCGGTGTGCATTTTGCGTTGGCTCCCGGCACTCTGATGCAGGTGAGCTGGACCGACAACGCCTTCAACAATGCTTTCCTCGCGTTGGATCGCAACGGAAACGGCACCATAGACAGCGGCGCCGAACTCTTCGGCAACTATACGCCGCAGCCGCCTTCTCCGCCCGGACAGCAGCGCAACGGCTATGCCGCGCTAGCCGTGTTTGACGATCCTGCCAACGGCGGCAACGGGAACGGAAAGATCGATCCGGGCGATGCGGTCTACTCTTCGCTGCTTCTGTGGGTGGATAAGAACCACAATGGCATCAGCGAGCCGGACGAACTCGTTCCCCTGTCTGCGGCGGGTGTGTTCGCCATCGACCTGAATTACATCGAACTGATCCGTTTCGACCAGTTCGGCAACCTCTTTCACTACCGGGCCAACGTCGAGGATAACGCCGGGCAATCGGATCCGCGCTGCTACGACGTCTATCTGTAGCTAGGGTCACTGAAGAAGTAGGGCGCCCATCATGCGTATAGCCATCTGCCTGGTATCGGCAGCGGTTCTACATGCCGCTCCTCCCACTGCGGATAGCTGCCGCGAGGCCGCACCGGAAGATTCGGCACGGCTCGCCAGTTACCTGGTCCGGAAATACCATATCCCCGCAACGAATAACTTCCGCCTGGACAAGGACGAGCGCCTAGAGGGCTGGTATCACAAGTTGCTGTTTCGCGGTAAGGTCCCGCTGGGCGAATTTCAATACACCATCTTTGCTTCCCCGGACCTGCGCTTCCTCACTGCGGATCTCTTCGATTCCTACACCGACCCGGGGCGCGAGGAACGGGAGCATGCCAGGAAGGTGATGACCGAACTGCTGGCGGGCGAACACGGCAGCCGCGGCCCGCAATCCGCCCCCGTGACTCTGGTGCTGTTCTCTGATTTCCAGTGCCCCTACTGCAGGAAGCTGGAGGACCTGTTGGCCGCCGAGCCGCTCCTGAGATCCAGCGATAAGATCCGGCTGGTGTTTCGCCGAGGCCGCCGCCTGCGCCGCTTTCCAGAACGAGACCGGCTTCTGGCAGTTTCACGATGCTCTATTCGCCCGCCAGCAGGCCATCAAGAAGGACAACGCGGTAGCCATGCTCCACACGCTTGCGGCGAGCATCCCGGAATTGGACATCAAACAGTTCGATACCTGTGTGGGGCAGCAAATGTCGTTGGGGGCGGTGATACGAGACCGAGACTTGGCGGCGCGCTTGGGCGTGCACGGAACGCCCACAGTATTCCTGAACGGCGAGCAGATGCACGGCATTAGCGATGCCGCCTCCCTGCATCGCACGCTTGAAGAGGCGCTTGAGCGGATTCAGCCGACGGCCGCTACGGATAAGGGAGCAGCCCATTAGAGCCGCCCGGGCGAGCGTCAACAACTCTTTTCGGGCCGCATTCTGAGGTCTATCAGGTCGCGCCCGTGTCCAATCTGGGCCAGGCAATCGGAGTACAGATCCCTGTGCCGGTGAGAGTCGATCTCAGCCCGCACAAACGCAAAAACCATCTCGCCTTCGGTCGCCGGGCCCAACTCAACCATCGCATCAGTGTATCGTTACAATTTGATGACGGCAAGTGGTGCGCGCGGGCCGTCGTGGCCAGTGGGATGGCTTACGCCGTCTGCGGCTCGCAATCCATGAAGTAGTACCCGATCATGTGGCAAACATTCATGTGGGCGTCCTCGATCCGCCCCATATGCTGTACCGGCACCTGAATGTTCAACTGCGCTTTGGGTCCCAGCTTTCCCCCGTCGCGCCCCGTCAAAGCGATGGTGCGGCAGCCGATCGAGTTGGCGTAATCCATCGCCATCACCACATTGGGGGAATTCCCAGAGCCGCTGATGGCCATGAACAGATCGCCCGTCTGCGCGAAATTCTTAAGCTGTTCGGCGAATATCACGTCATAGCCGACATCGTTGGCATAAGCCGTGATGGTGGGAAGCTGATCGGTCAGCGCCATGATTCGAAACCGCGAGGAGCGGTTGAAGCTGCACCCTTTTACGATGTCGCACGCGAAGTGCGAAGCCGTGGAAGCGCTGCCCCCATTGCCGCAAACGAATATATGGCGGCCGCTGTCCCGCGATTCGCGGAACCATTCGATGGCCTGGCTCACCTTGTCCAGGTCGATGGACTCGATGGCTTTCAACAGTTCGGTCCGGTATTGCTCAGGGAAGGACATTTGTACACTCCATTCTAATCTGCTAATCCAGTTTCTTCCGGAAACTGGTCGCCGCGAGTGCCATGACTACCATGCCATAGACCAGCAGCGTCAGCATCTGCGGCCACAGTACTGAAATGCCCGTGCCTTTCAAAAAGATTCCGCGCACGATCTCGATCAGGTAACGTAGCGGATTCAGATAAGTGAGATACTGCACCGCGATCGGCATATTGCGGATGGGATAGGCGAAGCCGCTCAGCATGAACGTAGGGGTGGCGATCAGGGAGGAAGACATGATGGCTTGCTGTTGGGTGCTGGCGATGGTCGAAATAAACAAACCCATGCCCAGGCTGGTCAACAGGAACAATGACGCGCTGAGCACCAGCACCAGCGGGTTGCCGCGAAAGGGAATGCCGAAGATCAGGAGCGCCGCCGTGGTCACCAGGGTGAGGTCCGTCAGGCCCACGATGGCGGCCGGCACCATCTTGCCGATCATGAGTTCCAGCGGCCGGATGGGGGTCACCATCAACTGTTCCATGGTGCCGAGTTCCTTTTCGCGGACGATGGCCATGGCGGTGAGCATCACGGTGACCACCATGATGAGATTGCAGATCACGCCAGGCACGAAATAATTGCGGCTGCGCAGATCGGGATTGAACCAGACCCGCGCGCTATCGGTGATGTGTCCCACTTTCATGCTCATGGTTCCCATGCCCGCGCGAGCCATCATGCGCGACTGCATCTGCGCGGTAACCAGGCTGGCGGAGTAAGCTCCCACCAATTGGCCTGTATAGGCCGATGCCAGCGAGGCGGTGTTGGAATTGGTGCCATCCACCAGGATTTGCGCCGAGGTGGGGCGGCCCAGTAGGATATTGCGGCCAAACCCGGGCAGTATGCGCACGATCACCTGCGCTTCGCCGCGGTCCAGGACGTTCTGAATCTCTTTCTCGCTTTGCGGTAAGGCGGTCAGCAGAAAGCGGCCCGACCCCTGGAAGTTGGCCAGCAGATCGTGGCTTTGCGGCGATTGGTCCATGTCCATCCATCCCATGCGCAGGTTGTCCACGTCCAGATTGACCGCATAGCCGAAGATGATGAGCTGGAAGATGGGGGGCACGAAGAGAAACACGCGCCGTAGCCGGTTGCGGAATAACTGGTGCAGCTCTTTGTCGATTATGGCGAAGATGCGTTCTATCATAACGAGTCGCTCTATGCGAGCTTCTGCCTCATTCGGCGTTCCGCCGCCCAGAACACTAGAATTGAAAAGACCGCCAGAAACGCCAACTGTCCCCACAGAATAGAGAGGCCAATGCCTTTTAAGAAGATGCCTCTTACGATGGCCACGAAATAACGGGCCGGGAACGCGTATGTGATCATCTGGATGGGCGCGGGCATGTTCTCGATGGCGTAAAGGAATCCAGACAACAGGAACGAGGGGAGGAAGGTAGTGACCAGCCCCAACTGGAACGCGAACAACTGCGTGCGCGCGATGGCCGAGACGAAGATGCCCCAAAAGAACGCGCCCGAAAGAAAGACCGCGGTGCTGGCGGCCAGCATCAAAACGTTGCCGCGGAATGGCACGCCGTACACAAAGATTCCCACCAGCACCGCGATCGTAGTATCCGCCGCGCCGATCACAAAAAATGCGAGCATCTTGCCCAGCACAATTTCCGATGCATGCACGGGAGTGGAAAGCAGTTGCTCCATGGTGCCCATTTCCCACTCGCGGGCCACGGTCAGCGAAGTCAGCAGCGCGGCAATCACCATCATCATGGCGGCAATCAGGCCTGGCACGATGTAGTTGGTGGATTCGAGCGTGCTGTTGTACCAAATGCGCACCCGCGCATCCACTGGGGAGACGATCGGAATACCGGCGGTGCGGTCCTGCCCATTGGAGCGCACTTGCAGGCCGTAGTTTTGCAGCAGGCTCTCCACGTAACTCAGGGCGATGGAGGCGGTGTTGGAATCGCTGCCGTCCAGCAGCACCTGTACATTGGCTTTGCTCCCGGCATTCAAGCGCTGGGAGTAGTCCCGCGGGATTACGATGCCCAACAGGACCTTGCCTTTGTCGATTTGTTTTTCAATATCGGGATAGCCATTGGTGAATCCTTCGATCTCGAAAAAGCGGGAGGCGCGGAAGCGCTCGATGAGCGCGCGGCTGTCGGCGCTGTGGTCGCCGTCGTAGATCAGCGTGGGGATTCTATCCACGTCCAGGTTGAGGGCGTAGCCGAACAGCAGCATTTGAAACATCGGCAGGAACAGCGCCATGATCAGGCTGCGGGAGTCGCGCAGGATATGGCGGAATTCCTTTCCGAACATGGCACGGACGCGGCGTAGGCTCATGGGTTCTTTAATTCCTCGGCTTCGATCAGCCCTACAAAGACGTCTTCCATGGTGGGCTGGATAGGCTCCATCCTCTTGATCTGGATGTGATGCTGTTCGAGCAAGCGGCGGATTTTCTCGGCGCCGGCGGCCAGATCGGCCACATTCACGTGCAGCCCGGCGCCAAACACGGCCACGTCCAGCACGCCCGCTTGGCCTTCCAAGGCGCGCATCGTTCCCAGCAGGTCGGAGGTTTCAAGCTGCAGCAGCTTGTGCGAGTGCAGGTCGCGTTTGAGCGCTGCCGGCACGCCCAAAGCGATCAATTTGCCGCGATAAATCAGCGCCAGACGATTGCAGTACTCGGCTTCGTCCATGTAGTGCGTCGTGACCAGAATGGTTTGTCCGCCTTCGGCAAGCTGATAGATCAGGTCCCAAAAGCTGCGGCGCGCGATGGGATCGACGCCCGAGGTGGGCTCGTCCAGGAATAGAATGCGCGGGGAATGCACGATGGCGCAGCCCAGGGCCAGACGTTGCTTCCAGCCGCCGGCCAGCAGCCGCGTGAGGGTGGTGCGCCGGTCGGTGAGCCCCGCCATGCGCAGCACGTACTCTTTGCGTTCGGCGCGCAAGTTCTTGGGGACGCCGTAAATCCGGCTGAAGAAATCGATATTCTCTTCCACTCTGAGGTCGTCGTAGAGGGAAAACTTCTGCGACATGTAACCGATCGTCTTGCGGATCTCTTCCGGATTCTTGGTGACGTCGAAGCCCGCCACCGCTCCCCATCCGGACGTGGGAGTCAGTAGCCCGCAAAGCATACGGATGACGGTCGACTTTCCCGCACCATTGGGTCCGAGGAAGCCAAAGATTTCGCCCTTTTGCACCTGGAAGGAAACGTGGTCCACCGCCACGAAGTCGCCGAAGGTCTTGACTAGGTCGCGGATTTCGAGCGCAGGACCGTTCTGTGCGGCGGGCGTCATGCTGGTTTCCTGGAGAGAATTTTCGCCGTGGGGCAGACCATCGTTTTTTGTGGTCTGCCGCAGGGGGCCCATCTCAAATGCTTTTCTATCGCCGCCGGCTTCCTCATTGGTTCCCGGATCGCAGCATTATCTTTGTAACTTGGCGGCTCGCCGGGTCCGCTCCGCCGTCCATGCCTGAGATCCTCACGGCCGAAAACACAGGGCGTATTCCGTTTCTCGTTCGCGACCAGCGGCTCGACCGATGCAATTCGGGGCCATTCTGGTTGCGGGATGAGCGTATCGCCCGAGTGGTCCAAGATGCTCTCCAGTATGGTGCGAGTGTCCGCCACACCTACGACCTCTACGCCTGGACGATCATGCCGAACCATGTGCACGTAGTGTTGGAGCCGTACATCCCGATGCCGGACATCATGCGCTGGCTGAAGGGCAGGACCAGCCGGATTGCCAATCGAGTGCTGGGGCGCAGTGGACAGGCGTTTTGGCAAAATGAATCCTACGATCACTGGATACGTTCGCCTCGTGAATTGCAGGACGTAATCCGTTATGTGGAAGGCAACCCGGTCAAGGCGGGACTGGTGAGCACGGACGAGCAATGGGCTTGGTCCAGTGCCCTGGTCAGGGCAGTTGGCCAGGGGAATCCGTGACTTAAGTCGGGCAGACCACAAAAACCGATGGTCTGCCCCACGCTGCTTCATAGTCATTGCTTCTCCGCCTTGCGCACCTGCGCGATGAAGATATCTTCGAGCGACGGTACGATGCGTTGGAACACCGCCGGACCGTAGCCGTCCTGATCGAGCTTGCGCCGCAGTTCCTCGGGCGACGTGCGCGCCGAGCTGAGGAACAAATGCAGCGTAGCGCCGGAGGGCTCCGCGCAGAGCACGCCTTCGGATTTGAGCAGCACTTCCCGCGCGCCCCGCGGATCGCGCGCCTCCACCTGATAGCAATCCTCCGGGATCTCGTAACGTGCGGTATCCGGCGCGCCGCACTGGATCAACCGCCCTTTGTACATCAGCCCCACCCGGTTGCAGCGCTCGGCTTCATCCAGATAAGCGGTCGTAACCAACACGGTGATCCCATCTTTGACAAGCTGGTAAAGAATCGCCCAGAAATCGCGGCGCGAAACGGGATCGACGCCGTTCGAAGGCTCGTCCAGAAACAGGATCTCCGGCCGGTGCAGCAGGGTACACATGAGACCGAGCTTCTGCTTCATGCCTCCGGAGAGCTTGCCTGCCTGGCGCTTGCGGAAGGGCTCCATGCGAGTCATCCGCAGCAGTTCCGGAAGCAGCCGCCGGCGCTCTGCGACGGGAATGCCAAAGAGATCGGCGTAAAACTCCATGTTTTCGTCGACGGTCAGGTCGACATAGAGGCCGAAGCGCTGGGCCATGTAGCCGATGGAGTCTTTGACCGCCTGGGTATCGCGGACCACGTCATGGCCAGCCACCCAAGCTTGGCCTTCGGTTGGATCCAGCAGACCGCACAGCATGCGCAGCGTGGTAGTCTTGCCGGCGCCGTCGGGGCCCACCAGTCCGAAGATCTCGCCGCGGGGGATCTCCAGGTTCAGATGGTCGACGGCCGTCAACGCATCAAAGCGCCGGGTGAGATCCTGGGTGCGAATCATCCCTTCCATCAGTTCCCCGTGAGAATTTCGGCGTCTGCGGGCATGTTGGATTTCAACTCATGGCGCGGGTTATCGACATCGATCTTGATGCGGTAAACCAGCTTCACGCGCTCTTCGGCGGTCTGGATCTGCTTGGGCGTGAACTCCGCATCCGAAGAAATGAACGAGATATGTCCGTCGTAGACCTTGTCGTGGAACGAATCGGTGGTCACCTTGACCTTGTCGCCGAGCTTGACGCGTCCGAGGTCCTGTTCCCGGATGTAGGCCCGCAGCCACGGATGGTCGATATCGCCAACAGTGACCACGCTCGTACCGGGGGCCAGCACTTCGCCCACGTCGGCGGCCTTCACCAGCACCACGCCGTTGATCGGCGAAACGGCAATGGTATCGGTCAACTGGGAGTCGATCAGCGCAATCTGGGCTTTGGCGCGCTCGATATCGCCCTGGCGCGCGACAATATCCTGCTCGCGGCGCTTGGTCTCGATGGCATTGGCCTGCCCTACTCTCAAGCTGGCTTCGGCCCGCTTCACCTGCGCCGACGCGCTTTCGATGGTCTCGGAACGCGGCCCGGCCTGCACCAGGTTGGCTTGCTCCTTCACCTGATTCAAGTTGGCTTGGGCGCTTTCAAAACGCGTCCGGAACTGATCGTATTGAGAGGTGGAAATATCGTCGTTTTTGTACAGCGTCTGGGCGCGATCCCAGTCCTTCTTAGCGCCATCGTATTGGGATTGAGCCGCCGCCACGGCAGCCGTGGCTTGCTGGATTTCCTGCGGCCGGGCGCCGTTTTTCAATTGCAGCAATTGCGACTGGGCGGCGCTTAAATCCGCATTGCGCAACTGCATGTCTGCCTGCATGCTCTCGCGCTGCCACTTCAGGGCGCTTTCGCTCTCGGCGAACTGTGCCTGCGCGGTGGCCAGCGCGGCGACCGCCGTATCGCGCTGGTGCAGGAGCTGCTCACGGTCCAGCCGTGCGATCACCATGCCCTTCTGCACCGTATCGCCTTCGTTCACGGTGCGCTCGATCAAGCGGCCGGAAGTCTTGAAGGCGATGTCCACCTGCTCCAGTTCGATATTGCCCGAAACGACGATGCGATTGGTGGCCTCCGGATGGAGGCTGCGGTAAGCCAGCATGCCGGCCGCCCCGAGAACCGCAATTACGATGACTGCGAAGATTATCTTTTTCATATTGCGACGGCTCCTTTTCTACTGGATCATGCGGCGGACATTGCCCATGGCCCGCCCCAGGTCGATGCGGGCTACGTTGTAGCTGAACAGCGCATCGATACGGTTATCCCGCGCCCGGTCGAGCCGGGTTTGGGCGTCGGTGACTTCAAGATTAGTGGCAAAGCCGGCTTCGAACCGCCGGCGGGCCTGCGTGAGCTCGCTGTCGGAGAGCGTCAATCCCTCTTCAGCGACTTTGAATTGTTCTTCCGCGGAATGCAGGCTGTCGAGCGCCGTGCGGATGTCGAGTTCTATCTGTTCGTGGAGGTCGTTGGTGCGCAGGCGCTCCTGGCGGAATTGGGAGGCGCTTTCGGCGCGCCGGGCGTCCCGCCGACCGCCGTCAAAGATGGGTACCCGGAGGGCCACGCCATAGTCCCGCGTGGGCAACAAGGAGACGATGTCGCCGTTGGTTCCCGTGGTCCCATAGTCCCCATAAGCGATCAGGTTGGGAAGCCGCTCGAGTTTGACGGAATTGGCTTGTAGGCGGGCGGCCGCTTCACGATCCGCTTGGGCTTTGATATCGGGACGGTTTTTCAGAGCTTCCGCCTGAGCCTGTTCGACGGAAATGGCATCCGTAGGCGCATACGACAGCTTGTCGGTGAGTTCCAGCTCCGTGGCCAGGTTCATTCCCATGGCTCGCAGCAACTGCAGATAGGCTTTACTGCGTTCATTTTGGACTGCCAGCAGATGCTGTTTTTCGTTGGAAAGCTGGACCTTCGCGCGAGTAACATCGATACCCGTTCCGGTGCCCGCGGCCTTCTGATTTTCGGATTGTTTCAGCACGGCCTCGGCCAGCGCCACGTTACCCTGATAGGCTTCCACATCGGCATCGGAGCGCAACGCGGCCAGATAGGCTTTGGCGACGGTGGCCGAGACCGAATCGTCGGTGTTGGCACTGTCGTGAGAGGCCGCGCGGATCGCGGCGCGGGATGCCTGATAGCGGCGGATGCTGCTGAAATCCACTGCGTCCCAGGAGGCCCTGGCGCGCACGTCCACAGAGTTGAAAGGCCCCACCACTCTGGGGATGTCTTTGATGATATCGTTCAGCAGCGGATCGGCGATGTTGGCGAGCGTAGGATTCAAGTTTTTCTCGGCGCCCAAAAGAGCCGTGTCGGTGGCCAAATCCAAGCCCAATGCGGCTATGCTCTTCATGGCCGTGGTTTCCTCGGCTTGGGCTTCGATATCGGGCAGAAGCGCAGAGCGCGCCTCCGCCGACCGGGATTTGGCTTGCCTGAGGCTCTCGCCGGAAAGCTGGATGTAAGTGTTGCCTTCCGGGGATGTAGCGATCTCCACTGCGCGCTTCAAGCTAAGGCGCAGCGGTTCACGCGGCGCGGCATCCCCAGCCCATATCGCCAAAGGAACGGCTAAAAAAAGAGTAGGTAGAACATATTGGCGCATCTTATCTCTCCTGTATCTCCTGAACTGCAACATGCGCTGCCTGGGTTGCGCGGGCTGGCACTGGAGCGCGGAAACCGGCGCTCAGAAAAGCCACCAGCCGCTCGAGCGCACTTTCCGAATCGCAAGAAAGGGAAAAATCCGAAATCGTCTCCAGGTCCTTCGCTCCGCCGCGCAGAGTCTGGGCTAGAGCGCCCAAGGCCAGGTTCAGGCGCCAGTACAACTCTTTCGGGGGCAAGTCCGGCAGGGCTGCGCGCAGGGCGGCGCCAAAACGCTCCAGCACATCGCCGAACTGCGAGGTGATGATTGCGGGCAGCAGATCGCCTTCCCCGTGCAGGCGGCCCAGGAGTTTCATGAAAACCATGCCCCCGCCCCGGGGATCGCGGGACATATGCAGGGTGGGCGCCACGAAAGCTTCGAGCACCTTCTCCAAGGAAGGCGGATTTCCCCCCGCTTCCTTCTCAAAACGGTCGAGCAAAGCCAAACGTTCCTGATTCGCCGGCACCGACCGGCGCAGAACCACCGCCTCCAAAAGGGCTTCTTTGGAATGAAAGTGATAATGCACAGCGGCCAGGTTCACGCCCGCCTCGGCAATGATGCCGCGCAGGGAGGTAGCGGCGTAGCCATGTTCGGCAAACAACCGCTCGGCGGTATCGAGGATACGCTCTTTAGTATGGGTCACAAGCGTTTAAATCAAACGTTTGATTATACCATCCAAAAGAACCGTTTGGGAACAGGCGGAAGTACTATATTGGGCGAGCGTGCCCGGTAGGCGGTCGCTCAACGTTTTCCGATCAAAGCCAATTTCTTATAGCTACTTTATTTTCATGCTGCTACATGCTGAAAATGGATCTCAGGGACACGCTACCGACGGGCTGAAGCCCGCACGAAGCCCTCTCTAGGGCGTAGCCTTGGCGGCATAACCAATCACCCCCAGCTTCTTCATGCGTGCCTGCGACTCGCCCACAATATCCGTCGCGGGAACCTCCGACAGCAGCCATTCCCGGTACTGGCGCACGGATTCCGCCGCCGGGACCTGAGGCTGCCACCCCAACGCGCGGATCGCGGATATATCCGAGATCGCGTGCCGCGTATCTCCAAACCGGAAACGGCCATCCATGACCGGGTGAAACTCCATCCCGTAAGCTTCCGCCACGATCTGCGCGAACTGCAGCACCGTATAATGCGTCCCGCCGCCCACATGGAAAATCCGATAATCGGCCTCCGGACGATCCAGAACCAGCAAATTGGCCGCCACCACATCCTGAATATTTACGAAATCCCGAAGCTGCCGCCCATCCTCATAAACAATCGGCTGCTGTTTCTGGTGGCAGGAAAGGCTGAATACCCGGCATGCGCCCGAGTAAGCGTTTCGAAAAGACTGCCGCGGGCCTTGCACGATCGAGTAGCGCAGGGCTACCGTAGGAATCCCATAACGCCGGCCGAGATGGATGGCGATGCGCTCCTGGCATTGTTTGGATATGCCGTAGGGATTCTGCGGGTTGCCCACCAGTTCCGTGGATGGGACCGGCGTCATAACTGCCTGGCAGCGCGGACACGGCAGGTCCCATTGGGCGGCCTCGAGTTGCTCGCGCGAACGGCTGTCCGGGAGGATCGGCCCGTCGTTCGGGCAATGATACAGGCCTTCGCCCAACACAGCCTGCGACGAAGCCACGATCACCTTGCGGACCGGCAGCCCTTGGCTCACGATCACTTCATATATCAGAGCGGTGCTGGCGGCGTTGACGTTGATGAAACGGCTGAAGTCCGGCAGATAGTCCTGATAAGCCGCCAGATGATAGACCACATCCACGCCCGCCAGGGCCTTGGCTACCGCATCCGGATCCCGCACGTCGCCGCGTATGCGTTCAAATTCCGCGGGCAGGTAGTCCGGCCAGCCGCCTATATGAACCGGAGGCTCCAAACTATCGAGAAGCCGAACGGCGTGTCCGCGCGCCAGCAACGCTTCGGCCGTATGGGAGCCGATGAAGCCGGCCCCGCCAGTGATCAGTATTCGCATAGGAAATTTGTCTAGACGAGGGCGTCGTGCGGCTCACCGGCAGGTGCGGCAACCTCCAACTCGACCGGACACTCGACCAACTGGTGCCCTACCCTTCTCTGTTGGAAAACGATCTTGCTGCCATCCGGCTCCACCGAGATGGGCAACTCCCGGTAATTCTCCAGAGCCTTCCGTACGGCCTGCTGGTGTGCGGGGTGGCAATACAGCAACAGAAAGCCGCCGCCTCCCGCGCCGCAGATTTTTCCGCCCAGCGCGCCGGCCGCCAGCGCCGTCTGATACATCTCTTCAATCTCGGGATTGCTGATGCCGTCCGCCAACTCGCGCTTCAGCGCCCAGCCGTCGTTCAGAACCTGTCCCAACTGCCACAGCCGACCCCGGTCTAGCGCTTCCCCGGCCCGCCCGGCCAGCGCCTTCAGGTTATGGAGATGTTTCACGTTGATCTCCGTGCGCCCGTCTTGCACCGCCAGGATGGCCGCCGACTTCCGTGTGCGCCCGGTGTAGAACAGCATCAGCTGGCCGGACAGGTTGTGGAACAGCTCGGGCCGCCTCTGAAACCGCCGCACCCCGACGCTATCGTCTTTGCGGAAGCGAAATTCGCAGATACCCCCGTACGCCGCGATGTACTGGTCCTGCTTGCCGATGGGCTTGCCGCAAAGCTCGATCTCGATCTCGCAGGCTTCGCGCGCCAGTTGTTCGGCCGTCACCAATTCGCCTTTGTAGCCGTACAAAGCATGAAGCAGGCCGACGACCAGGCTGCTGGAGGACCCCAAGCCGGAACCCTCCGAGGGCACGTCCGCCAGCATGGTGATCTCGACCGCCGCCTGGATGCCCGTGCGCACCATGGCCTCGCGCACCAGTTCGTGCTGCAGTTCGCTAACCTTGGTGACGATTTCCTTCTTCGAATAGCTGACGTAAATCAGGTCGTCGAAACGCGGCGACACAATGACATAGATGTATTTGTCGAGCGCTGCGCTGACCACCAGGCCTTCGTGCTCCCGATAGTACCGCGCGAAATCGGTCGCGCCTCCCGCAAAGCTGATGCGCAATGGTGTTTGAGAAACAATCATCTTCTGGCGTGAACTCCAACCCGGTTAAACAATTATGCCACATGGGAGCAATGCGGTTGGCGGGGCTAGGGCGGGTTTACGGTTTGAGCTTGAAAACGACTCCGCAAGTGTCCGCGGGCTCTCCTCCACATGCGGCGCCGGTGTCGCCCCCGGCATAAGTTGTGCCATAGAGGTTGCCTGTGGAGTCCAGGATCAGACCCGCGCGGGGGACTGCTCCATCCGTCGTCCCCAGGAAGCTGTACAGCACAGTCTCCGTGCCCGTCGTGGCCAGTTCGAATACCACTCCGCTGTCCGACCCTCCGCCATACGTGGCAGTGCCATAAAGGTTGCCGGAGGAGTCGCGGACAAGGCCGGCGGATGGAAATGCGCCGTCTACCGGATATCCTGTGAAACTGTGCAGCACGGACTCTGTACCGGCTTTATCCAGCTCAAACACAACGCCGCAGCCGTTGGTACATGCGCCCGTGCCGCCATTAAAGGTAGTGCCGTAGAGGTTGTCGCTCGAGTCTGCAATCAGACCCGCGTAGGGGGACGCGCCGTCGGGGCTTCCCGTGAAGCTGTGCAGTACGGTTTCCTTGCCGGCCGGAGTGACCATGAATACGACGCCGCAGCCGCTGGGGTAGCAATTGCCGGTCGAAATGCCGCCCGCGGAAGTAGTGCCGTACAGGTTGCCCGCCGAATTCCGGAGCAGGCCTCCATAAGGGAACGCTCCGTCCGCCCCGCCTGTGAAGCTGTACAGGACCGTCTCTGTGCCGGCCGAGTCCACTTTGAAGACGGCCCCGCTGTTGGATGCGCCGCCGGCGTTAGTCGTGCCGTAGAAATTGCCTGCGGGGTCCGCGATCACACCCGCGTAGGGAAAGGCGCCGTCGTTCGGAGGTCCGGTAAAGCTGTACAACACTTTCTCTCCGGTCGCGGTCAGCTTGAACACGGCGCCCATGTTGGATGTACCGCCGGCGCGAGTTGTGCCGTAAGCGTTGTTTGACGAGTCCAGGATCAGCCCTCCATAGGGGTTCGCGCCGTCCGGAGTACCCTTGAAGCTATACAGCACTGTCTCCGTACCCGTCGAGGTGAGCTCGAATATCATCCCCGGTGAAGGAGCGCAGGCGGTAGGAATGCACCCCGGACCTTCCACAGTCGTGCCGTAAAGGTTGCCCGCCGTATTCATGGCTAGACCGGCTGCGGGATTTTCTCCGTCCTTAGCGCTGCCGGCGAATCGATGCAGTACGGCATATGTCTGCGCTTGCGCAGGTGGCGCGACAATAGCCGCAGCCGCCCATCCAAGCCCAGCCAGCGCCAGTGCGCCACTTACCTTGCTTTGCACGATGTTTTGCACGATACGACTCCTTTGAATCGGCCGAGCGGCTAGTTAGTAGAAGCAGTGCCTGTGCCCGGGTATACACCCATCATGCTCAATGTATCGCCCGCCGTAACCAGCTTCTGCAGTTGACTCTGGGTGTACAGGACCCCCGTGTCGCTGATATAGTTATTGCTCGTAGGCTGGTATAACAATCCGTGTATCACGCCGCTAAGGGTGCCCCGGCCGATCAGATCGATGTTCGCAGGCGCCTGCGATTGTAGCAGTGACCAGTTGCTTTGAGTGGTCGTGCCGGCAACATTGGCCGCCGTCAGCGTGATCGTATACCCTACAGCCGGAGCAGTTCCCGTATCGAATGTCAGGCAGTATGCGGCGATATCGTTCTTTTCAGTTTGTGTGTAGCCGCTAAAAGCCGTGCCCGCCAGGAAGGTCAGCATATTACTCTTAGGGCCGTCATGGACCACGCCGAAGCCATCGATGGTCGTGGCCGCCTCCCTATCGAACAGGTCTTTTTGATACATAGCCCTCAACTGCGGGACCTTCATCGGTTGCTGAGCCTGCGTGTCGTCGGCAGGCCGGATCAGCAGATTCGTGCCCGGACCGGGATTGGTGGTGTGGCAAGATTGGCAGGTGGCGGGTCCGGGTAAAGTGCCGGCGACCGTCAAGAAATCGGTGAGTCCCGCCGCGGGGTCCCCGCCGTTCAAAGAGGTCGGCAGGCTGCGGTCCAGGTTCTGGTTGGGGTTGGGCAGGTACAGGACGGTATTGATGAACGTAGTGAAAGTGGTCATGTTCGCGTCGCTGATCTGGGTACCCCCCATCAGCTCCTGGAAAGCTACATTGAAGGCGGCGAAGTTTGGCTTATCCCCTCTCCAATGGTAAGGCGCGAGGTTCAACAAGCCCCGCAAAGGCTGCGTGAACATAGGCCCCTTCATGGGGTGATATAGAAATGTTTGACCGTCCTGCACGAAACTGGTCATGTCGCCGGTGGGGTCTCCAAGGTTCCAGTCCAAATGGTCCATTTCGCCATCTATGTGGCAGGAAGCGCAGGCGCCGGTGCCGGTTCCAGAGAGCTTGGCGTCGTACAAGAATCCGCGGCCTGCCTTCACCGCCGAAGGCGTCGGGTCTGTGCCCACCGCAATTTCGCTGTTCACGCTATTGAAGGTAGAGGTGGAAATAACCGAAATGGTGTTGGCGATCCGATTCAGCGCGTACAATGTGTTGGCGGCCGCATTCAGGGCCAGCCCCCTGGGTCCACGCTTGTTCGCGGGATCCACTTGGGATGGATTCGTGGGGTGCAGGGAAACGTCCACAAAGCCCAACACGGTTCCACTGGTGTTCACTTTGGCCACCCGGTCCGTGCCGAACGCCGCCACGTACATGAAGGTTCCGCTGGGGTCGAAGACCACTCCGGTGGGCTGCGCCAGGGCAATGCTGAGATCGGCCGTGCTGGGGGCGCAGCCATAGGCGACCTTTGGATTCAGATCGAACGGCGTAATGGCGCCGGTAGCGACTTTGATTTGCGTGATGCGGTTATTGACCCAATGTCCGCACAGGTTCGGTTGAAAATTGGTGGTGTTGAGCGCATCGGTGTTCGCCACGTAAAGATCGCCCGTGACCGGGTTCACGGCCAAACCCAGATTGGTAGTGCCTACGTAGGAGTAGTAGGAGATGACGGGACTGGCGCCCGTTTGGATGACTGCCACGCCGTTGGCGGGCATCGTATAGGTGATGAACGAAGGGTACCATGTGGGGTTGCTGGCAGTCACGATGAGCCCCACCTGCGGCGGCGGCGGCAGGGCCGGATTCATGGGAGGGGAGCACTGTGGCTGGCCGGCCGTGCCGCATTGCGGCGGCGCATTGGTGTCCGGGATAATCGTGGTGCCGTTTCCAGCCAAAGCCAGGGCGGCATAAATTGTTTTACCGTCCGGACTGACCGCCATGGCTCGGGGACTGTCGCCGAACAACTGCACCGTCGCCTCCAGAGCTTGGGTCGACGTATTGATCACCGCGATCTGATGCGCGCGCGAAACGCTCACATAGGCCAGCGTGCCGGCAAACACCACATCCATCGGCTCTCCGCCGCTCATGCCGGTCGAGGCCGGCTGGAGCGGCACCTTTAGATAGATGGTGCTGGTGACGATGCCGCCGTTTGACCACGAGCCCGCCAGCGGCGCGACCACGCTGATGCTGTTGGAAACCTGGTTGACCACCCAAGCCAGGTTGTCGGACAGCGGATTTACCGAAACCGGTCCGATCCCCACGGGAACCTCGGTCAGCAATTTGGGAGTGGATGGCGTGGTGACATCGAACACCGACAACGACGAATTTGCCGTGTTTACCGCAAACAAGCGTGTTCCGTCCGCGGAGAGCCGGATCGGATTAGTCTGCGAGGGTTCGAAATTTGCATATGCCGACGCCGATTGCGCCTTGGCCGGCGTCATTGTGACAACAAAAGTCAGCAGCGTTGCGCCGATAAGTGTTCGTTGAGCGGGTGAATTCATTCCCCCTCCTGTCGATATTTCACAGTTAGAACATAAACCCGGCGGGCGCGTGGCCGGTTTCTCGCGTGGCTTGAAGCAAAAGTGCTACCCGATTTTGTCTCTCAAGCGGCCGAATGTCAATGTCTACAGTACCGATACTAGTACGATTTTGCACGCGGCTGAGCTTCCAAGTGTAAATTCTTGATTCCAAGCCGGAAACTCTATCTACAGGTTAGTGGCGGAGAGCCGAACAATTCTCAGAAATGGGGCGTATGGTTTGGGGGGGCAGGTGGGCAAGGCTGCGGGCCGATCGTTAAATCGGCCCGTGTAGTGCTCTTCAGTTCGTTGGCGTAGCGATCTGTACGACAACCGACATCGGCGAGACGTTACCGACCGTATCCATCGACTGAATTCCGTAGTAATACATGGTGCCTGGAGTCAGAGAATAATTCGTGAACGAAAGAGTCGTCGCGCTCAGGATGGTGAGCTGCGTCAGGTTGGACGGCGAGCTTCCCCGGTTGATGCGGTAGGATGCCAGGGGCATGCCGCTTTTTGCGGCCGTCCACGCGATGCCGATCTCGGCCTTCGAGACGGCGGCGCCGGTTACGCTGGCCGGGGCCGAGGGTAGCGCCAGGGTGGTTACCGCTACGATCCCCGACATGGGCGAAAGGTTACCGCCGCTGTCGGTCTCCTTCACGGCATAGTAATATGTTGTTCCAGGTGTGAGGGAAGTATCGTTATATGTAGTTGCCGTCCCTCTGCTGGCCAACTGTGTCAAGTTGGAGGATGTCGTTCCCCGGAAGATGTCGTAGCCGGCGACCGGCAGCCCGCTGGGCCCGACCGTCCAGGTCAGCCCAACAGCGGACGTCGAAACCGGCGCCGCCGCCACTTTGACCGGCGCGGTGGGTAGCGCCGGCGCGGTTGCCGACACGATCGCGGACATCGGAGAGACGTTTCCATCCGTGTCCACCGCCTCCACTCCGAAATAGTATGTCGCCGACGGGGTCAGCGGATAGTTCGTGTACGCGGTAGGTGTACTGTACGTGCTCCCCACTTGGACGAGATTTGCGGCGGAGGCGCCGCGGAAGACGCGATAAGAGGCGATGGCGATCTTATCCGCCGCGGCGGACCAGGTCAGGTTGACCTGCTGGCAGGAGACCGCCGTCCCCGTGACGCTGGCGGGCGCACTCGGAGGAGTGGAGTTCCAGGTTGTGACTTGAACAGTCGGCGAGGGGGCCGACATGTTGCCGGCCAGATCGAATGCTTCCAAGTAGTAGGAATAGTTCGTAGCTCCGGTCAGCCCCGTGTCCGTATAAAATGGCTCGGCCGTGGTCGCCACCGTCACGCCATTGCGAAACACCGAGTAGCCGGCGACTCCCACGTTATCCGCGGATGCGTTCCATGCCAGATAGGCCTGCGTGGACTGACCCGACGCTCCCGTGAGCCCGCCAGGGGACGAAGGCGGCGCCGTGTCCGGGGTGGCGAGAATCGCGCCATAGTAGCTCATGGCCGTACTTGTAAAGCCGGCAGCCAGCATGTCTTGGCTCGACTGCGTGGTCTCTTGGGCTAGAATCGCGCCGGGCGTCAGGTTCTCGGTAGCGCTGTCGTATGGCAGATACGCCCAAAAGAGCGTCGGTTCGACGACGCTCATGAAGGTCATTTTCGTCGAGTAGGCCAGATTCTCCATGGTCTGCAGGTAATAGGCATCGAGAGGCGCCCAAAAACTGAAGGGGTCGCGCGCCAGAAGCTGGCTCGGGGCGAGCGTAGCCAGCTCGCTGTCCCGCACCTTGCGCAGCCAGGCTTGCGTCATGGTGACCGGTTTTCCGGCGGCGGCCGCGATACTGGCGATGGTCAGTGCGTTGGGCAGATAACTGTCGTTAACCGGCAGCACATGCATATCGATGAAATCCACCGGAAGCGTTACATAGCTCTGAATGAACTGTTGATAGTCCGAAAGCCAGCTCCCCACGCCCGCGCCGAATTTGACGCCGGACACGTTGGCTTGTTGCAGGCTGGTTAGAATCCCGCTCAGCATACTGGTGGATCCGGCGACCGTGTTGGCTTCGGCCTGCCCCGACATGGTCGCTTCGGTGTCTGGCTCTTCCACCACCACCATATAATCCGGCTGCAGGGTCTGCGCGATCGTCACCGCGTTCTGCGCGCGCGCCTGCTGGTATTGCTCCCAATTCAGGGTGGCATAGAACGGAGCCATGTTCCAGCCCTCCAGCACCTGCGTGTTGTTCCACAAGCATTCGTCGTCGACGATGAGTTTCAGCCCCTGCGCCCTGACGCTGGCGGCCACGCTCTGATAAAAGGTCACAAATTGTTGATATTGCGCCGGGCTGGAGAAGAAGGGCTCGTACAACATCGGGAACCCCACCGCGACCGTCACCGCTTTCACCCCCATGGCCTTCAACTCCTGTAGTTGCGCCTGGATAGACGCAATAGAGTTGGTATTGACCAGTTGCGGCCCCGCGTTCGCATTGGCATTCCACAACTGCGCGCTGAAGAGCACGGGAGACTTCACCCCGTTCCATTGGGAGTTGAGGGTGGTGTTGAAGGAGCTCAGGGAGCTGTCGAGCGACGTATACAGATCCTGAAAGACGGCCGGCACGGGCGCCGGCGGCGGCGGCGTACTCGCGCTGCAAACCGATTTCCCCAATACGATCAGGACCGCCGATAGGCAGAATCCGAACTTCGCCAAGCTGGAATACCGATATAAAGAGATCATAAAGTCCTATTTTGGCGGCGCTCGCGGCAAATGCGCGCAAGCGCTTCGAACGTTTCTGAGGTTCCGTATAGAAGCATTCAAAAACCTTATCGGCAAGAACTGGCTTCCCTTGCGCTTTTTGGGGCAAGGCTGGATTAAGTACAGTGGGGCGTGTTAGGGGAGCTTATTGTGGAGAAACCGAGGGCGGGCAATTTCTGCCCGCAGCCGCGGAAAAACACATAAGAAATAGGAACCGCCGATAAACACAGATGAACGCCGATGGAAAACAAAGGGTTCGACGTTGCCTTATCTGCGTTTATCCGTGTTCATCTGCGGCTGGATTGCCTGTTTCCGCAGGCTGCTAGTGTAGTGCGTCACAAAGATCAACGATTATGGGTCGCATGGTGGGGCGGGCTATTCAGCCCGAATACTCTTCGGGATTTCGGACGCACTACACTAGCCTCTCTCGCGCACTTCGAGATCTTGCAGGCTATAGCCTAATGTGCGTACCCGCGTTTCATAGCGTGCCGTGCATTCTACGATGGATGGACTGGCCTGCGGATCCTTCGCCATTTCCAGCCATTGTGCGAAATACTTCCGATTGTGTTCGGTGGTGGCCGCGAAGGATGTTTCGTGCGGCGGCACTCCCAGAAACGTATGGATCGCGCCCAGCGTACCGGCCGGATCTCCCGCCAGGGCCTCGTAGCCGACCGTCATCACGCGCTGCAAATGCGGGCGATCCGCTTCGAAGATCTCATGCGCGGCCAGCCAGTGTTCGATCAGGGAATCCAGGCTCCGTGCGCTCCATTTCGTGGTCGCCAGCGAGACCGCCACCGGATGCCGCACAATGATCACGAAAGAAGAATTCGGGAAAACACTTTGCAGAAAACGGGTCATCAACAGGTGCGGCGGAGACTTCTCCAGCAAATAGCGTTTGGTGAGATCCCAGTAAGGAAACCAGTCGACCGCCAACTGCGCCTTATTTTCCGGCGTCAAGAGCTCCGAGGACTCCGTAAGGTGCGCCTCGGGCGCAAACGCAAAGCTGCCCGGGCCCCCGTAGCACATGGCGGGCGGATATATGCCTTGCAGGAACTGGCCTTCATCCTCCAGCGGAGTCCATTCGTCGGCCACTTTATTGTTCGCAAAACCGCTCATCTGCGGATGTTCCCGCAGCATCCGGAAAAGCAGCGTCGTGCCGCTGCGATGCAGCCCGCATAAGAAAACGAAATGATGCGACTCCGCAATTTCCCGCGCCTGGGCGGCGCTGAACGAGCTGGCAGGGTCTGTGGTAGCCGCCAAGATTGTTTCCGTGGATTCCTGCTGCATTCACCTAAATTATCACAAGGGCCATCGTGGGCAGTCGCCGGGTCGGCCTCTCCGGCCGCCCTGCCGATGCTAAACTTGTTAAGATTACCGCGCGGGCGCATTCGGCACACATGTCAAGATTCCTATTAACTTGTTGGTCCTACACCGGCCATCTCTTTCATGGCATTAACATTGGGCGCGCTTTGCGTGAGCGAGGGCATGAGTGCGCCTTTTACAGTGCCCCGAAAACCGCGAAATTATTTGCGGAGGAGGGCTTTACCTTCTTCCCCTTCGAAAAAGTTGACGAAGAGGCCATGTCCGACGTCCTGTTCGCACCCAACCGCGAGCGCTCGGTCACCGACACGCTGAAGTTCACCCGGACCTTGCAGAGCTACTTGCTGGACACCATCCCGCAACAGGTGGCAGATCTCGAGCCCATCCTCGCCAGTTGGAAGCCGGACGTGCTGGTGGATGATGGCACCATCCTGGGGCCTATCCTGGTGTTATGGGAAAAACACCATATCCCGGTCGCTAGCCTGGATTACTTTTGCTGCCTGGTCCCCGGGCCGGACGCCCCGCCCTTCGGACTGGCCTTGCCGCAGCCGCACAACTGGTATACGCGCCTGCTGGCGGGGTCCGTGGCTATGGGCACGCACCTGCTGACCTCCGGCATCCGGCGCAGGGCTAACGAAATACGCCAGCACCACGGCCTGCCGCCATTGACCACGTCCATCAACGAATTCAGCGGCACCCTGCCGCTGCACCTGGTGCTCAATACGCCCGAATTGGATTACAACCGGCGCGATCTACCCCCTACGGTGCGCTATGGCGGGCCCTGCTGCTTATGGAACAGGCCCAGTTATGAGCAGTCCGCGGACTGGTTGCAGCAGTTGCCGCGCGATAAGCCCTGGGTGCATGCCACCGAGGGAACCGCGCATGTGACCGCGCCCATCGTGTTGCGCGCCGCCGCAAAGGGTCTGGCAAACCTGCCCATGGAGGTGATCCTGACCGGCGGCAAGCGCGAGCCTTCCGAACTGGATCTGGGTCCGCTCGCGCCCAACATCCACGCCGTGCGTTGGGTGTCCCACATCGATCTGCTGCCCTTGCTGGATGTCATGATCACCACCGGCGGCGCGGCCAATGTGAAGTCCGCCTTGGCTGTCGGCGTACCTCTGATTATCGTCCCCACGGAATGGGATAAGCCCGAGATCGCGCGCCGCGTCGAAGATAGCGGCGCAGGGATTCGCCTCCAGCCGCGGCATTGCACTCCGCCGCGCATGCGGGAAGCCGTCGAGCGCGTACTGCACACGCCGTCATATCGCCAGAATGCGCAACGTATTGCCGGCATCTTTGCCAAATACGAAAACTCGGCTACCGCCGCTAAATTGCTGGAAGAACTGGCGATGCAGCACGCCCCAGTCAAATCCTGAAAGTCATTCGGCTTCCTAGTTCGTAATAAGCCGTTTGTTGTCAATATATTGGGCCTTGTCTGTAATTGATAGCGATACGATCCGGGTCCAAGCCTGCGGGTCACTAGCCCACCGCGGCGGCGCGCCCCATCGGCCAAGAATTCGTTCTCCGATAGTACAGATAGGACTAGTACCGTGGTTGAATGCACCTATGGACACTCAGAAGAGGGAAATGCTACCGTTGAAAGGTCAGTTCAAAGAGGAAAGTTCCTGTTATTGCAACGGGTAGCGGCTAAAGTGCCCTGCCCTACCTGGAGGAAATTGCATGTTAGCGTCCGTTCGTTTCCATAAGCTTAGATTCGGAGTCCTGGGCCTGGCCCTCGTGTTTATGCTGGGGGTCGGGGCCTCTCGAGCGTTGCCCGACAACCAGCCGGCGTCCACCCTCAAGAGCATGGCCAAACCGGCCCAAACACCGACACCCGCCCCGCCTGTTACTGTCGATGGCGTTCTGCCTAACTTATTCTATGGCGCAACACCGCAGGTCTGCGCGTCTGCCACAAGCTGCCCCACACCGATATTAGTATTCGTACACGGTTTGTCGGGCAGTTATGCCGACTGGTTAGAGTCCGCCAACTGTCCGCCGTCTCCGACTCCATGCGGGCCGAACGGCCCGGGCGCTGGGACTGGGAACGACATGTACGATTACGCTTATCAGAACGGATTCCGTACTGCCTTTATGAGCCTGAGCGCGAACAATACCGGCAACAGCGCCAGTATTACAACCAATGCGGCCATGCTCGAAACGATCTTTCCCAGGATACTGGCCACCTTCACCGATGTGACGCAGGTTTATTTCATCTGCCACTCCAAAGGCGGGCTGGATCTGCAAGCGGCCCTGGCCACTCCGCAGTGGATCGGCATCGCCAAGGCCGTGATTTTGCTGGCAACTCCAAGCCAGGGAGATGCGCTGGCCACCTGGGTTTTCACTACGCCCAACGGGCAGGCGCTGGGGGCCATCTTCGGACTTTTGACACCCGCGGTGCAATCTATGGAAATCGCGAACGTTCAGCCGCTCCGCACCCAGTGGGATCCCATTTTCCAAAACGCACAGATCCCCTTTTACACCGTTGCGGGCGATATCTGCCTGGGCGCGGACTACCTGAATTCCAAAAGCCCCGCCTGTAACGCCACCACCACCGGCCAACAACTGCTGGCCATCACCGGCGGCGCCAATGCTCCCCCCAACGACGAGCTGGTAACCGAGCCGGAAACAATTCTTCCCCAGACTTACTCTATGGCTTTGGGAGTCGAACTTGAAGATCACTATCAATTGCGTCTCGGCGACGACTCTTTCAACCTGATCTACTCGCGCGTGATGGCGCAGGAGAACCAGCAGCCCGGCTTTGTCCGAGTGGCGACCAATGGTTTTGGCGACGCCGCCAACAGCGAGGCTTGGTCCATGCAATGGTTTAACGGCCAGTTGTATGTAGGCACGGGCCGCGAGGTATATTGTGTGACCAACGCCGACGCCGCCATCGAAACCACCTTGCCCGGGCTTTATCCGCCGGCGATAGGTAACTGTACGCCGGATTATCATCTTCTGCCGTTGCAGGCCGAAATCTGGCAATACACTCCGCAGACCGACACCTGGGTACGGGTCTTCCAATCTCCCAACTCGCTGACTACTACAAGCAATACCGGCGCCACCGTGGCGACTGCCCGAGACATGGGAATCCGCAGCCTTACCCTGGTGACCGAGCCCCCGGCCACCCCCGGCGGACCTAACGTGACCGCCATGTACGCGGGTACTGTGACCTCCGGCGCCATCTTTGAGCCCGGCCACCTTGTCGGCGGCTGGCCTCCGCCCCGTATCTTGCGCACCGTCGACGGCATCACCTGGACCCCGCTTGACCAGACCCCCGGGACTTTCCTGGGCGATATTTCCCAGCCCTCGGCGCAGGGCGCGTCTCAAGAATTCGAGGTTTTTGGCGTCCGCTCGGGCGGCCAACTGAACGGCATTTTGTATCTGCAAGTCGGAGACTTTTCAGGCGTCGGCCAGGTGATTAGCTCCGTGCCGGGAACCAATCCGAACGGCGGCGGCAACAACTATCAATACGCCAGCCCGCCCGCTTCCACACTGCCCGTCTGGATTCTGCAGGTATTCAACGGTTTCATGTATGCCGGCACCGGCAATCCCTATAGCGGCGGGGGGGCGCCCACGGAGTATGGCGTGTGGAAGACCGCCGGGGCGGGCAGCGCTCCCTATCAGTGGTCGCCGATAATTAACCAGGGCGCCTACGCGTCGACGGGTTCGATCTCCAATTACGCCATGAGCTTCGAGATATTCCCAGACACTCTGCCGGGCGGTTGCCCTGCGACCAGTGGCACGAACGGCAGCGCGGGCGGCTGCTTGTACGTGGGTACCGACCAGCCCAGCGAAATGGTTCGCATCCACCCCGATGCCACGGGCCAGGTGCAGGTGGGTCCGGCGGATAGCTGGGACTTGGTGGTGGGCAATCCCCGCACCATACCCGCGGGGAGTCCGGGCGCAGGTCAGGCAATTCTGCCCATCAGCGGCATCGGGCAATACTTCGACAACGGGTTTACCGGACACTTCTGGAGAATGGGAGTGGGCGGAATGGGATTGTACATGAGCACTTACGATTCGAGCGGCGAGTCCGCCGATCCTTATAACGGGAATGGAAATGCGGAGAATTGGTCCCAGGAATACGGAACGGATCTATATCGCTCCCCCGACGGAGTCCATTGGACGGCGGTGACCAGGATTGGCTTGGGAGACGGCATGAATACCGGCGGCCGTACCTTTGAATCTACGCCCTTCGGACTCTATTGGGGCACGGCGCGGCCCGCGGTGGGTGGAACGCAGATCTTCATGATCGACAACAGCGTCATGGACTATAACCACGATGGCGTCATCGATCAGAAGGATGTGAATCTCATGACCGCCCGGCTGGGATCCAAAGCGCTGGTGAAGGATCCCATGGATCTGAACCAGGATGGCATGATCACGCGCGCCGATGTCCAACTGTTGACTACGCAATGCACCTTTCCAAAATGCGCCGTGCAGACCAAGCCTGCCACCGCTGCGCTGGGTGTGCCGGTGCTGCACTCCGCGCCGGGCGCATTGGGCGGCAATGTAGAACTCGATTGGCCGGTCGCTTCCGGCGCGTTCGACTACCTGGTGTATCGCATCAATATGTCGCCAAATGCCACTACGCCGCCCAGCTTCGAGCCGCTCGCGGCGGCATGCAACACCAACGCCGGAGCGGTTCTACCAAGCTGCGACTCCGCCAGATCGAATCAGTCCACCGCGCTGGTTGGCTTCCCCGGACCCATCGCATTCGTAACCCGGGTTACGGCAAGCGGCGCTACGGCGACGTACACGGAGACGCCGCCTACCACTAACCTGCAATTGCTTTATTTCGTACGGTCGGAGGACTCCTTCGGTAACCTTTCGGCGCCTTCCAATCTTGTGGGCGGCCCGTCCTACGCCGCACAGTAACCAAATCCAACCCAGGGGAGAGTGAGCGTTTACTCTCACTCTCCTCGTCCAGTTCCTCTTTGAGCTTCATCGCGCCATCCAGTACTGGTACCCCTAGGCGCCAGCTTTCAATCAAACGCTTGATTCTGATAACATAGCAATCTAAAATCTAAGTTAACTCCATTCGTGGGGATAAGAAAAAGGAGAAGGAATTCAATGATTCTAAACATGCGCTCAGTCGCCATAGCGGCAGTGGCAATATCCGGCTTTGCCGCCTCGGGAAACTTGGTGGCGGCCTGCACCGCCACCGCGATCGCCTATCAGGCTTCCGGAGAATTTGGCAGCAACATCATCAGCGGAGCCGACAAACTCGAGTTGGCGGGCGAGCCGTTCAGTATCACGCTTTACGCCTGCACCACCAAAGTGCCGATCAAAACGGGTTCGGATTACTCCGAGTACTCCGGCATCGAATTGACTGGCGAAGTCAAATCCCGGCTGCTCACCGCCCCGACACAGATCAGCACTTCTCAAACGACTTTCACTTTGGCGGTGCCCCCGACCGGCTATGATACGATTAAGTTGACCGGCTCTCTGGTAATCGAGGGTGGTACGATCGATATCAACGCCAACATCGCGCTGCCATTGGGCACTTTCGATACTACGAGTATTAGCGCTTTCCCGAAAACCTCGATCGTCACGGCTAAGTCGCAGTTTGTTTATTCGCAGCCTTCTCCGGCGTGGACGCCTAATACCGCATATGCCGTTGGCGCGAAGGTCATGGATGCGGCTGGGGACACGCAGGAGGTCACTGTGGCCGGCACCAGCGGCGCCACGGCGCCCGCGTGGAACAACACTCTCAATGGAACCACCACTGACAACACCGTGACGTGGTCCTGCCAGGGAGTCCTCTCCACCACCCTTTCGGTTATTGGAACCGCGGCTGGCAACGTCGAAACGCCTACGGTCAAGAACAGCCCGGTTCTGCATAACAATGCCGTGCAGGTAATCACGGGGCACGCCGATGGGTCACAAACCGTGCGGCCTCTCGAGGCGGCGCCGCTCGATCCGGCAGCGTCAACGGATAAGATCCTGCTGCAGTTCTACGCGTCCGGCGTGCGCGATGCCTCCGAAGTACACGTACAGATCGCGGGACAAGAGGTACCGGTGGTTTATGCCGGGGCCGCCGGCCATTTCCCGGGATTGGACGAGGTCACTGTGGAAATTCCGCGTAGCCTGAGCGGAATGGGCGATTCGGATGTGGTTCTCACGGCGGACGGCCAGACGGCCAGTCCCGTACGTGTCCGTATTCAATAACTGCTATCGCCAACCGCGGAGCGCGCCCCATGACATCGGGGCGCGCATTCGCATTTGTGCCACAGCTATGCAATAGGCAAAGCCTTCATGCCAGCCACTGCGGATGCCCAATCCCTGGTGCTCGACTACCTGAAAGCATTTGACTCTCGGGATCTGGATCGGTGCCTGGCATATTGCAATGAAGCAACCACGATTCACTTCCTGTGGGACTCGTTTCGCGGCCATACGGAAATCGAGAGATGGCACCGGGATCGCTTCGCCGCCGATCTCCGCGTAGCTCGCGTGGATAACATCTCCGTGGCGGGGAATACCGTCACCCTCGATGTCATCGTCACCTCGGACAAGCTCAAAGCGCGTAAGCTGCTCCAGATGGGCGGGCGTATCACGTTGCATCTGGATCGCGGCTTATTGCGGGATGTCAGATTCGGGCATCGCAAACCGGGCAAATTGGTCGGCCCGGAGCTCATTGACGCTTCTCTTTACCGCTCCTATGTAGGTCCTCCCGAAAACTACGACATGGCGGCCGCCATGCAGTTCAGCCTGTTGACGTTCCTGGGGTTGAGAGACGATCACTATCTGCTGGACGTGGGTTGCGGCTCCTTGCGCGCCGGCCGGCTGCTGATCCCCTATCTGCGGGCCGGGAGATATTTCGGAATCGAGCCCGAACAGTGGTTGATCGAAGAAGGCATCAAGAACGAGCTCGGCCTGGACCAAGTTCGGATCAAACAACCCACCTTCAGCAACGACCCGGCCTTTACTCTGACTTGTTTCAATCGACGGTTCGATTTCATCCTGGCGCATTCGGTCTTTTCACATACTTCGCAGAGCCAAATGAGGCGGTGCCTGTCGGAAGCCAAAAGGGCGATGCAATCCTCCGCCTTGTTTGCGGCGAGCTATTATGTGGGGGAATCGAACTACACGGGAGAGGAATGGGTGTATCCCGGACGTTCCAGCTTCCGTCCGGATCTTCTGGATAGCCTCGCCGCGGAGCAGGGCTTGGTATGCAAGCATTTGGCCTGGCCGCATCCCCACGGCCAGAGCTGGGTGGTATTTACCGCTTCCGGCAAGAGTATCGCTTTGCCGGATTTCACCGGGATCTCGAAATTCATTAGCTATGTGGGTGCGCCGGCTCCATGGGGCGCGCCGGCGGCGTCCGGCGCTTAGCGCTTACCAGGTGCCCATGTCCTCGCGCAGCATGTTGAGCGGATTGGTCATGCGCGCGGATAGCTTGCCGCTCTTGATCTTGCCGTCCACGAAGCGCATGGTGACCCTCCCGGCGATCGACTTGGCTTTCCAGGCAACCAGCCTCTTGGATGTCGCCACGCCATCCACGGTGACTGTGTCGCCTTTGACCGTGATGTTATTCAACCGCAGCATCTTCAGGTCCGCCTCGAAGCGGTCCTTGTGCCAGTCGATAATGGCTTGGCGGCCCTTATAGGCGGTCATGTTGAAGTCGATCGCGGCATCGTCGCTGAAGAATTCAACGCAGCGGTCCAGCTCCCGCTTATGAAAGGCGTCCAGATATGCCTCGGCGAGAGCCTTCAATTCCGCTTCGGTCGCGGCTTTATTGTCGTTTTCCGTTTCGTTCATGGTCGATGTCCTGCCCAGATGCTTTCGGCGACGGCGCCTTCTTCCTTGACGGGATCTTTAGTCTTGCCCAGCGATTGCAGCTTGTCGGCCAGCCAGCCCTCCAGCTCCGCCTCCATGCTGGCCGCCAACTGCGGCTCTTCGGTGGCGATGTTATGATCTTCTCCCGGGTCCGCCGCCAAGTCGTATAGTTCGCGGTCCGGATTTCCGAGCATGTCCGGCTGGCGGGCCAGGATGAACTTGTATTGGCTGTTGCGCAGGTAATATTTTGCCTGCCAGGTGGATTCCAAGCCAATCACGCGGTCGTATCCGGAAGGCTCTTCCTGCCCCTGCATCTGCTGCAGGAAGCTGCTCCCCTCCATCTCTTCCGGGATCAGACTCCCGGTCGCCTCAAGCAGCGTGGGCGCGACATCCGACAACTGCCGGAAGGGCGCAATGCGGCTTCCGGCGCGGAGGTTGCCTGCCGGCCAATGCACGATGGTAGGCACTTGCACGGTGCAATCGTAGAGGCCGTAGTGGTCGTAGCAGATGCGGTGATCGGTCATGCTTTCGCCGTGATCCGCCCCCAGCCAGATGATCGTATTGTCGGCCATGCCCTGCTGTTCGAGAGTGGCCTGTAACGCGGCGATGCCTTCATCCAGATAGCGGATTTCGCGGTCGTAGAGCGCCGTCACGTATTTGGGATCCCGGATGAGGCCATTGGGGGTGCGCAGCCACGTGTCCCGGGCCATGGCGCCGATCGGATGATGCCACCATTCGTCCAACTCGTGGTTATCCGGATCGGTGGGATTGTGGCCATCGTAGAACAGGCCCTTCATGCGCTCTGGCGGGACGTAGGGATAATGCACATCCCAGTAATGGATGAACATAAAGAACGGTCCCTTGGGAACGGTCTTGATCCATTGGATGGCGCGGTCGTTCAATTCCTCCTGGGTAACGGAGGCGTAAAACATGTGCTTCAGGCTCGGGTCGAGGATATACTCATAGCCCCTGCCGAACCAGATGCGTTCCCGGAAAAGCGTATCCACGGCGCACGTGGTGTAGCCTTCTTCGTACAGGATTTCCGGCAGCCAGGGCGACCCGCGGGTCAGCCGGGCCTTGCCGCCATGCGCCACCACGCCATGTGTGACCGGGTGCTGGCCGGTGAAAATGGTGGTATGCGAAGGCTGGGTCGGGATGCCGGGCGCGAACATGTTTTCGCAGAGCACGCCCTCACATGCCAGCTTGTCGATGTTCGGGCTGGTGGGCAGCGGATACCGATAGCATCCCAGGTGATTGGCACGCAGAGAATCCGCGGTGATCAAAATGATATTAGGTTTTTCCTGCATGGATCGCCGATCCGCCCCTAGGCGGAGTTTACTCGATATAACCCAGTTCCCGCAGCCGCTCGGCTACCAGGGCTTCATCTTCCGGCCCCATTACGGGCGTTGGGTCTTCAGACGGCGGGGCGGCCGGTGGCTCGGGGACAACCGTATCCTCCGACGTTTTTTTCGAAGGTTCTTTGCGGGGTGTTTGCTCCATATGCCTCTAACTACTCTTGTTACGATAGCATACGGAACCGGCCGATACCAACTCCCCAGGCAGTTTTCCCTTGCATAACGGTACTGATTGACGGCGTTGTGCGTGGCTGGGGGCCTTCCCGTGCTATCCTCGGCACATATTGATGCGCGCTAGCTTAACAGTGCTGCTTTTGGCCTGGGCCCTGCCTTCGGCAGGCCAGGAAGCTGACGAATCCCGCTACATAAGCTCCCTGAATTCAGCGTTGGACAGCTTGATTGCCAAGTTCTCGGCACTGCCCCAACAGCCTGTAATCTTCAGCGCCAACCTGATTCTGGCGCACGGCGTGGGAGTGAAAGGAGTACCCACGAAAGCTCTGCTGGAGTACATCGACGCCCTGAAAGCGGCGGGCGCCCAACGCATCCAGTTCAATCCGGCAGTGACCAGCATCGACGATCCGGAGGTCATGGCAAGATATGACGCGGTGGTGAAGCATCTCCGCGAGTTAAGCCTGCAGGTGCAGATTAACCTGGTATACGCCAGAATCGGTAACCGCAATGCCGACATGGCGATCCGGGACTTTCGGGACTTCGCGGTTCCCGCCGTGAAGGCTTGCGCGCAATTCGCCGCCCGTTATCACCCGGACTACCTGGTGCCCGTGCATGAACCCCTCACCATGAATGTCCGCATGGGTATCCGAGCCGGCCCGCCCGCGTGGGTGCAGTACCTCGACGACGCCGTCCGGGCCATCAAGCGCGCGTCTCCCAACACCCTGGTGGGCGCGGGCGGATGGTATCGCGAGTTGCCCTATTACCGCGCGTTCGCGGCGATGCCCAGTCTGGATTTCCTGACCATCGATATCTACGACCAGACGCAGCTCGGGACCGCTGCCGCAACACGCTCTCAGCTCGGGGGCCGGGATCGAATCCCATACTATAAAAGGGGTGGGCTACGCGAATTTCGAGGACTTGGACGTGAAGTGGATGCAGGCGATGGTACTTTACGCTTCCACGCATGGGATAGAAGCGGTTACCCCGTTCTACAGTCAGACTTTCTTCGCCTATGTCGCCTCGGGGCCGGACCGCCCAATCGATCGCGAATACAACGAAAAAGTAATTCAAGCGATCATGCAGGGCCGGCGCACAAAAACCTTTGAAGAGTACCGCGCTCTTCGGCAGAAGTTCGGGAAACCGGTACTATACTAGTCCTGTAATAGTTGACTTTGGGGCGCGCTTCGCACAGAATTCAAAGGGTATGCAGAAATTTCTATCGATAGCCGTGACGATCGGCGCACTCTTCGCAATCCGCACGCCTGGTGACGCCGCTACACCGGTACTGACTACGCTGTACAGCTTCACGGGTGTCAATCCCGCCGACGACGTCGGCGGCGCTTTTCCGGAAGCGGGAGTGGTAATCAACAACAACAATCTCTTTGGTACGACCTACGCCGGAGGGGCCGGGTGGGGTTCGGTGTACGAGTTAGCTCCACCGGCACAAACGGGCGGGGCCTGGACCATGCATCAGCTCTATGCTTTCACGGGCGGCGCCGATGGCTCGAATCCTCGAGCCGCTGTGATTTTCAGCTCGCGTGGCGTGATCTTTGGCACCACAGAACAGGGCGGAGCGTTCGGCTATGGCACGGTGTTCTCGTTGACGCCCGCGGGCAACGGAACCTGGACCCAGGCGGTGATCTATAGCTTCGCGGGCGCACCCGTGGGATGTGGCACGACCGGTAATCCGGCGTGCGACGGAGCGAACCCCGAATCGGGTTTGGTGCTAACCCCCAAGGGCTTGCTTTATGGCACAACCGCGGCCGGCGGGACCGGCGGTTACGGCGCCGCGTTCTCGATGACGCCGGCAACCGGCGGAACCTGGACCGAGAAAGTGATGTATAGCTTTATTGGGGCGCCCACAGGGTGCGGCACGACCGGCAATCAGGCGTGCGACGGAGCGGTTCCTCTAGGCGGCCTGACGCTGGTTCCCGCTACGGGGGTGGTCTATGGCACGACCTACAGCGGCGGCACAGCGGGCTATGGCACGGTGTTCCGGTTGGTCCAGTCGGGCTCAGTCTGGAACGAGACCGTGCTCTACAGCTTTAACGGCGCATTCTCAGGGGTAGGTGAGACTCCACCGGTGCCGTGCGGCACCAGCGGTCAGCCTGTTTGCGACGGCGGCGCTCCCGACGGCAACGTGGTGATCAACTCGGCGACCGGCGCGCTCTTCGGTACGACTACCCTGGGTGGAAATCCCGCAGGTTGCCCGCAGGGAGGCTACGAACAAGGCTGCGGCGCAATATTCCAATTGACGCCGCCGGTGGCTCCGAGCACGACCTGGACTGAGAGTTTGCTCTACGCTTTTACAGGCGCACCCCAGGACGGCATTATTCCAGCTTCCAACATTGTGATGCCTTCCAGCACCGGCCCGCTCTATGGCACGACCTTCGCCGGCGGGGCTGCGGGTATTAATGTCTGTTTCCCGCAATCTTACACGGGCTGCGGCATCGTCTACACCTTGAGGCCGCCCGTTGCCCCGAGCACAACTTGGACCAAAGCCGATCTGGCTGTGTTTAACGGCGACAACGGCGGTGGTCCTAACGGCGTGGTGCTCAGTTCAGGCGGTGGAGTGCTATATGGCACCACCTACGATGGCGGCCTTTCCGGCGGCTATGGCACGATATTCCAGCTAACGTTCTGATCCCAGCTCCGGCGTCCCGCAGGCCCTCGGTGACTGTTATCCCGCGGGCGCCGGATGCGGCTTCCCGCTGGCGCCTCCCAGCAGACCTAAAGACAAGCTGCGGATATCGGGTGGCGCCGATGTTAATAGCCAAGCCAGTGTCTTCACCGAGACAACGAACGTTCCCGCATTGATGAAATGCCAATCGGGGTCTCCGAGGTGATTGGCCGCCGGCGTGAACTTGGCGTTGCGTATCAGGTTGAAGATGTATTTGGAAGCCTCTTTAGCATCGGTCGTGCCAGCTTCCACCTCATCCATTTTGGCCACTGCGGCGTCCAGAAGTTCACCAAAACCCTTGTGCTGGCTGTAGAAAAGGCCCATGGGCTCTTCGGCATCCGGGAGAATGGAGTCGTCGTGAGTCTTCAGGTATCGCCGGTAGATGCTGGCAAGTTTCAGATCGCCCAGTCCGACGCCCAAGGCCCAAACGCGGAACCAGGCATTCCATAGATCGAAGTCCCGGAACGAAGTGTAGGCGCCGAACACCAGGCGGTCGTTGTTCCGCAGGTTGGCTTCGTGCACGCGTGAGATATATTCGAAGCGCTCGGCCCGGAAATCGTTCTCCTTGAGGGCGGGCAGCAGGCGCGCGGCGAGCGCATTGATAACTTCCACCGAAGAGGCCAGCCCGCGGGAGAACAGCGCGTCCAGGAAGCCGCTGCCGGCGCCGCCGGCCATAATCGCCCAGCGATCGCCCACGCTCTGTTTGACGGATCCCTGCAGGCGGTCCGACGATACCCAGTCGCGCACCAGTTTGGCGTCCTTGAACTGCTCTTTGATGCTGGGGAACTTATCGAGGAACTGGCGCCATTCCTCATCCGGGGTGATATCGGTGGGCTTGGGGAACTTCCGCATATCGAAGCTCAGTCCCACGCTGACGCATTTGTTGGCGGATCCTTCGCGGTTATCGAATGGGATCACCCACAGCCAGCCGCCGTCGAAGAGGTGATGGCAGGTGCCGGAGTACCAGGGGCGCGGCGCCTTCGGCACGCCTTTGGGCAGGTTCAGATCGTCATACGGCTTAACGTCGATCATGTGCGTGAATAGGCAGCGGGTCTGCAGCCGGACGCGCGGGGGATTGTCGCGCAGGTTCCACAGGCGGGCCAGTACATGCCCGCCGCCGGAGGCATCGGCGACGAACTTGGCGCGGATGGTCTCGCCTTTTTCAGTCGTGAGGGTGACGCCCTGCGCATCCGTCTCAACGTTCTTAACGCGGGTGTTGTACTTGACCGTCGCGCCGTGGTGAATGGCCGTATACGTCAAGTATTGATCGGTATCCTGGCGGAAAAGGTGCGCCTCGTAGCCTTCCCGATACGGCGGAATTACCAATTGGGTGGCTTCTTCCGGCCGCTGGTGCTCACCGGCGCGGTGATAGACGAAACCGAAATTCTTCTTCACCCCGAAACGATTGGATACATGCTTGTGGAGGAGTTCGCCGGAATTGAACTCGGTCTTGAACTCGGGGACTCCAAAGCGCTCCGCCATGATTTTGATCATGCGGAAAGTATGCCGCACGGTAGATTCGCCGAGGGCGAAACGGGGGTGCGTGCCGGCGTCGAGGATCACCACTTTGGCGCCTTTGTATGCCAGAATGGTTCCCAGCATCCCGCCTTCAAAACCTGCGCCCAGGATGGCCACATCGAATTGTTCGTTCATCTGAAGTAAAGATTTCCTTTCGGATTTTAGGGTGTTACACGATTATACCCATCCGGGAGCCTATTGCACCAGTACCGTCGGTACCGCATTTTTCCCGGAGGGAAATGATGTGGCAGACCGCCCCGGTGTGAGCCGCGTTTTACCCCGGCGGCAAGTTCGCGGCTTTGAGGCTGTTTCCAGGATGATCCTGTGGTCGACTTAAGCGCCAGAAGCGACCAATTGACGATATGCTTTGCGTGAGGTCGGACAGCAGATGCAGGCCGAACGCATCCTCAAGGATACCGACGCAACCCAACACGCCTAAGCCCTGTTCCCGTGCCACTCTACGAGCTCTAATCTCGTCGATTAGCACAAGGCTGGCGTTCATTTCCCGGGCCAAGACGATCACGCTAGTCTCACCGATGCCTAAGCCGAACGCTCTATGTGCACCCGCAAAAGCCGCGACGTTCTCAATGGGCTTAACTTCGATCCATTTGCACGCAGCGATTTCGGGCCGATCCCGCTAACCCTGAGCCGCGTACGACAACCTCATCGTAGACCTCAGGCCTGATCGTAATCGTTTGAGAGAGGCGGTTCAACAACTCCAGCCGCCCGATTTCACGCGCGACAGAGCGATACGCTTGGCCGCTTCGTGCAATCAGCAACAGCGCCGGCCCCATAACCGCGATAACCGCCAGGAACTTCTCCGGTCCGGCCCGTTCCCGCGTGGCGGTGTAGTCATAGAGGATCACCGGGTGATCTCGGTCGCCGCAGTAGGGCCAGATACGACCGGTGCGCGCGAAGGGAAGCTTACCATCCAGCGCATTCACGCCGGTATCGTCGGTTCCGATCACCTTCGATTGGAACAGAACTTCCTTGAGAGATCCATACAGGGGATTTCAGCAGATCGGCGCACTGGGCTATCAGGAATAAATGAGGTAGGCGCATTTCCAGCTCCCAATCTTGAGCTTAGCACCCGCAACGAGAGAAGCAACCCTTACTAGAGTCTCTAGGGCGCCGGCGGTTTGTTATAGCGTTCCACCATGGCGGCGGAGATCTCCGCACTCGTCGGCCACTGACCCCGCCTTTGTCCAGTGTGGGTTTGATACTCCTGCAGCCGCTCGGGGTCGGGCTGCGCCACGTGACCGTCCTTCAGGAAAAGGAGCCCCGCCTTCCCGGTAGGCATGCGCGCGACAAAGGCCTCCGCTTCACTGAGAATATCCCTCAAGCGAGTCATGGTTGCCGTGGGATCAATCGGCGGATCGCTGGCGACACGACGAAAATCGGCTTCGGTATAGCGCGCCGTGCGCCGAATTTCGTTGATAACCCCTTCCGGGGTAAATCCCAACGTCTTGCCCACCGACGCCCACACCACGGCGCCAAGCGGCAATATCCGCTCGTGGATCGTCACAAGATCCACCACATCTCGCGGCTCGCGACGCCCGTAGGCCGCGGCTACTTTGTTGGTGGCAAGGTCAACCGGGTGCAGAACGTAGCCGAACACTTCGTCGCGGACCGTCGGGAAAAAGCGGAAGTCGCTATCCACAACCCATTCCAACTTCGTCGTCTCTCCCTCGCGCGCGGCCAAAACGGTATAAATGAGCGGGCTCCGTCGAAGCCATTGCAGCATGTAACCATGCTCCTGGAGAAATGCGGTGTCCTGTTCAGCCGCTTGCAAAACCCGTTCTTCGCGATCGTGGAAAACGTCGATGTCGGCTGAAAACCGGGGTGCGTCGCGGTTCAGGGGCGTACTTCCCGCCACGTAACTTTCAGGGTCGCGGTGCGAAGCAAGAAGTCTGAGTATGTCGCTTTGAATCTTAGAGAGCGGCACGGCACGCCTGCTCAATCTCTTCGGCGAGACGCCGCGCTTGCAAATTACCTTCAACCCGCAGGCTGTGTGTGATCGCCAGAGCGTCGGCGGGCGTCGGGTCGGGCACGGGTTTACTGCTCCACAACGCGGCGCCCCCGAATTCTTCAAAGGCTCGACGGTAGAGGGTCACGAAATCCGGTTCATTAGTCATCATCGGTACCGCTTCTGTTTTCAGGATATGGCATCGTCACGGAGAATGTACAGGAAAACCGACCCGAATGGGTTGCCGCTGCCGCCCGCCTTGGCGGCGCATGGCGCCGCCGCACCAATTTGCGACAATTAGAACCATACCGGGTGAAATAAGCAAAGACATCGCCGACATCGCCATCATGGCCTGCGGCTCCCTGGCACGCCGGTCGCCGCGCGCTATTAGGAAAACATTCCTGCATAAGGTGAACCTCATCTCGGACGCTCCGCCCGAGTGGGAAGCCGAGTTTTTTTCGAGCAGGGGCACCGAGGCCGACGACCTACTGCAAGCGCGGCGGATTCCTGGGCAAGCTGGCGCAGTTCGATCCTTTCGCGTTCGGCATCATGCCCACGCGGTGGATGGCGGCGAGCCGGACCACTACATGGCCCTGCAGGCGTCTCAAGATGCGTTGAAGGATTGCGGCCCGCTCAACCTGGAGGCGGTCGCAGCGCACCGCCGGAATCGTCGGCCGCGCGGAATCGGGGTGATCGCCGCCTCCGCTTATCTCGCTCTTCCGAGGCTTTGCGGGAGGAGTATCCGTGAGCGGCGGCCGCAGAGGGGGGAAGTCCACCTCATCTCCGTTAGACGTCAAGTAAAAGCCCAGTATACGAGGAGATGGAGATCTTAGATCCCAGATAACCTGGACGACGCAGTTGCCCTTCGCGTATTCGGCGACGCCTTGGACAGCAATCGCCCTGCCGTCCGGTCTATACCAATAGTTCGCGCCAAATCCCCGCCAATCTCCCCAAACCTCGCGGATATGATGACACTGCTCAATCCAATCCCCGTGCAATTGTTCGATGGAAACATCCGGAGTGGTTTCGCACTGGCCGCGATTCAACGCTTGTCGCAGGTCCCGGACCGCACTTAATATGCGTGCTCGCTGCTCTTTGCTAATGGGTCGCACACGGTCTGCGTTTCCCTTACCACACGCCAAGAGGATGTTCAGCACAGCGACGACGACGAGAACGGCTGCGCGTGATTTCATAGCATCATGATACACCGAGCCCGGAAAAACCCAGCCGACCCCAATTTGCACCCGCCCTACCACATCACGGACAATTAGGAGATTATACCGGGTGACATGAACGACAACCGATCCGCCGACATCGCCATCATCGGAATGGCCTGCGTGCTCCCTGGCGCGCCGGACGCCGCACGCTATTGGGAAAACATCCTGCACAAAGTGAACTCCATCTCGGACGCTCCGCCCGAGTGGGAGGCCGAGCTGTTTTACGAGCAAGACACCAAGGCCGACGACCGGACCTACTGCAAGCGCGGCGGATTCCTGGGCAAACTGGCTCAGTTCGATCCCTTCGCGTTCGGCATCATGCCCAACGCGGTGGATGGCGGCGAACCGGACCATTACATGGCCTTACAGGCGTCACAAGATGCGCTGAAGGATTGCGGGCCGCTCGACCTGGAGGCGGTCAAGCAGCGCACCGCCGTGATCATCGGCCGCGGCACGTATGTAAACAGGGGCAATGCGGCGGCCCTGCAGCAGGGCGTGATGGTCGAGAGCATCCTGCGCATTTTGAGGCAGTTACATCCCGAGCATACGGAGGCGGAGCTGGCCGAAGTCAAGACACGCATCAAGGCCACGCTGCCGCCGTTCAATGCGGATACTGCGTCCGGCCTGGTGCCCAATATCATCACCGGCCGCATCGCCAACCGCCTGGACCTGATGGGGCCGAATTATCTGATCGACGCCGCCTGCGCCAGCTCGCTGGTGGCAGTCGAGATGGCCGCGCGCGAACTGCGGACGGGCAACTGCGATCTGGCCCTGGCAGGCGGCGTGAACAGCAACACCTCGCCGGTCCTGATGATGATCTTCTCGCAACTTGGCGCGCTGTCGCACCGCGGCCAGTTGAGCTCGTTCGATAAAGACGCCGATGGCACGCTGCTGGGCGAAGGTGTCGGCATGGTAGTGCTGAAACGCCTAGCGGAAGCCGAGCGCGATGGTAACCATATTTATGCAGTCTTGAAAAACATCGGCATTGCGAGCGATGGCCGTGCCACTCATGTCCTTGCGCCGCGCCTCGAAGGGGAGGAACTGGCGCTGCGCCGCGCCTACGAACCGGCGGGCATCGATCCGCTCACGGTCGGCCTGCTGGAAGCGCACGGTACCGGCACTCCGGTGGGCGACGTGGTGGAAGTGGAAGCGCTGCGGAGCGTGTTTCCGCTACGCCAGACGGAATCGCCGCGCTGCGCGCTGGGATCGGTGAAATCCATGATCAGCCATACGGTGCCAGCCGCCGGCGTCGCGGGTTTGATTAAATCGGCGCTGGCGCTGCACCATAAAGTCCTGCCGCCGACTTTGTGCGAGAATCCGAATCCAAAACTGCTGCTTGAGAAAACCAATTTTTATATCAATACGGAGACGCGGCCGTGGATTCATGGGTCTTCTAAAACGCCGCGGCGTGCGGGGGTGAACGCCTTCGGCTTCGGCGGCATCAATGCGCACGCCATCCTGGAGGAATATACCGGACCCAATCAAGCGCCTTGGATGCAGCGGGACTGGGATAGCGAGCTGTTCGTGTTCTCGGGCGAGAGCCGCGCGGCCGTCGCGGAGGATGCTCAGCAGGCGTTGCAACTACTGCGAGAAGGCGGCGATGCGCTGTCGTTGAAGGACTTGGCCTGGACGCTCAATTGCAACCGTCCCATGGGGCCCGTTCGCATGTCGGTGGTTGGGCTGTCGCACACCGATCTGGCCGCCAAGCTGGAGCGTGCCATCAAGCGGCAAGCTGGCGTTCCTGTTCCCCGGCGAAGGATCGCAATACCGCAACATGTTGGGTGACCTTTGCATCCACTTTCCGGAAGTGCGGCGGGTGTTCGACCTGATGGATCGCGCTTACGAAAACCATCCGCGCGATTACCTGCCGAGCGATGTCATCTTCCCGCCGCCGCTGGGTTCGCCTAGCCAGGAGCGCCTTTACAACATGGACTCCGGTGCGGAAACTGTATTTTGCGCCAACCAGGCGATGTACGCGCTGATCGAGAAGCTGGGCATACGCTCCGACGCCATGGTGGGACATTCGACCGGCGAGCATTCCGCGCTGCTGGCCTCGCGGGTGGTCGAAGTGGCGGACGACGAGGAATTGATCCGGCACATCCTGGGCGTGTACGAGGTCTTCGACAAGCTGAATTCCACCAGCGATATTCCCGAGGCGGTGCTGCTGGCCGTAGCCGGCGCGGACCATGCCTTCCTGGAGCAGCAGGTGGCCGCCAGCAACGGCGAACTGTATATCGCGCTGGATAATTGCGTCCACCAGGTGGTGTTGTGCGGGCACGAGACCGTCATCGACCGGCTGGTGACCGTGCTGACACCCAAAGGCGCGATTTGCCAGAAGCTGCCGTTTGCGCGCGCATATCACACGCCCTGGTTCGAGGTGTTCAGCAAACCGTTGAAGCAGCATTTCGACCGCGTGCGAATCGGCAACGCGCAGACGGCGCTTTATTCCTGCGTAACGGCGGGTCCGTATCCCCACGACCCTGAGGAGATTCGCGCGCTAGCGGCAGTGCAATGGTCGAGCACTGTGCGATTCCGCGAAACGATTGAAGGCATGCATCGCGACGGCGTGCGGCTTTTCTTGGAGATTGGCCCGCGCAGCAATCTGACCGGCTTTACCGACGATGTGCTGCGCTCCAAACCGCATGCGGCGATCCCTTCGAACGTGCAGCATCGGTCGGGAATTGTGCAGCTTCACCACATGCTGGGACAGTTGGTGGCGCACGGGCTGAATCCCAAGCTGGAGCATCTTTATGCACGGCGCGCCCCGCGGCCCGTCACCGAGAAGATCAAACCCAGGCGCTCGCTGGCGCTGGGCACGGGCTTGCAACCGGCGCGCCTGCCGGCGGATTTCAAGCTGGCAAGGCAAGAAGTAAGAAGTCAGGAGACAGAAGTAAGAAGTCAGGAGTCAGAAGTCAGGAGTCAGAAGGCGGAAGCTGCTCCTAGGGATGCCAGGTCGGTGTTGATGCAAGAACACCTCAGCATGATGGAACAGCTCGTGCAGACACAGCAGGAAGTTATGGCGGCTTATCTGGTGGGGCGGGCGTCAACGCCTGCAGCGGGTCTCCAGACCCGCCGTCCCTTCTTTCACGACGTCGTCGAGAACGTACCGGGCGTGCGCGCCGTTGCGCGGCATCGTTTTTCGGCGGAGCGGGAAATCATCTTCCATGACCACGCTCTGGGGCGCGACGTCTCCACCGAAGATCCATCGTTGCTGGGCCTGACCCTGGTGCCATTGACCGTGACGATGGAGATGCTGGCCGAAGGCGGCGCCCTGCTGCAGCCAAACAAGATACTGGCGGGGATGCGCGACATCCGGGCCTCGCGCTGGATCACGCTGGAGAAGCCGGGTTACACCGTGGAAGCTACGGCCAAACAGACTGCGCCCGGCGAGGTACACGTTGCTTTGCGGGAGGCCGGAGCGGCCAACACATTGCGTCCGATCTTGGCGGAAGCGGTGGCCGTATTCGCCGAGCGCTATCCGGATTCCGGCCCGCCGCGGCCCTTCGCGCTCGAAAACGAGAAGCGCTCCGCGTGGATTCCGGAACAACTTTATCGCACGGGCATGTTCCACGGCTCCCTGATGCAGGGAACCAAGAGCGTGGAGCGCGCCGGACGCAATGGCTGCAGCGCCACACTGGAAGCCCTCTCGCACGCGCAGCTCTTCACCGATAATCCGCAGCCCGCATTTCTGTTCGATCCGGTGCTGCTGGAT
>JBEKTJ010000048.1:0-36206 GCA_049516155.1 Bryobacteraceae bacterium
TTCGTCCAGGAAGTGAACGCCGTCTCGCTGGCGGTCGAAAAGCTGTACCCGGAATGCGGATCGGTGATCGAGCTCGGCGGCCAGGACGCCAAGATCATCATTTTCAAAAAGGACCCCGAGACCGGCCGCAAAAAGAAGCTGCCATCCATGAACGATAAGTGCGCGGGCGGCACCGGCGCGGTCATCGATAAGATCAATGCCAAGCTGCGTATCCCCACCGAGCAGCTTTGCGAGATGGGTTACAAAGGGCTGAAGCTGCATCCCGTCGCGGGCAAGTGCGGTGTGTTCGCGGAGACCGACATCAACGGTCTGCAGAAGATGGGCGTGCCTCCCGACCAGTTGATGGCCTCGCTGTTCGAAGCCATCGTGATGCAGAACCTTTCCGTGCTCACGCGCGGCAACACGCTGCTGCCCGTAGTGCTGCTGCTGGGCGGTCCCAACTGCTACATCAAAGGGATGCGCGATTGCTGGAAGCACAACATCCCGAAAATCTGGGAAGAGCGCGGCACCGAATTGCCGGCTGGCGTGCCACCCGAGGATTTGATCCGCACGCCGGATAACGCACAGTATTTCGCAGCCATCGGTTCCGTGGAATTCGGCAAGACCGAGGATGCCGAAGTGGGCCGCTACATCGGGTTCGATAAGCTCGAATGGTATGTCAACGTAGGCCGCGAGGAAGAAAAATCCAAGCGCGGCGGCACCGGCGGCCTGGCCAAAGACGCCGACGATCTGGCGCGATTCAAAGAGAAGTACCGCACCAAGAAGTTCGTCGCTGCCACTTTCCAGCCGGGTGAAGTGGTGGAAGGATTCGTTGGCATCGATGGCGGTTCCACATCCACCAAAGCCGTGCTGCTCTCTAAGGACAAAGAGCGCCGCATCCTGGCAAAGACCTACCAGCTTTCGAAAGGCAACCCGATCGAAGACACCATTGAGGTGATGGGAAAGCTGGAGCAACAGATCGCCGAGCAGGGCGCAACGCTGAAGGTTCTAGGCGTGGGCACCACCGGTTACGCCAAGGACATCCTGAAGGACGTGATCGGTGCGGACGCCGCGCTGGTAGAGACTGTGGCGCACACCCAAGCCGGCCTACACTTCTACGACGACGTGGACGTGATCTGCGACGTCGGCGGGCAGGACATCAAGATCATCATCCTGAAGGACGGCCGGGTCAAAGACTTCAAGCTGAACACGCAGTGTTCGGCGGGTAACGGCTACTTCCTGCAATCCACCGCGCAGGGCTTCAACGTGCCCGTGGAACAGTACGCCGACACCGCGTTCGGCGCCAACGGCTACCCCAGTTTCGGCTACGGCTGCGCCGTATTTATGCAGTCGGACATCGTGGATTTCCAGCGCCAGGGCTGGAAGCCGGAAGAGATCATGGCCGGCCTATGCAACGTGCTGCCCAAGAACATCTGGCTGTATGTTTCGCAGATTCCGAACCTTTCGGCCATCGGCCGGCGCTTCCTGCTGCAAGGCGGAACGCAGTACAACCTGGCCGCCGTGAAGGCGCAGGTGGATTTCATCGAATCGCGCTTCAAAGGCAAAGAGCACAAGGCCGACGTGATCGTACACGAGCACTGCGGCGAAGCCGGCGCCATCGGTTCCGCGCTCGAAGCCGGCCGCCTGTGGGACCACGGCCGCATCTCCACCTTCATTGGGATGGATGCCATCTCGAAGATCAGTTACAAGACTACGCGCGAGGAAGCTACGCGTTGTTACTTCTGCAAGAATAAGTGCCTGCGCACCTTCATCGACGTGAAAACCACCGTGATGAACCCGGACTATAAGCCTCCGGTGAAGACCAAGGTTCCGCTCGAAGCTGGCTCGCAGCGCCTGATCATCGCGACTTGCGAGAAGGGCACCGTCGAGAGCGTCGACGACATGCGCCAGATCAAAGGCAGCCTGGACAAAATCAAAAAGGCCAATCCAAACTTCGTCGAGATATCGGCCAAGGCCGTATTCCGCGTACCGGATGCGCCGATCGTGGCCGACTCGCTGCCCAAGTTCGTCCTTACATCGTCCGCTAAGAAGCGCGTGGAGTTGATGAAGAAGCGCTCGGAGATCCGCATCGGTATGCCGCGCGTGCTCAACATGTACTCGATGACGCCGGTATTTACTGGCTACTTCGCGTCTCTCGGCATCAAAGCGGAAAACATCGTTTACTCCGATTACACCAGCGAGCAGCTTTATAAGGAAGGCGCCAAGCGCGGCGCAATCGACCCGTGCTTTCCGTCGAAGCTGGGCATTCCGCACGTGCATAATCTGTTGTTCGTGGTGCATGCCAAGAAGCCGCTGGATGTCATCTTCTTTCCGATGATCGACTGCCTTACTAGCGATCTGAATGGCGTCCAGGCCAGCCGGTCGTGCCCCACAGTAGCGACAACTCCGGCGGCGGTGAAGGCCGCGTTCACCAAGGAAGGCGACCTATTCAAGGAGAAGGGCGTCCGCTTCATGGATACCTTCGTCAATCTCTCGAAGCCCGACGTCTTCGAGCGTCAGATGTTCGAGGAGTTCAAGGATATTTTCGGTCTGTCGGCCGAGGAAAACGCGCGCGCCGTGCAGGAAGGCTATCGCGCCCTCGATTACTACAACAATGTGACCATCCGCGGCGAAGCCCGCCAGGTGCTCGAAGAACTCGAACGCGAGGACCGGCTGGGCGTGGTGGTGCTAGGCCGCCCGTATCACAACGATCCGGGTGTCAATCACGAAATCCTGGAAGAGTTCCAGAAGCTCGGTTATCCGGTGTTCACGCAGGATTCGCTGCCCATCGACGAAGACATGGTCTGGCGCTTGTTCGGGCCGGAAGTCGAATCCGGCGAGATCCCGCATCCGATGAACATCGACGATGTGTGGAAGAACTCCTATAGCGAAAACACCTCGCGCAAAGTTTGGGCTGCTAAGTATACCGGCCGCCATCCCAACTTAGTAGCTCTGGAGCTGTCGAGCTTCAAGTGCGGGCATGACGCGCCTATCTACTCGGTTGTGGAAGAAGTAGTGGAGCATTCCGGCACACCGTATTTCTGCTTCAAGGATATCGACGAGAACAAACCGACCGGCTCCATCAAGATCCGCGTGGAGACCATCGGCTACTTCCTAAAGCGCTACCGCGAAGATATGGTGGCGAACAAGAACAAGGTCAAGAGCATCGAGGAGCAGATGGCTGAGTTCGAGGCTCGCCTGCGCCGGCAGCTCGCGCGCGAGAGACAGCACGACCAAAGCAAGGTGCAGGAATCGTTCGATACCGGCGCCATGCCAACCATTCACGTCAGCCTGGGCGCGCTGGCCGCTTCGAAGCCGGCGCCGGTGCGGGAGTACGAGACCGTCTCCGGGGATTGATTCTTCCGCTACAATAGTTCATAGCATGGTTGAAATTCAGCCGATCCGTGTCGAACTGGAACGGGAGGAGGACGGTCGAGTTCTAGCTTCCGTTCCCGATCTTCCAGGCGTGATGGCTTACGGCGCCAGCGAAGAAGAGGCGGCCCGAAAGGTGAAGTCGATAGCCCTCCAGGTATTGGCTGACATGATCGAAAGCGGCGAGGAGTTCCCGAGCCGCTGAAGGTCCTCTTTGCCGCGTGAGCGTCTGGCGCGCGACTAAGGCCAAGCGAGTCTACGCGGCTCTCCTGCGCCTCGGCTGGACGCTCAAGAAACAGGTCGGTTCCCATCGAAAGCTGCAACGTCCTGGCTGGCCCAACTATACGTTCTGCTTTCACGACAGTGAAGAGGTCGGCCCGGCTGCGCTGTCCAAGATTGGGAAGGACACGGGTCTCCACCCGGAAGATCTCTGAGTCACGCGCGGGACAGCGTTACTGGGTCGCAGGAGTATCAACTCGAAGGACAGCCTGGAGCGCTCTCGAATGAGGCGTGTCCGATGCTCAAGGAATTCCGGGTAGGATTGCACGCGCCAAAGCCGTGCATTATCGGGAATGAGTGCCTCTGCTGAGACGCTGGTTCCCGCGTCTGAATCCATTGATCAAAGGGCGTTTTGTTCTTCTCCTCATTTTTCCGGGGGTTGGATTTTGCCGGTTCGGGTCACAAGTCCGGGCCGGCAGCGTTTAGGACGCCATGGCAAGTCGCACGACTTTCCAACGGGCGAAAACCCTAAAGCAAGAACAATAGCGGCTGAAGAAGAGCAGCCGCATTGTCTACTCAATGCGACCGAGCCCGCGCCAATGATTTGGCGTCGGCGAGAACTTAACGGTGCAGCGGTTGGCGGGACGCTGCGTTCTTAATGGGTTGCGGGGTCTAGCGAGCGGAGATCAAAATGCCGATAAGGGGAGCATGAGTCCCATAAGCTCCTTAAACAACGGTTCCAGCAGCTATTTACAATCGATTCTCAACAACGCGTTCAAAAGCAACAATTCGACCGCAAATAGTTCGAGCAGCGCTAGCGCTTCGTCAGTCACGGCACAGTCGGCGAACGGCCAGCTTTCGCCGTTCGCTCAATTGATGAGCACGCTGCAGCAACTCCAACAGTCGAACCCGGCCGAGTACCAGCAGGTCACCCAGCAAATTGCCGCGAATCTGCAAACGGCCGCCCAAACCGCCACGTCCGAAGGCAATTCGACCCAGGCGACCCAACTCAGCCAACTTGCGAAGGATTTCACCTCCGCCTCGCAGAGCGGCCAACTTCCCAACATGCAGGATCTGGCGCAAGCCATCGGTGGCGGCGGCCACCGCCATCATCACTCCCATGCCGCTTCTTCCGATGCGGATAGCACTTCGAGCAACAGCAGTTCCAGCCAGCTAAGCCAACTGCTGGCGCAGTTCCAGGCAAATAATACCCAGAATGAAGCGCTGGATCCGATGTCGATTATTACCAATACGCTGTCCACTGCCGGGATCAACATTGGTTCCAATGGCTGAGCGCCAATAGCCGATCGCGCGCTGCGATAGACTAGTTGTTTCGAATGAAACAACGCATACGCTCGACGACGGTGCTCTGCGTCCGCCGCGACAACAAGGTAGTGATGGCGGGCGATGGGCAAGTGACCCTCGGCCACGAAGTCTTGAAATCGTCCGCGAAGAAGTTGCGCCGCATCTACAACGACAAGATCCTGGCCGGTTTCGCCGGCTCCACGGCGGACGCCTTCGCCCTGTTTGCGCGCTTCGAATCGAAGTTGGAGCAATTCAACGGCAATCTCTCGCGCGCCGCGGTGGAATTGGCCAAGGACTGGCGCACCGACCGCATGCTCCGCCACCTGGAAGCGCTGTTGCTGGTGGCGGACGACAAAAACACCTACATCGTCAGCGGCAACGGCGATGTCATCGAACCGGACGAGGGCGCGGCATCCATTGGCTCGGGCGGACCTTTCGCGCTCTCCGCCGCCACGGCTCTGCTCCGCAACACCAAGCTCTCGGCCCGCCAGATCGCCGAACAATCCATGCAGATCGCCGCCCGCATTTGCATCTACACCAACGACAACATCACCTACGAGGAGCTCGCCTGAAATGGTCATCTATCTTCCCGCCCAGTCCGTGGACGAGGAGCCTATCCTCGATGAGCTCACACCCCGCGAAATCGTGCGCGAGCTCGACAAGCACGTAGTCGGACAGGCCGAGGCCAAGCGCGCGGTAGCCATCGCGTTGCGAAACCGTATTCGCCGCCAGAAACTGCCCCCCGAAATGGCCGATGAGGTCATGCCCAAAAACATCCTCATGATCGGTCCCACCGGCGTGGGCAAGACAGAGATCGCGCGGCGTCTGGCGCGGCTGGCCAATTCGCCGTTTCTAAAGGTAGAAGCCAGCAAGTTCACTGAAGTTGGGTATGTGGGCCGCGATGTGGAATCCATGATCCGCGACTTGGTGGATATCGCCATCGACATGGTCCGCGAAGAGCGCCTCGAAGAAGTTGCCGATCGCGCTGAAGCCAACGCCGAAGAGCGTCTGCTGGATCTGCTCATGCCGCCCCAACCGGAGCCCACCGAAAGCGTCGAACGCACGCGGGAAAAGCTGCGCGAGCGTTTGCGGGAGGGCAAGCTCGATGAGCGCATGGTGGAGTTGGAAGTGAAGGACCGCGCCCCCAACATCGAGTTCGCCACCAACGCGGGCATCGAGGAGATGAGCATCAATATAAAGGACATGCTCCCCAATTTCTTCGGCGGCAAAACCCGCAAGCGCAAGATGCGAGTGGCCGAAGCCGCCGACTACCTGGGGCAGGAAGAGGAGCAAAAGCTCATCGATATGGACCAGGTCACGCGCGTTGCCCTGGAGCGCGTGGAGACCAGCGGCATCATCTTCCTCGATGAAATCGACAAAATCGCCGGGCGCGAAACCGGCCACGGCCCGGATGTCAGCCGCGAGGGCGTGCAGCGCGATATCCTGCCCATCGTCGAGGGCACCACCGTCAACACGCGTTACGGGTTTGTGCGCACGGACCATATTCTGTTCATGGCCGCCGGCGCGTTCCACGTCTCGAAGCCCGCCGACATGATCCCCGAACTGCAAGGGCGCTTCCCCATCCGCGTGGAGCTGAAATCTCTCACGGTGGAGGATTTCATTCGCATTCTGCGCGAGCCTAAGAATGCGCTCGCCAAGCAGTACACTGCGTTGATGGAGACCGAGGGCATCAAGCTGACCTTCACCGACGACGCGCTGGAGGAAGTCGCCAAATTCGCCGCGCAGGTCAATCAAAGCTCCGAGAACATCGGCGCACGCCGCCTGCACACCATCATGGAGAAGCTGCTCGAAGAAGTCTCCTTCGAGGGCCCGGATTTGAAAAAGAAGACGGTCAAGATCGACGCGGTCTACGTGCGCAAGCAGCTAGCGGATATCGTCAAGGACCAGGATCTCAGCCGATACATTCTGTAGCTCCTGGTTGTGGCGCACGCTCACAGCGTCGCTCACAGCGGGCAATCCTGCCAGGCAATCCTGCCTGCGGACGCGCTTTCCAGCGCGTCCAAGCTGCACGGCGAGGAACGCATTGGGGTGGCGGATGATCAATCATGCCGACCTCAAGTTTCTGTTGTGGCAAGCGCGGGCGTCGTAGAAGAGAATGGGGCGCGTCCAAGGCAAACCGCTGGACGTCTTTTGCGCCTTTGATGGCAACCGTGTTTACATCGTAACCGTCCACCGACATGATCCGCCAAATGGCACGATCCCTGGGCCAGCAGGAGGGATAGCCCGATGTTCAACCCAACCATGCGCCCGCTGCTGAGGCTCCCTGGAGCGCAAAACCATCCCCATCAGCAGCCCTGGGGCGACGTCTGTCTGGCGGCCGAGGTTGGGCAGTTGATTGACAAGATCATCCAGCAGCACCCGCAGCCAAAGCGGTACCATCAAGTTCCGGTTTTCTCATTGGCGGAATTCAGTTTGTAAGCAGAATCGGATCGTCGCCTGTTCCGCGGCCGCTTTATTGCCGGCGGGGACCGCTGGCTTTGATTGCGGGCCAAAGACGGGAAACCCAGCGGACGGTATGATGACGGGAGGCTCCTCTCGGCTATGATCTTTCGAGACCTTGGCGTCCCGTTTCGGCATAATTTTTTTGGGAAAGAATGTGCAGCAACGATCAGTTCTTGTAGCCGAACGTCCGGGACATGAGAACGTCCTTCCAGTGGCACTCCGTTCCAGCACTTGATCCCCGGTTGCCAGTGGATCGGCTATTCCTTGGATCGAGCACCGAAAGCGGTCACCGGGCTCGGCGTCCATCGCTTTCAGTTCAACATTATCGCCGTGACTGGTCTGGGCGCATGCGCACCACCGTTGCCAGATTCCGCCGTTGCCGCCCGTGCTACCAACGTAAAGTTTGCTAGTTGCAGTATCCATAAGGAGATAACTGCGCCAAGCTCAACCTTTCGGCACGCTCCATTCGGATGACCGTTCACCCGCAGTATCCGCCGTTTTCAGGATCACCTTGTATCGGACAATTCCGCCGAGACGCGATTGGCGCGAAGATGCTACGATGACCAAAGGCCCCATTTGGGCGGTTAGCTCAGTCGGTTAGAGCGCCTGCCTTACAAGCAGGAGGTCCGCGGTTCGAGCCCGCGACCGCCCACCAGTAGTATCGAGAACTTGCCGTGCTTCTGTGATTGGATGGGGCGTCCGATCCTGGCTACAGCCGGCGTATTTGCCTGCCCTCCTTCGAAAAGACGGACTTAGTTCACTGTTATAGTGCCAAACAATCCGTGCAGGTAGTTGTCGATGCCGGCCGCGAAATAGAGCGAAGTCGTGGGGCCCGAATCAGTGTTGCCGCCGCCGAAGAACAACGCCCATAGGCCCGGAAGCTTAATGGCCTTGGCGGAAGAATTCTCCAGGAAGCCCAGGAACTTTCCATTGCTGGGGTTGTATGCGCCGATCTCGCCGCTACCCACATTTCCGACCAGCACGGTGTCTTGGAACTTGCCGAAGCCGGCGGGGGCCTGCGCGATTCCCCAGGGCTGATTGAACTCTCCCTGTGCGAGACTCAGCAGCAGCGTGCCGGCGGGATTGAACACGTCCACGTAGCCGCCCGCCCCCGGCGCCGCCGAGAAGGTCACGTAGATTTTCGCGCCCACGGCCTGGATTCCATAGGGCGTATAGCCGGCCGGAATGCTGGGATCCTCGAACGCGCCTGCCGCCAGAGTGATGGGTTTGAAGTTAGTGCCATACGCCTCCACGCCTCCGGCGCTGTTAGCGACGTAGATCTCCTGCACAGTGCCGTTTTTCGCGGTTGTACAACCGGTGTAAACCGCGCCGCTCGCCGAATTGTTCACCTTGATGGTTGCGCTGGCGCCGCCCGACCATTCCGAGATCGTTCCGTCTAGAGTAACAAATATGAACGCCGAGCCCAGAGCGACTGTGCCCGTGGGAGATCCGGCCCCAGTGCCGCTGGCGGGCGGGACCGTGACGACCAGAGACTGAATCGCGCCCGTGCCATTATAGAGCGTCGAAACGCCAGTGCCCGTGTCGGCCACCCACCAGAAGGAGCTTGCGGTACGGGAGAGACCCCACGGATTGATCAAGTGCGGATCCGTGAAGGCCGCCTTGCCGGCGATGTCGGAGACCAGATTGGTCTCGGTGTAACTATTAGTGGTTGTATCCTGCGCGCTTGCCGCGATGCTAACAGCTAGGGATGCCAGTAACACAGTCGTCACTTTGTATAGGTTCGTCATTTGTTATTCTCCAGGGTATGTAGTTGAGCTTACGCGGCGCGGTGAGTCGAGTCAATGAAAATCCGTTCTGCGCGCATGAAGTTTACAGCTTATAATTTGGAAACAAGTGAAAACAAGTTTTGTTGCATCTCTAGCGCTCGCTCTGGCGGCGGCGGCTGCGGCCCCACAGAACTTCTCGCCCGATCCGGAAGTGTACCGCGCGCCAGGCTCCATCTCCGCCGATTCGCTGCGCGGCCACTTATCCTTCATCGCCGCGAATCTGTTGGAGGGGCGCGATACGCCTTCGCGCGGGCAGGATATTGCAACGCTGTACATCGCGGCTCAGTTCCGCCGCGCGGGGCTGGAACCCGCCGGCGACGACGGATACTTCCAGACTGCAAAGATGCTGCGCGTCGTGCCGGTCGCCGAAGGCTTTGAGTTGCGCATCCGGAGCGGCGCGCGGACGCTGTCGGTTTCGAAAGACCAGATCACGGTCGTGAGCCGGCAGGCGCTGGATATTTCCAGCGCGGCATTGTATACGGTAGGAGATCGGAGAGCCGTGGCCAGCGCGCGCCAGCCGGTTGCCTTGCTCGAAACGGCGGAAGACGACAGCGGAACCCTCCCACGCTTGATCGACGCGGACCAGGAGCAAAAGCTATCAGGCGGCGCTCCGCGGCTGATCGTGCGCGACCCGGAAGCTATCAAGCTGATGAAGGAGTCGAAGACAGGCGGTACGGCGATTGTGGTTTCAATCAAGCTGCCCGCGCCCACCGCTACGCCCGTGACCGTGCGCAACGTGGCCGGGTTGTTGCGCGGGTCGGACTCCACGTTGCGCGGTCAATACATCCTGCTGACGGCGCACCACGATCACCTGGGCCGGAACGATGCCGGAGAGGTCTTCCCGGGAGCGAACGACGATGGCAGCGGAACCGTGTCGGTGATCGAAATAGCGCAGGCGCTGGCGGCCATGCCTGTGCATCCCAAGCGGAGCATCGTGTTTATGACGTTTTTTGGCGAGGAAGAGGGCGGCCTGGGATCGCGCTACTATACGTCCCACCCCCTGTTCACGCTTTCGAAAACCGTGGCCGACTTGAATCTGGAGCAACTAGGGCGCACCGATTCCCGCGAGGGTCCGGAAGTCTCCAATGCCACGCTGACTGGTTTCCGATACTCCACCGTGCCGCACACGCTACAGCAGGCCGGGGCACTGACCGGCGTCAAGGTGTATGACACTCCCAACGGCGACGATTTCTTCGACCGCAGCGATAACCAGACGTTTGCGGAGCACGGCATCCCCGCGCACACCATCGCCGTAGCATTTGAATTTCCGGATTATCACGCGGCTGGGGATGTTTGGCAGAAAATCGATTACACTAATATGGCCAAAGTGGACCGCATGATAGCGCTCGGGCTGGTAATGCTGGCGGACAATCCGGACCCGCCGCACTGGAATAAGGAGAATCCGAAAGTAGAGCGTTATTTGATGCGGCGATAGCCTAAGTGTCTCGGAGAATGCCGCGGGGCTTTGGGGTGTAGTTTGGGAACACCTTACTCAGATCGCGATTTCCCAGTTGGCCTTTGACCAGTTCTCCCAATACATCGCGAAAATCGGTGGTCAAGGCAAGATCGCGCCCTTCATAGAGTTGCTCCGGTTCCAGGCCCGGCCACTTGCCGTAGACCTGGCCGCCGCGGACGCCGCCGCCCATCACGAACATGCAGTTGGCGTGTCCGTGATCGGTGCCGCGGTCGCCGTTTTCGCGCGCGGTGCGGCCAAACTCCGACATGGTGACCACGGCGACATCCTGTCTGCGGTCGCCCAAGTCCTGCCAGAAGGCGGCCAGCGTCTGGCCGAAATCGGCGAGCCGCGCGGCCAGTTGGCCCTCGGAGGCGCGAGCCCCCACTTCGTTGACGTGATGGTCCCAGCCGCCCACGTCGGCGAAGGCCATCTCCACGCCCACATCGGCCTTGATCAGTTGCGCGATCTGGCGCAGGCAATCTCCAAAGCGGCCCTTGGGATAGTTGGCGCCGGCGGCCGGCTCGTAATGCCGTTTCTGAATGGACTGGAGCAGCGCCACGGCTTCAAATGTCTCGCGGCCGGCAGCTTGCAGCAGCGGATCCTGGCTCCCCGCATAGAGCGTTTGGAAGGCGCCGGATGCCTCCGCGTTACGCACCTGGAAGTCGCTCAGATTCTGCACGGCGACCGCGGGATTGGGGCCGCGCATGGCGCGCGGCAGAACGTTACCCATGGCTACGGCGCGTACCGGAGAGATCTGCGCGGCGCGATCGGCGCGCGACATGGCCCGGTTCATCCACCCATCGGCCGTGGTTTTTAGGCCGGGAGTGGCGGACTCCATAAAATCCTGCGCATCGAAGTGCGAGCGGCTGGGATCGGGAGATCCGACGGCGTGCACGATGGCCAAGTGTCCGTCGTCCCAGATGGGCTTCAGTGGCGCCAGCGCCGGATGCAGGCCGAAGAAGCCATCCAAGTCGATGGCCGCGTCGATTCGCTGGTCCGAGTTCTGCGAAGGCCGCGGCACGGCAATCGTGGGGCGCATTTGGTAGTAGGCCTTTTCGGCGTGCGGCGTTACGATGTTGAGGCCGTCGGCGGCCCCGCGCTGGAAGATGGCGACCAGGATTTTCTTGCGTGGCGAAGGTGCGTCGGCGGCATACAGCGCGCGCTCCAGCCACAACGGCGCGGTGCCCGCCCCTACCATCGCCAGCGCCGAGTTACGTACGAAGAATCTGCGCGTCGTCATAATATTTACCTCAATGCACCGACAAGCCAGCCATCCGGCCGGACAGGCCAGGAGGCCTATCCTACTTCTTCTGGAAGTCCGGGGAGCCCAGCGCGACGCCCTGCGTAGACTGCGCGCTATCCACCTTGACTCCGAATACCTTGTTGTTCACCAGCGCGACGCTGAAGTTCATGCGCGCTAACAGGCCGGCCGAGTTCAACCACTCCTGGCCGGAGTTCGAATAGCCTGTCGGCTCGAGCTTGCGGTATAGCGGCTCGCCGAGCTGGTTCAACTGGTTATTGAGGCCGAAAGCGAAATCCACGTCCGCGTCCAGCGCGCGCAACGAACTGGCCACCATCTCGAGCGGCGATTTCAGCTTAGACCGGTAGGCGCCGCGCGACCAGAACTCCGGCGAATCGAACATGGATTTCAGCACCACACGGAGGTCGCCGTCCCTTTTCAGAAACGTGTCCGCCATGCGGTTTACCAGTGTGGCGGGAGGCTCGTCGGCCACAAAGCGCATGGCCAGTTGGCGGGAGATGAAGCGCGCGGTGGCGGGACGATGCGCCAGCAGGTGCAGCACCTTGAACCCGTCGTCGATGCCGCCGCCGGCCGGGATGCGTACACCCAGCACGGTCTTTTCACCCGCGTCGTGCATCTTGGCGTTGAACTCGAACTCGGCCACGCGCTGCGGCTGTTTGATGGTCCACCCGGTAAAGCAGCGGGCCACTTCGGTGACGTCCTTCTGGGTATAGCCGCCGTCCACGCCCAGCGTATGTAGTTCCAGTAATTCGCGTCCGTAATTCTCATTCAGGCCGAGCTTGCGCCGTTGCGCCGCCGGCGATTGCGGGCCGGCCGATTCCCAGTTATCCAGATAGAACAGCATGGCGGGACTTTGCGCGGTGGCGCGCAACAGGTCCTCGAACTTGCCGAGCACGTGCGGGCGGATGGCGTCGCGGTCGTATGCCGTAACCATGAAACGGTCGGCGCCCTTTTCGAGGAAGACGTTGAAGTGGTTATACCAGAAATCCGCGAGCACTTCTTCTAATTGCCGGTTGCTGTACACGGCGCGGAGCAGTTTGGCTTCCATCAAATCCTGCGCCACCATCGACTGGGGTCCGTTGGCGCTTTGAATGCGGCGCCGCAGTCCAGGCGGCGCGGCGGCGAGCAGGTGCATGCGGATGTCCTGCCCCATGCTCTCCAGCAACTGGTCCTGGCGGTCTTGCGAAAACGAGTTGAATAAATCCAGCTTCTGTTGCGGTGCGCCCGTGCGCAGCACACGGATCTGTTCCGGCGCCAGCAGCGCGGCCAGTTCGGGTGCGTGCCCCGTCCCGCTATCCTGGTCCGTCTTGCCTTGCAAGCGCGCCGCCAGGCGGTCGACCATCATGCGCTTGTCCGGATCGTCCGGAAACGGCAGCTTGCCAGCCACCATTTCCTTCACTTGCTGGGTCGAAGGGTAGTTTTGGAGCATCTTCGCCGTGCTCATGCGGATTGTATCGAGCGGTTGCAGCTTGGCCGTAAGCACGGGATTCTCCGGGATGCGCTCAGGGTGGAGCTGCAAGTCGATCCATTTCTTGATGCCGAGCTTCTGAACAAGCTGAATATCGCCCGGCCGCGGCCCGAAAGTGAGGCGATTGAGCGCATGCTCGGCCTTTTGATCCTTCGAGATCGGTTGGCGAAATAGGGCGGATGGCTGGGCGGATACGCCGGAATTTTTCCGGGCGTAGGCCGAAATACCGGCCAAAAGGCAAATGCTCATGCCAACAAGTCCGGCGGGTAACGATTTATTAAATGCCACTGTATATATATAAACGCTATTGGAGGCTGGGAAGTTGCGGCGTTCCCGTGGCCGGCGGTTTCATCCTGGGCGATCAAAGCCTAAGTGATTGCACCTACAGGGGTATGAGCTCTTGACAAGAATTCTCAACTACTTTATGATACAGAGTACTCCCTAATATTATGAAGCAGCGAATCCGGAAAGCCCTCGCCGTATTGGCCCTCTCGGGTGTACTCGCGGCCGGCATGCTGCTCGGTTCGCTCTCGATCGAGCACCGCACCGCCATCGAACTCCCCACGCCCACCGGCCCCTTCGCCGTGGGGCGCGCCACATATGCCTGGTCCGATGCCAAGCGCGAACTTGCTGTCTGGATCTGGTACCCGGCGGACGCCGGCCAATCCTCCGCTCCGGAGGACGACTACCTGCCCGCCCAATGGCGAACGGCGATTGAAGAAAATCGGGGCGTGCTGATGAGCAAACTGTTGACGCGAGACCTGTCGCGGGTGCATGGGCACAGTATGCGCAACGCCCCGGTATCGCCGCGGCAGCGATCGTACCCGGTCGCGATCATGCGTGCCGGCGCGTCTTCCAACGTCGTCAACTACTCGACGCTCGCCGAGGATCTGGCCAGCTACGGTTACGTAGTGGTGGGCTTCGATGCCCCGTATCGCACCGCGGTCGTGGTTCTCCCCGATGGCCGGGTGATAACGAGGACCCCGGAAAATAATGTGGAGCTTTGTGCCGAATTGCGCGCGCCGGAGCAGGCTGTCTGTGTGGTGAGGCTGCTAAACGCGTGGACCGCCGACGCCGCCTTCGTGCTCGATCGGCTGGAGGTGTTGAACCGCCTGGATGCATCCGGGAAGTTCAAGGGACGGCTCGACATGACCCGCGTCGGAGTCTTCGGTCATTCCTTCGGTGGCGCCACCGCCGCGCAATTTTGCCACGACGATCCCCGCTGCAAGGCCGGCATCGATATCGACGGCGCTCCATTTGGCAGCGTCGTTCCCGATGGCCTCCATCGGCCGTTTATGTTCATCCTGAGCGACCAAATCCATTCGTCCGGCCCGGAGACCCGCCAAGTCCTGGCGAATATCCAATCGATTTACGAACGTCTGCCTCCGGATGGACGGCTTCGCCTGTTAATTCGGGGCGCGAACCATTTCCTCTTCAGCGACGATGGCGCCTTGCTGAAGAGCCATATCGTTTTGCGCACGCTTCGTATGTTGGGAATTGTTGGTATCGACGGGCGCCGCCAGCTCGCCGTGACCACTTACTGCGTGCACACTTTTTTCGACGCGTACCTCAAGGGGACAGACGCTTCGCGGCTCGACATTGCGTCTCCGCTCTACCCCGAGATCCAAGTTATCGATTGAAGCTGCGCTTTATTCTACAGAGTAACAAAGCGGTCGAAATGGGAAGGCCACATCCGCGCAAGCGCGACTTCAGCGCCCGTGATATCTTCATACGTGATGCCTTCCCGCCGCATTCTCCAGCTTGGCGATCCGTTGTTGCGCACCGTTTCAGCGCCGGTGAGCGAACCCTCCGAGGCTGTCCCGATCTTCGAGGATCTGCGCGCCACGCTCGACGAATTCCGCCGCACGCACGGCTTCGGGCGCGGCATCAGCGCGGTCCAGATCGGCCATCCGGTGCGGCTGATCTACATCGAATTCGAAGGGGTGGCATACGCCATCCGCAATCCCGAGTATGAGGATCGGAGCGAGGCAAAATTCCGGCTGTGGGACGATTGCTTCTCCTTCCCCGGCCTGCTGGTATATCTGGAGCGCAGCCAGACGGTGCGCGTGCGTTACGAAGACGGCACGGGCGAAATGCGGCGCGTGGAAGCGGCGGGCGCGCTTTCCGAGCTGTTGCAGCATGAGATCGACCATCTGGACGGAGTTCTCGCGATCGACCGGGCCATCGACGGGAACAGCCTCTGCACGCGCGAAGAATATGTCCGGCGATTCGGAGATGCCACATGAGCCCGGAAACGGGCGCGCGGCGCCGGCCGGATTACCGGGTTGTAGTGGGCCTAATGGCGCTGATCGCGGCCATGCTGCAGGTCTACGCGCATACGCGGGCGTTCGCGTGGGACGAAGGCTGGCACCTGGTGGCGGCGCAGTCCATCAATCGCGGTATGCGGCCCTATCGAGACTTTTGCTACCCCCAGACGCCGCTGAACGTTTACTGGAACGCGGGGTGGATGCGCCTGTTTGGAGACACCTGGCATACGCCGCACGCAGTGGCCGGGGCTATGGTCACGCTGGCGGTGCTGCTGACGGGGGGCTATCTGTGGCGACATTTCCCGCAGCCTGGCTGGCGGCCGGCGGCGGCGATCACCGGGACATGCGTCTTCGCTCTGAATGCGCAGGTCGTCGAATTCGGGCCCATCGCACAGGCTTATGGGCTGTGCCTTTTCCTGATTGTGAGCGCGTTTCTGTTCACGGTGGCGGCGGTGGACCGCGTGCGGCCATGGAGCGCCGGCGCGGCTGGTTTTCTGGCGTGTGCCGCGGTTAACTGCTCGCTATTGACGGCGCCGGCCGCTCCGGTAATGCTGCTCTGGATGCTGGTTTGCAATCGCGCCGGGAACCGATGGGCGAAGCTGGGGGCCTTCGCCGCGGGTGGCGCGTTGACCTGCGTGCCGCTGGCATGGCTGTTCGCGCAGGCGCCGCGGCAGGCGATCTTCAACGTGCTCCACTATAATCTGCTCTACCGCCAGCGGCAATGGGAAGGCGCGCTGGCGCATAACTTCGGAGAATGGTTCGCTTGGGTCGATTCGCCGCAGGCGTTGATGCTGGGGATGCTGGCGGTGGCGGGTCTGCTGTTCATACGGAAGCGCAGCGGTTGGGAGCGAGCGCAGCGCCGCGAATATTATTTATGCGCCTGGCTGGCGCTGGCATTGATGGCACATATCTCGACGGCCACTCCCACCTTCCGGCGATATTATCTGCTGGCCGTACCATTTCTCGCGATTCTGGCTTGCGCGGGACTGTATGACGTGGGTTCGCGGCTGGGATCTCCGGACCGTCCGTGGTGGCCTGTACTGATCGTATGCCTGTTGACCGCCGCGTGCCTGGCAAAGGTGCTGATCGAAGGGCACGACGATTTCGCCTGGCACGATGTGCAGGACATCGCCGCGAAAGTGAAGCAGGTGACGCCTCCGCAGGCTGTCCTGTTCGCCGATGAGCCTACTTATTTTGTGTCGCGGCATGTGCCTCCGCCGGGCATGGAGTTGGAGGATTCGCACAAGCTGGACTTTCCGCCGGCCACGGCGAGGGAACTGCACGTAATCCCGCAAAAAGAGGTGGACCGGCAGCTCAAAACGGGCATCTTCGATACGGTGGAGATATCGGACGACGATACGCGCATCGACACGCTGGGGCTGCGCAAGATGTATGCGCACTCGGCCAAGGTGGGAGACTACGATGTCTTTTGGGGCAAGCAAGGCGCACCCGCTATAGCCAAGTGACTTCAGATGCAACCGATCTATGCCTTTCGTTCTCTGCGGAAAAGTCCGGGGTTCGCGGCAGCCGCGATCCTGACCCTGGCCCTCGGGATTGGCGCCAACACCGCCATTTTCAGCGTGGTCGAAGGCGTTGTGTTGGCGCCCCTGCCCTACCCCGAACCCGACCGCTTGACGATGGTACGGGAGAACAATCTGACACTCAAACGCGAGATGTCCGTTTCGTATCCCGATTTTCTCGATTGGCAGCGCGGCGCCCGCTCCTTTCAGCAAATGGCAGCGGTCAAGTTTCAGACTTTCGATGTAACAATTCCTGGGCCGGCCGCGCACCTCGACGGCGCGGAAGTCTCCGCCGGGTTCTTCGGCACGCTGGGCGCAAAGCTTATTCTCGGCCGGGAATTCTTGCCGGAAGAAGACCATCGCCGCGGCGCGCCAGTGGTGGTTATCGGCAATCGTCTTTGGAAAAATCGCATGGGTGGCGACCCGAAAGTGCTCGGCCAATCCATCGCGTTGAATGGAGTCGATTACACCATCACAGGAGTTCTGCCGGCAGAATTTCGTTTCATGTGGGATGCCGATGTTTATACGCCGCTCGGTCAGGGCGACCCGCTGATCGTCGAAGATCGCACAGTCCATCCGGGAATCCTCTGCATCGCGCGCTTGCATGCCGGCGTGACATTGGCACAGGCGGACGGGGAGATGGGCGCGGTACAGGATCGGCTGAATCGGCTCTATCCCGCGGCGGATCGAGGTTTGGGAGCGGACGTCGTGCCGGCCAAGCAGGAAATCGTCGGCGACGCAACGCGCATGCTCCTGATGCTGTTGGGCGCCGTGGGATTGGTATTGCTGATCGCCTGTGCCAACGTCGCCAATCTGCTGCTCGCGCGCTCGATGGCGCGCACGCGGGAGTTCGCCATTCGCGCGGCCCTAGGGGCGAGCCGCACGCAGATCGCTGGGCTGCTGCTGGCGGAAAGCGTGCTTCTATCGCTTATGGGCGGAGGTCTGGGCCTGGTGATTGCATCGCGCGGAGCCGGTCCTGCGCTGGCCGCAGTGGCGGAAAGCCTGCCGCGCAGCGAGAACGTCGGTGTAAACATGCCGGTTCTCTTGTTTACGTTCGGGGTTTCGATTACGGTTGGCATTCTATTTGGTCTCGCGCCCGCGATGAAGAGTTCAAGCACCGGTGTGCAAGCTTCGCTAACGGAAGGCGGCCGCGGCTACACGGGCGGGCGCCATCGCGCTCAAAGGGTTCTTGTAACCGTTCAAATGGCGCTGACTCTGGTCCTGCTGACGGGAGCCGGCCTGCTGTTTCGCACGATCCATAACTTGTGGGAAGTGAATCCCGGCTTCAATACCCAGCACATCATTACTTTCAAAGTTGGACTGTCACCGTCGCTGACCAAGACGCCGTCAAGCACGCGTACCGCTTACCGGCAGTTGATCGAACGTATCCGCCAAATCTCCGGCGTACAGGCGGCGGACCTCACGAATCTGGTTCCACTCAGTCAACAGGGCAACGCCGGCCCCTTCCAAGTGGGCTCCGAAGCGCCCAAGTCCATGTCTGAGGCGCCGCGCGCGAACTTCTATTGGACCGGTCCCGACTACGCCGGGACCATGGAAATACCGATCCTGCGAGGCCGCTTCCTCGCCCCGGAGGACACTTCGGCGTCTGCGCGGGTCATCGTTATCGACAGCGTCCTGGCGCGTACGTACTTTCAAGACAGGGATCCCGTGGGCCGAACCATAATGATCCCCCACTGGGGCACGGCCCGGGTGGTCGGCGTGGTAGGTCACGTTCGGCATTGGGGGATGGACGACGCCGATCGGTACACCCAGAATCAGATCTATGCGTCCTTTTACCAGCTTCTGGACGAGTGGGTGCCGCTATTTCAAAAGGACCTGACCATAACGGTACGCACGCCGCTCACTCCCGCCTCCCTTATGCCCGCGATCAAAGCGGTGGTTTACGGCGTGGACGCGGGCGAGCCCGTGTACAATGTGCGAACCATGCAGGACAGGGTGTCGAAGTCGATGACCTCGCAGCGCTTTCCCATGATTCTACTGGCTGCGTTCGCGTCCCTCGCCTTGCTGCTGGCCTCGGTCGGAATCTATGGCGTGGTCTCCTATGCAATGACCCAGCGGGTACGCGAGATTGGGATTCGCATGGCGCTTGGCGCGTCGCGGCGTGACGTCCTGCGTATGGTGACTGGGCAGGGGCTGCGGATGGCCCTTGCCGGCATCGCGATCGGGGTGATCGCGGCGTTAGTCCTTACCCGGGTCCTGTTGAGCTTCTCGCACTTACTTTACGGCGTCCGGGCATGGGACCCATTGACGCTGGTAGCGGTGTCGCTGGTCTTGACCGGTGCCGCGCTTTTGGCCTGCTATATTCCGGCGCGCCGTGCGGCGCGGTTGGACCCTATGATCGCGCTTCGCCACGAGTAGCGACCGGAGGCGGCCGACCGGCAGATCAAAGCGGCAGCGTTTGGCGTCATGGAGATATCGGACGACGATGAGCGCATCGACAAGCTGGGGCCGCGTAAGATGCATGCGCGCTCGGCCAAGGTGGGGGATTACGATGTCTTTTGGGGCAAAGTTGCTACGCGGCCGTGAGCGTTGTATCGTCCGCTTATCACAATCAGTACTGGGCGGCGCTGCCGCTCCAGCGCGGACCGAGGTGGAAACATTGAGCGCCTCTCTGCGTCGCTTACGCGGGCGAAGTGGGCTTGCCGATCCGCATCGAGACCCTTCGCGCCGCGATGGCGCAATTCAAGGCGGTTCAGAAAAAGGAGGCACTGAAAAATGTCAATCGAACCCCGCCGCTACAATCAGGAGGAGATCGAAGAACTCATCACCTGTCCCAAAACCGTCTCCGAACCGCCCCGGCGAGAGATGAAACAGGATCGCGGGCACTTCCGCAACGACATGCGCCTGAAATCCACCGACGAAAAATTTGAGTTCCGCGCGTTCATGCGCCGCAGCGAGGATTTTCCGGAAAATTTCTCCATCGGTTTGGCGTTTCTTCCAAAGGACGGGACAGGCGAACTCATCCTGCTGCGGTGTAATGGCCCGCACGGAGACTTCAACGACGCCTTCGATCCGGCCAATCCGCATTCGATTTCCACGTCCATCGCGCCAGCGCTGCCATGATCGAGGAGGGCCTGCGCGCGGAGAAATCCGCCACGGTCAACCGGGATTTTGCGTCATACGAAGAGGCGCTACACTATTTCGTGATGGTCGCGAACATCACGGACTCCACGGCGCACTTCGGGAATATCGCGCAAGGAAGACTGCCCCTGGTGGAAGAGGAACCCAACCCATGACGCCATTGGAATTACTGAACGACCAATTCAACGGCCACGTGGCATTCCGCGAGCGCCGCCCCGGCGTGCTCCAAGTGGTTGCGCCGCTGTTCCATGAGGACGGCGACATGGTGGACATCTTCCTTGATGAACCCCGCAACGGCGCTGGCAAGTTCCGCGTCGGCGATCACGGCATGACGCTCATGCGGCTGACGTACACCTACGATCTGGATACCGAAAACAAACAGCGCATCTTCAACCGGATATTGGCAGAGAATCGTATCCAGGAACAGAACGGCCGCCTTTATGTGGAGGCCGAGCCCGACCGCCTCTACCCGGCTATCCTCCACTTTGCGCAGACCGTCGCCAAAGTCTCTAGCATGCAGTTCTTTAAGCGCGAGGTCATTCAGAGCCTGTTCTACGAACAACTGGCGGAGTTTATCGAGGAGCGCCTAGCCCAGTACAATCCACGCGCGCACGCGCTGCCGATTCCGGACCACGACGAGTATGAAGCGGACTACCAGTTGGATGTAGGCCCCCGTCCGCTGTACCTGTTTGGCGTCAAGGATAGCGATAAGGCGCGGCTGGTCACCATTTCCTGCCTGGAGTTCCAGCGCCGCGGGCTGCCCTTCAAGGGTGTCATGGTCCACCAGGATTTCGACGGCATCACCCGAAAGGACCGCGTTCGCATCACCAGCGCGGCGGATAAGCAATTCACCTCGCTCGACGATTTCAGGGAAACCGGTCCGCGGTTCTTCGAGCGCGAGCGCGTGGCGTAAAGGCTGACGGCCACTTTCTGGTATGGTTGTTCGGTGTTGTCGGAGTTAACTTCCGACTGGAACCTTCCAGTCGTAACAATCAAGCCGGTACCGGGAGACGTCGATTCTCTCCCGGTCATGGACGAGGATTTTGACGTCGATTCGCGTTTCCGAGCCGGCACGGATACTCTTCGATTCCATTGATCGAAGCTGGTGTTCGAGTCGCATGTCTCTTGGGCCCGGGTTTCCATCGACCGGACGTCGTGCAATAGTGGCTGGGTACTTATCAGACTTCCAGAGACTTCCGAAAACGCGGTGTCGCAAAACTGGGCTGGGATGATCAAACCTCGCCGGGTGCATTCCCGCCATCGCTATGCTCGGCTGGCCGAACCGATCCTTTTGAAATCCAGGCGCGTGAGCAGGAGATACTCGAATCCTAAGCCGGGACTTCGAGCCATTGGCCGCAGGTTCGCAGCGGCCCCTTCGAGCGCGGGCGCATTGAGTTGGCGTGCCATGGAGATTCAATTCAGATGTTCCCACCCGAGTCCTCCCTGGCCAATCTCGGTCGGACACCGACGCAGCCAACTTCCTTAAATGGCGCCCTCGACTCGATGAATGCCTTGGTCGAGGTGGAAACGGGCACGGGTAGGGTTTAAGACTTATGTGTACCTGCGCACGGCGCCGGTGGATGCATGGGTATACGCCCCCGCGCAGGTTTCCCGCCTGCGGCAGTTCGCTAGGTCCAAACAAATGCAGGCGCCGGCTCTGCCCTTGCCGCAGGGGCAAAACGCCCAGTCCGAATGCTGGTACAACGGCCCTGACCGTTGGAACATGTTGCACCGTGTAACCAAATGCAACATGTTTCGCGGAGTCGGTGACCCGATCACCAAGGCGTTTAAATTATCCCGCCAGCCTCCGGAAAGCCTGGCGCATCACGGACGCGAAAGCATGCGGACGCGCACGAACCGGACGGTAGTCGCCGCAACCTCCAGTCCGGCAGATTCTACTGTTGTTCCCGAAAATATGTCTTGCGCGCCCTAACCATCAGATCCGGGCGGGTTACTTCGACACGTATCTCATGTCTGACTTTGCCACTCAGACGCTCTGGCCGAAAACCCAGGACATATCGGTGTCGCAAATCCGTTTCGATGCGTGAGACGATGTGATTGTATTTGCCGCCTGGCGATCGATCGTCTGGCGGCCAATCCGCTCCGATACTGCACTGCGTATGGGTGCTTCCGCTGTCAAATCCATCAGTGAGAATCAGCAAAGCTTTGTTTCCGCTAAGCGCGCGCAATCGAAGTCTGGCAGCATCATAGATCGCGTCCCAAAGCGGACTCGATCCGCACGCTGATGTTGGACTCATACCAGGCATGCTGCTCCATTGCGTTGCGCAAGGCTCTCCGAGCAGCCCGCCGGGCGTTCCCGCCAACTGCGTCTGAACGTCACTCGACGTTTCCGATAGATCGGCCCATAGCCTTGCATTCTCATCCACGGAGATCACGAAGGCTCGATCGCTCGGACGCAAAATGCGCTCCAAAAGTTCGATCGCAGTTTGCTTATGCTCCGAAAGTTGTTCTTTCTGGCTCTCGCTGGCATCGATAAGCACCCCGAGAGTGAGCGGTAGATCGTCATCGATCCAAAAGTTCTCGATTGGCCTGCGGGTATCATTGTCGTACACGTGGAAGTCGTCACGTGTTAAGGCTCCGACCGGAGCACCATTTGCGTCGACTACGGCACATGGGAGCACCACGATTTCAACGTTCGAGCGGAATGCCAGGGCGTGCGGCCTACCCGGCGTGATCACCGCATTGTTGCCAAACTGAGAAATTGCGCCCATTTCCGTCGACGCCGAGACCATCGCAATGAGCTCTTTAGGCCTCCCTTGCCCACTCGGACTTGGCGCAGGCACGGAACTCCGCAATCCGCACACCGTGGCGTTGCAGCCAAAGCCAGTAATCGTTTCGGAGATCTGCCCAGAGGTTGCCCGCGGCGGTCGGATTTCGTTGCGTGTCCAGCGTGAAGTGGTGCGCGTACTCATGCGGTAGCGTGGTGTCGCGCGCTTCCCGCAGGCCCAGGAAGGTTTTGTAGAACGGATCGCCTCCCGATCTCCGGCTGGGTGGACGCGGCCCCATCGAACAGCCGCCCGTGCGGTCCCGGTCGATGTCGTAACCGAGCGTGTCCGTGACGAAGAGATTGATGGTTCCCCGCGCCAGGAATTTCTCGGGAATTTCCGAATATCCTTGCTGCCGCAGGTAAGCGCCTTCCAGCGCGCGAACGTCGAAGCGGATTCCGCTATTAGCGTATTCGCGGCGCGCCTGTTCTTGCAGGCGCCGGAATTTGAAGCGTTCGGCTTCGCTTAAGCCCTTGCCGGAGTGCGCACCTCGGTCGAACATCGCTTGCACACTGATCACTAGTGGCTGCAAAGTTCGAGTTCCTTCACTGCTCGCCCCGAGAACCTTATTGCGCGCTGAACGTAGTCCACGGACGCGACGGCATGTCCCGCAGAATCGGGCGTTCCCAGGCGAACTCGGTGTGCTTGCGCAGGTGCGCGGCAGCCTTGAATCCGATGCCGCAGGAGTGGCCCAGCGATGCCTGCAGCGTCATGCCTTCGGCCATCGCGGCATCCGAGACCTTACTCTGGACCGCGCCTGTCGGCGAGTAAGGCCCCACCCACGGTAAGTCGCCGCGCGGCGACTTGTCGATGTGCCCGCATAGCGTGCGTTCGTCGGGGTCGACCTTGTTCTCGTACGTATCGAAGTGGTCGGCCAGGAAGCGCTCGGCGGCGCGCGCGTCGATCTGGCCCTTGTTCCGCTGCATGAGCTGCAGCCAGCGCGCATGCCGGGCGTTAGCGCTGTCACTCGAATCCTTCACATTGAAGTCGGTCTCTTCGCGCACCAACTTCTCGTTCACCGGGAAGTTCGAGCCTACAAAAAAACCGTCGCGAGTGCGCTCGAGCGTGACGTTCTTCAAGCCCAGTTCCAGGCTGGCGACCTCATTGGTCTTGCGATCCGCCACCAGCCAGTTGTTGGCGTAGCCGCCGTTGTTGCCTTCCTTCATGATGCGCGCGAAGTCGTCGATGGTCGTGGAGTATTGCATGGCTTTACGGGCCCGCACGAACTCCGGAATGCCGTCGGGATCGAAACCGTTGAAGCGGCTGATGGTGGTCTCGGTGATCATGATACCGGCGGAATTCAGGCCGAAATCGTCGCCGCTGTGGATCAGTCCAGCCATGCCGTCCATCAGGAGATGGTTGCCCTGCGCGGGTACGATATCGAAAACAACGTTCCAGCGCTCGCCCGTTTCATAGCTGGTCCAGTTGTTGTGCGCGATGACTACGCGGCCGTCTTTCGTATAACTACCGGTGGCCACAAATGCGCTGCAATGCTCGGCTGCGGCCGTTGGAGACGCCGAGGGAAGACCGTGCTTTTGCGCGTCCCATTTGTCGAAATACGGCATCTCCAGCCAGGCGTTGAGCGCCACTACATCCCACAGATCCAGCTTCACGCCGTGCGCCGCCGCGCCATCGGCGATGCCTTGCATCTCGGCGCGGTATTCGGCCTCCACGTGCGGCCACAACATGTTTTGCGCCTTGTCGCGGAAGAACTGCCAGTCGTGCTTTTCCTCGTGAGTCATTTCGAGAGAAACGGTTTGCAGGGTATCCCGGATCTCGGACGCCAGCAAATAGCCGTGCTGATATCCGATGTCCGACGGGCTGCCCTCCAAGTGTACCCAGAGCCAGCCGTTTTGTTCGGCGTGGCGCGAGGCGTGTTTCAGGCGGGAATCGGTTTGCGGTTCGCGGGAGGCTAGCGCAAGAGCCAGACCCATAAGAATGACAAGAATCACGGCGGCGGTTCGACGCATCTCGCTATTATAGTAAAAATGCACAAGCTGACCGCACAAGTGAAAGCCGGGGGGTGCGCGTCCAAGCTAAGCCCGAAGATTTTGGACAGGGTTTTGGCGGGCATCCCGCGCGTGGCCAATGAAAACGTGCTGGTGGGCTTCGACACGGCCGACGATGCCGGCGTCTACCGGTTGACCGCGGAGCTTGCCTTGGTGCAGACCGTCGATTTCTTCACACCGGTGGTCGACGATCCGTTTACGTACGGAGCCATCGCCGCCACCAACGCGCTGAGCGATGTTTACGCCATGGGTGGACGGCCGATCTCCGCGCTTTCGATTCTGGCCTATCCGGCGAACGGCGATCTCGACGATTTGCAGGAGATTCTGAAGGGCGGCGCGGAGAAGATGATCGAGGCGGATTGCGCCGTGCTGGGCGGCCACAGCGTGGCGGACGAAGAAATCAAGTTTGGCTATGCGGTGACCGGCACCGTGCATCCCGCACGGGTGAAGGCGAACGCAGGGGCGCGCGCCGGCGATACGCTGATGTTCACCAAGCGGCTGGGAACGGGCGTCATATCCACAGCCCTGAAGCGGGGCATCGCGCGCGATGCGGATGTGACGGCATCCATTGCCTCGATGCTGACGCTCAACCGGAAGGCGTGCGAGGCGATGCTCCAGTTCGATGTACACGGGTGTACGGACGTCACCGGCTTCGGGCTGATCGGGCACACGCGGGAGATGGCGCTGGCCAGCGGCATCACGCTGGAGATCGACGTGGAACGCTTGCGGTTTCTCCCCGGGGCTTTGGAGTACGCCCGGCTGGGAGCGATTCCGGGCGGGCTGAAGAACAATCGTGAATTCGCTTCGTGCGTGGTGGAGACGGCGCGCGATCTGCCCGGCGAAGTGGAAGACTTGCTCTACGATCCACAGACTTCCGGCGGTTTGCTGATTTCGCTGCCGGAAGCGGATGCGGCGGCGCTGGCCGGTGTGTATCCCCAAGCTTACGCGATCGGGCGGGTGCTGCTGCGGCAAACGAAGCCTATCAGACTCATATGACTGAAGAAAACCACATCATCGTAGCGCTGGACGTGGATTCTGCGGCTGAGGCGCGCGCGCTGGTGGCGCGGTTGGGGACGCAGATCGGCTTCTATAAAGTCGGCATGGAGCTCTACGCGGCGGCCGGCATGGACTTCGTGCGCGAGTTGCTGGACCAGGGCAAGGACGTGTTCCTGGACCAGAAATATTACGACATCGGGGAGACGGTGAAGCGCGCCGTGCGTGTGGCGGCGCGCAGCGGAGTGCGGTTCCTGACCGTGCATGGCAGCAGCCAGGTGATGCGCGCGGCCATCGAAGGCCGCGGCGACGCCGGCACGAAACTGCTGGCGGTGACCGTGCTCACCAGCTTCGACCAGCAGGATCTTGCCGACCTGGGATACGATTGCCCGATTTCGGATTTGGTTTCGCTGCGTGTGCGCAAAGCTATGAAAGCCGGGATGGACGGACTGGTATGTTCGCCGCTGGATGCCGCCGCGGTCCGCGCGCAGGCTGGCCCACAGGCGATTCTGGTCACGCCGGGAGTACGCTCGGGCGGAGCCTCCAAGGGCGATCAAAAGCGTGTGGCCACCCCGGCCGAAGCCATTCGCGACGGGGCGGATTACGTGGTGATGGGACGGCAGATCACCCGCGCCGCGGACCCGGCGGCGGAGGCGGCACGGGTTGCCGAGGAGATCGCGGGAGTGCCGCGGGCCGCGGCGTGCCTGTAGCCGGGCCGGTAGTTGGCCTGATCTCGGACACGCACGGCTTATTGCGGCCGGAAGCAGTGCGCGCGCTGGCCGGTTCGGATCTGATTATCCACGCGGGCGACGTGGGTGCGCCGGAGATTCTCGATGCGTTGCGCGAGGTCGCGCCGCTGGTCGCCATAAGGGGAAATGTAGACATTGGCGCATGGGCAGCGGCGCTGCCCGCGACCGCCGTCGCCGAAGCCGGCGGCACGCTCATTTACGTCCTGCACGACTTGAACGAATTGGATCTTGACCCGGTAGCTGCAGGCTGCGGCGTCGTGGTCTCCGGCCATTCGCACAAGCCTGCGAGCAACGAACGGTCCGGCGTGCTGTACATCAATCCGGGCAGCGCAGGGCGGAGGCGATTCAAGCTGCCTGTCACTGTGGCACGCTTGGACCTGCAGCGAAAACCCTGGAAAGTCGAGTTTATCGACGTGGAGCATCATCTATGATTCTTCGTCGTAAAATAGCGGATGAGACGGGGTGGGGCGGCCGGCTAAATGAAGAAGCTCGCATGCGTGGTGGCGCTGCTGTCGGGGCTGGGTTGTTCGCACACGCGGCCATTGACGGTGGGTTCCAAGAACTTCACCGAGCAGATCATCCTGGGCGAGATCGTCGCGCAGCAACTGGAACGCCGGTTACCCGGGAAAGTGGACCGTAAGTTGGACTTGGGTGGCACGCTGCTGGCCCAGCAGGCGTTGCGCAACGGCGAGATCGACCTATATCCCGAGTACACCGGTACCGCGCTGACCGCGGTGTTGAAGCTGGCGCCATCGTCCGACCCGGGCGCCGTACTGGAGCGCGTACGCGCCGAATATCGCAAGCGCTGGGGCCTGGAGTGGCTCGATCCGTTGGGCTTCGACAACACTTTTGCCATGGTGGTGCGCGGCCCCGATGCGCGCGCCGCGGGGATCGAAAGCCTGACGGATGCCGCTCGCCGCAAACAGGGCTGGACTTTGGGTGTGGGTTATGAATTCCTGCAGCGTCCCGACGGGCTGGCGGGCTTGCTCCAAACCTACCGACTGCCGCTGGCCGGTGCGCCAAAGAGTATGGACCTGGGCCTGCTTTATAGCGCGCTCGAACAAAAGCAGGTCGATATGGCCGCCGCCAATGCCACAGACGGTATGTTATCCGTGCTGGACGTGAAGGTGCTGCGCGACGACCGGCACTACTTTCCGCCCTACCAGGCAGCCATAATCGTGCGCGCCGCGGCCCTCGAGAGATTTCCAGGGTTGCGCGCGGCACTTGGCCAGCTTTCCGGAAAGCTCACGGCGGCCGCGATGCGCGATCTGAACCATCAGGTGGATGGCAAGCATCGGCCTGTAGCTCAAGTCGCGCGCGAGTGGCTCGCCAGTCTTCGGTGACGGCCGCGGCGTACTCCGCGTCCTGGATGAGCCAGCCTTCCGCGCGAACGCCGCTAGGATCGGCGCCGCTTTGACGCGTTGCGGAGGTCCCCCCCGCGCCGCCGCCTTGATTGAAGATCTGGTTGGCCCCGCCGTGCGCACAAACGCGTTATAGCGAAGCTCCCAACGCGCGGTCGTCGTTCACGGAGACTTGGTGGATACGGTCGATGGGTGCCGGCGATTTCAGAAATTGCTGGATGTGCCCGGTCAGCAGCTCAGGCTGCTCCAGCGGGCCGAAATGTTCGCCGCCCGGCAACAACACCGGCTTGCAGTTGGGTAGCGCTTCGTGCAGGAAGTCGTATGAACTGATGAAGTGCGAATCGCGGCCATAGACCAGCAGTGTGGGCGTTTGGATAGTGCGCACCGCATCCAAGGTCATGTCGCCTACCACTTCATAGTCCTTCAACAGCGTGGTATTGCGGATCAGGTGCAATAGCGGTTCCCGATTGCGCGGCAGTCCGCGCGCCGGGCCGTAAAACTTGGGGGTTTCCAGACTGAGCTGCAACAGGTATTCAGCGTCGGTGCGCTTGTCCTCGGGAACGTGAATGCCCACCTCTTCCAGCTTGGCCACCCAGGCCGCCCAGCCGATCCAATCCTTGTCGTTGCGCAAGTGGACCAGAGCCGCCAGGCCTGGTTCCAGCGCCACCAGTTTAGCGACGCGCTCGGGATACAGGAGACTGAAATACATCGCGATGTCTGCCCCAAAGCTATGACCTACCAGGATGGGGCGCTCGATCCCCATTTCATCCAGGAAGCAGCGCAGGTCTTCCGCCATGTCGGCGGCAGTATAGCCAGTAGGTGGCACATCGCTGTAGCCGTGGCCGCGAAGGTCATAGGTGGTGACACGATGTTCCCGCCGTAGGATGGGCGCCATGTAAAGGTGCCAGACCGCAAGATTGCCGAGAAAGCCGTGCAGCATGACGACATCGGGTCCCATGCCCACGGTAATATAATGCAGGTCTATTCCATTAGCTTTTATCTTTGGCATAAGGTAAATTTTCTCAACGTCGCCGTAGAACAATGGTACATCACAATAAAGGCACTAACAACCGTACCGAACCGCACCGCACCGTACTTGGGCTATATCCACCGGCTAAGTCCGAGTCGAACTTGTTGACTCTCAAGGCTGCGGCGCGAAGTGAGAAGCCTAGTACTTTGCGCTAAACTGAGCAGGGAGCAGCACCCGCCATGGCCCGTAAGAAGCAGATCTTCGACATGAAGAAAGAAGTGCGCAAACTAGCGCGCGAACGTGTCGGCACGGTGCCGTCGTCTAAAGCGATCCTGCCCAAGCCGCAACGCAAAAAGCCGAAACACAAGAAGTCCGCCGTAGGTGAAGATGACACACCAAGCTAAGAAGCGCGAACACAGTGCATGGACTAGAGCGTCCCAACCGGCTCACATGAAGTAGTCTTTAACCTTGCCTAGCAGACTCTTTTCGGAGGGCTGATTCTCGGTCGGCAGCGTGTCGCGCAACTGTTCGAAAAGCCTGCGCTGCTCCCTCGTCAGCTTGGACGGTACCTGCACTTGAATATGCACTTGGATATCGCCGCGCCCGCCGCCATTCACCGACGGCACGCCCTGGTGCCGTAGGCGGAACTGCGCGCCGGTCTGCGTGCCTTCCGGGATTCTTAGCCGATAAGGCTCCTCCAGCGTTGGGATCTCGATTTCCGCGCCGAGGGCAGCCTGTCCGACGTTGACCGGGATGGTGCAGTGCAGATCGTTGCCCTGGCGCTCGAAGAAGGCGTGCTCCTTGACCTTCAGGACTACATACAGATCGCCGGGAGGGCCGCCGTTCGCGCCCGGCTGGCCTTCCTGGGAGAGCCGCAGGCGGTTGCCATCGTCCACGCCCGCCGGGATGTTTACCTTGAGTTTGCGAACTACCTGGCGATAACCCTGGCCATGGCATTGGCGGCAAGGATTTCGCACGATTTGGCCGTTGCCGTTGCAAGTATGGCAAGTGCGCCGTACCGATAGAAAACTCTGCTGATACAGGATCTGACCCTTGCCATTGCAGGTGGGGCAGGTGGTGGACCCGCTGCCCGGTTCGGAGCCCGTCGCGCGGCAGCGGTCGCAGGCTTCCATCCGCGGGGCCTGAATCTCGGCGGTCATGCCGAAAATCGCGTCTTCGAAACCGATTTCAAGATCGTAGCGCAGATCTTCGCCGCGCTGCGCCCGGTTGCGCCGGCTTCTGCCGCCACCGCCGAAGAGATCGCCGAAACCGAAGAAATCTCCCAGGATGTCGCTGAAATCCGAAAATGTGTTGGGGTCAAAGCCCTGCGTGGCGGCGCCCTGTAAGCCCGCATGGCCATAGCGGTCGTAGGCGGCGCGCTTTTGAGCATCGCTCAGCACGCTATAGGCTTCCGCTGCCTCTTTGAACCTCTCTTCGGCTTCCGGATTGTCCGGGTTGCGGTCCGGGTGGTGTTGCAGCGCCAGCTTCCGATAGGCGGACTTCACCTGACCGTCGTCTGAGTCCCGGCCGATACCGAGGATTTCGTAATAATCTCTTTTCGTCACGGGGAATTGCCAAACTGTCAGGGCTTCACGGCGACCTTCACCATGGCCGGCCGCAAAAGCTTACCTTTGAAATTATATCCACTTTGATATTCTTCGAGCACCGTCTGGTCCGGCAATTCTTCGGACTGGACGCGGTCGACCGCCTGATGCAGATTCGGGTCGAACGGTTTGCCGGCGGCCTCAATGGGCTCCAACCCGGCTTTCTTGAGGGTTTCGAAGAGCCTCTGCGCGATCAGTTCGATGCCTTTCGCGTATTCTTTATCGGCGGTCTCAATCTTGAGGGCGCGCCGGAAATCGTCTAGGATGGGGATCAGGTCGCGGAGGATCTCCATAGCCGCGAACTGTACGTACTCGGAGCGGTCGCGCTCCGCCCGACGGCGGAAGTTGTCGAAATCCGCGAGCGCACGAAGCAGGCGATCCTTCAGATCCGTCTTCTCCGCCGCAAGCTGGTCGCGCTCCGCCGTCAGAGCCGCGATTTGGGCCTCGGGGGTCACGACTGGCAAGCTATCCTCCACGCTGGATGCATTCTGTTCCTGGTTATCGTCTGCCACTATCTAATAGATTAACAAACCGAGGTGGGCGCTTCATCGGGGGGCGGGCGGCTCCGCCTGCCTTCCGCTAGAACTGGGCGCTTTCAAGTGCGCGGCGGGTCTGGAGCACGGCGCCCATCACTTTTTCATACCGCATGCGCATGGGGCCCAGCACGGCGATCTTGGCCCAGATCCCGCTCGGCATCTGGAATGAAATGCCGATGATGGCCATCTCCTTCATGGCGGGATGAGCGTCCTCCAGGCCCACCCGTACAGCCAGCGATCCCGTGGGCTGCTCCAGGACCCGGCTCAGCAACTCCACCAGCCGCTCCTTTTCTTCTAGGGCGCGCAACAGGTCGCGTAATTTTTCGCGCGTCAGGTGCAGATCGAGCCCCAGCAGGTTGGAAGCGCCCTCCATATGGACCACCGGCGCCACATCCACGTCCAGCAAACCCTTGCGGTAAAGAAGCGTCAGCTTGCGCAGCACCGCGTCGTAGATGGCGCGCTCTTCGGCGATACGCTGCAGCAACTCGCGCCGGGCATCCTCCAGACGCCAACCGCTGAAGTTCCGGTTCACGTAATTGCGGATATTTACTAATTCTTCGGAGGAGACGAATTCCTCCAGTGTAACTACGCGGTTGTGGACGGCGCGGTCGCGCGTAACCAGGATCACCAGGACGCGGCGGTCTCCTAGAGGCACGAGTTCGATCTGATCCAGTTCGCGCACCGCAGGCGGCAGGGCAGCGGTGATTCCGACGTTGCGCGTGAGTTCCGTCAGGATGTGGCAGCAACGTTCCACGCGCGCCGCAGCCGTGGGGGCTTCCCTCAGCTCGATGCGCAAACGGGCCGCGTCGGCCGACGGCATGCGGCCGGCGTTCAGGGACTGCACATAGTCGCGAAAGGCCTTCTCGGTGGGCACGCGGCCGGCCGAGGTGTGCGGCTGCGAGAGGTAGCCGGCATCCGCCAGGCTAGCCATTACGTTTCGGATGGAAGCCGCACTCAGCCTCTGGTTGCGGCGTTGCGCAACAGTGTGCGAGCCGACCGGCTCCCCGGTCTCGATATAGGTCCGCACGATGGCATGCAGGATGTCCTGCACTCTGGCGTTTAGCGGCGCTTCCGGATCCATAAGGCCTGGATGTGATACTCCCTGTACCCATTGTACGCTGGCCGAAGCAAAAAACGAAAGGATTGTTTGCGAAGGCCGGCATCCACCACGCCCGCGCGGTCCTCCACGGCCCGCTGCGGCGCGTTATAACGGAGAGATGACCCGAATCACTTTGATGGCCGCTTTGGCGGCGTCCTCTCTTTGCGCTCAGGATTGGGCAGTGGCACGTCTGGAGAAATCGCCGCGCCACCGCGAGTGGGTTACCGTGAAGCACGACGGACGCTCCGTGGAGACGTTCGTGGCCTATCCGGAATCAAAGGCCAACACGCCCGTCATCCTGGTGATCCACGAGATTTTCGGCATGACCGATTGGGTACAGGACGTGGCGGATCAATTCGCCGCCGCCGGGTACATTGCGGTGGCCCCCGACCTGCTTTCGAGCATGGCGCCGGATGGCAAAGGCACTAAGGGCTTCCAGTCGAATGAAGTGATGGCGGCGATCGGCCATCTGAATCCGGACCAGATTACCGCCGACCTCAACGCGGTGGCCGATTACGGCCTGAAACTGCCGGCGGCGACTAAGAAGCTGTTTGTGGCGGGCTTCTGCTGGGGCGGTGGGCAAACCTTCCGCTTCGCCACGAATCGGCCGGATGTTGCCGCCGCCCTTGTATTCTACGGACCGCCGCCCGATAAGGACGCCATGAGCCGCATCAAAGCGCCAGTGTATGGTTTCTATGCGGGCAACGATGCGCGCATCGGCGCGACCATACCGGATGCCATCGTCAATATGAAGCAGTTGGGCAAGACATATGAGCCGGTGACGTATGAAGGGGCCGGTCACGGTTTCATGCGGGCTGGCGAACAGCCGGATGCGAGCGAGGCCAATGCCAAGGCGCGCACGGATGCGTGGGTGAGGGTGAAGGAGATTCTGGCGCGGAAGTGAGCCGTCCGCGTCACTTCGATCCGTCCGGCGCCTGCTGGATAGTCGACTTACGGCGCTACTTCGTACACGGTGCCCGGAACCTGGTGGACGCCGAAGGTGGATCCGAATATCGCGCCACTTTCGTTCATGACGAAACTTCCGTTGGGTTGCTGGCCGTTGGTGAACTGGTGCAGAACCGTCGTGGTCCATGCGCCACCCGTCGCGGCCGGCGGTTGCAGCTCGAAGACCGGGCCGCCGGCGCCCAAACAGGTCATGCCGTAAATGGTCCCGTCGCGCAAGGTCAGCGGCGAGTCCGGTCCACAATCGTTGCCCTCGCCGAACTGCTGCAGGATCGTCTTAGTCCAAGTTCCGCCAGCGGACGAAGGAGGCGTCAACCGTAAGACGCTGCCCACGCCCTTCGGCCCAGGATAGGAGCCGACGAACAGCGTGCCAAAGGTTGTACCGAAGATGCTTCCGTCCTTAGCGGCCGCCACGGGGGAGTAGGGGGAGCTTCCGTCTTCATCACTCTGGAAGCTATAAAGCACGGTCTCGGTCCAGTCGCCATCCGGTCCGGCCGGCGGTTCCAGCCTGAATATTGTGCCGGCGGAAAACTTGGAGCTCCCGCCCATCTCGCTCGTGCCGTAGAGCACACCGTGAAGGCCCATGGTCAGGCTGACGGGTATGGCTGCATCCGATCCACCTGCGAAGCCATAAAGCGGGGTATAAGCCCACGCTCCGCCCGGTGTTGCCGGAGGCTGCAACTTGAACACGTTTCCGTATCCATGAGCCCCTCCTTCGGTAGTTGCGCCGTACAACGCCCCATCCGGGCCGACGACAACGTTGCCAAAGGGATCCCCCCCGTCGCTGCCGCCCGAGAAGCTGCAAAGCACAGTCTCTGTCCAGGTTCCGCCAGCCATCGCCGGTGGCCGCAGTTCAAAGACCGCGCCAAATAGCGAAGCCCCTCCCCCGGTGGACATACCGAAGAGTGCGCCAGTCGGCGCGGCGGTCAGACCGTTGGGTCCGCATGCGTCGCCACTGTCGCCGGTAAAGGCATAGAGTACGGTTTGGGTCCACTCGCCGCCGTCCTGCCCTGGGGGCAGCATTTCGAAAACGGCGCCACAACCCGGACCCTCGCCTACGCCATATAGCACTCCACCGGCCGCGGTGAGTCCCGCGGGCGCGTCACCGCTAGGGAATTCGTAGAGCGTAGCAAATTGAGTTTCGCCGGCGGCGTGCCACGCCGACAACAAGGCCCCCAGCACAAGGGCGACCGCGTGGAGTTGAATGCCTTTCATTTGGACCTCCCTCTAAAGAGAACTTAGGGCGCTACTTCGTACGCAGTGCCCGGAACCTGGTGAACGCCGAAGGTGGATCCGAATATCGCACCACATTCATTCATGACGAAAGTCCCGTGGGGTTGCTGGCCGTTGGTGAACTGGTGCAGAACCGTCGTGGTCCATGCGTCGACCGTCGCGGCCGGCGGTTGCAGCTCGAAGAACCAGGCCGCCCGCGCCCAAACAGGTCATACCGTAAATGTTCCCGTCGCGCAGGTCAGCGGCGTGTCCGGTCCGCAATCGTTGCCCTCGCCGAACCGCTGGAGGATCGTCTTAGTCCAGGTCCCGCCCGCGGCAGCCGGCGGCGTCAACTCGAACACAGTGCCCACACCCTTCGGCCCTGCCGATGGCCCAATGATCATCGTGCCAAAAGTAGTGCCGTAGATGGTTCCGTCAGTGGTGATCGCGACCGGGGAATACGGCGTGCTTCCGTCGCCGCGGCCCTCCAAACTATAGAGGACCGTCTCTGTCCAGGTCCCACCCGCCGCGGCCGGCGGCGCTAGTTCGAATAGGGCGCCGGCCGAAGACGTCGATCTCCCGCCCATCGCGGTGGTGCCATAGAGCACTCCATGAGGAGCCATGGTTAGGCTAATGGGAAGACTTCCGTCCCCATCGACACCGCCGAGAAAACTGTAGAGCACTGTCTCAGTCCAGGCGCCGCCGGATGTTGCCGGCGGCTGCAACTCGAACACGTTTCCGGACCCCATGTGTTCCCATGGTGCTCGCGCCGTAAAGCTCACCGTGGCCGCCTATGATCACATTGCCAAATGGGATCCCTCCATCGCTGCCGCCCGTGAAGCTGTGAAGTATTGTTTCAGTCCAGCCACCGTTAGGAGAGGCTGGCGGCAGCAGCTCGAACACCGCGCCATAATGACTGAATCCGCCGTCCGTGGACATACCGAAGAGTGCACCGTTCGGTCCGGCAGCCAAGCCGTTGGGCTCGAATGCGTCGCCGTTCTCGCCGTAAAGGTGTAGAGAACGGTCTGCGTCCACTCGCCCCCGCCTGGACCTGGAGGTTGCAGTTTGAAGACGTTGCCGCATACCGGAACCCCGGTGGTACCGTAGAGCACGCCGTTGGCTGCGGTAAGCCCCGCAGGCGCGCCGCCGCTGAATTCGAACAGCGTGGCAAAGTGAGATTGAGCGGCGCAAGGGACGAACTGAGATACCCCAAACGCAGCCGCGTATACCAGAAGTTGCGCGATTTTCATTTCGGCCAACCTGACCACGTTAGTTATTACAGGCAGATATAGCTTGTTTGAGGACGTACGGTCAAGAGCTTTCGCGGACAATTTTAGAGGGGAGGTACTGTGTAGAATGTTACGGCCGGGTAGGACTGACTTGAATTAGCAAGTAATTGCAAGGCCCTCCGGAAGGCTATTGGGACGCCCAAGTGACCGAAAAGCTGGTTCCGTCGCTAGACAACGCAGACGGCACAGCTTCCTTCGTGCCCCCACTGGTCGCCATGGTGATTTCTTCGATGCTCGGGAACGCGCCGATAGCTCCGCTGGTAGTGCTATCCGTCGCGTAGTTCGTGCCGCTCACACCCGTACTGTCGTCGCCAAAAAGCACCGTGCCGAAATCGGCCAGCGGCAAGATCCCGCCGCGGGCAGTGCAACAGGGAGCTTCGGCTATCCATTCAGCCGACGACCGGCTCGCGCCCGAGACCTTTGAACTCTTGCTGTA
>JBEKTJ010000049.1:0-35952 GCA_049516155.1 Bryobacteraceae bacterium
AGTTCCTCAAGCCGTCCGCTCCTTAACGTCAGCTTTTTCAGAGCGGCCGCGGCGTGCCCGATTTGCAAGCGGCCACCCAGCGCATCGACCCATAGCGGTCCCGAGAGCGAGCCCCCCACGCGAAACTCTTGCGGAGCGGCAGTGGGCAACTTCCACGCCGGTAGGACGCCATCCTGGTAACGGATTCCGTGCAGGGAGCCTTCGCTCGATAGCCGCAGCTTGGAGACCTCCTGCAGATCGAAGAACCGCGGGAAGCTCGGGTACTGAATTCCCCATGAACTGTCGAATGTGATGGACGATGCGCCGGCAATGGAGAGATGCAGGTTTTTCAGCGTGGTGCGCACGGGAGTTAGGGCCATTTCTTCCGAGGCGAGGGACAACTTCGCATTGATGTTTGTGGCAACGGGACTGAGGCTGCGAATGCCAGCGTCGGCGCTCAGTTTTCCGCTCACGCGAGACGGAAGAAAGGGGGCAGCCGTCTGGCCAATCTCGAAAGGCTGTTCCGGCACATGGATGTCGCCGGCGAACAAATCGGCCGAAAAACGCACGGGCTGCGATTCCCAGGTGGATCCGGAAGTTGCCAGCGCGCCATCGAACCGTTCCGCCGAGAGCGTGCCCGAGACTCCCGCTCGCGCCAGCGGCATGTCCGCGTCGATGGCCGGATTCGCGCCGGATATCCGAATGTTTTTCGCCTCCACAAGCGCCCGCAGGGCATCGTCCTTAGCGGCAGGAGCCAGATGAAAGTCCCAGGCCGCCGAGTCGATTGCGGAGCCGATGCCATCAACTGCCGCGAGGTTGATCTGCCGCACACCGCCGCTGGCGTTGATCTGCCGTAGGCCCGCCGCATTAGCCAGCAAGTCCGTTGCGGCTACGCTCAGGCCGGCTGCCGCTATGTCGCGCAGTTTAAAGCGTGCGCGCACCGAGCCGCCCAGATCGACCGTTCCTGCGCCCCCGCCAATTTGCAGCGCGGACGCCGGCAGCGAGCGGATCTCCGTCACCTGAACCTGAGTGCCAGATCCCGCCGCGCGTGTAAGCACCGCCGCGCCCGACGCGCGCACGACGGATTCCGTGGCGAAGCGGATTTGCGCCAGATCGCTCAAATCCGCCGATCCGCGTAGCGATAACGTTTCGCTCCGGCCGCAGGCATCCGGCAAATCCGTGCCCAACTTCCAATTCACGCAGAAACTCGACGGCGCCAGGCGGCGGAGCGAATCCGGCAGGTAGCTTATCTTGCGCAGGTCCTTCCGGAGCATCGGCGACTCCGCGACGCCATGCAGCGAAAACAATCCCGCCGGCGCGGATCCAGTCTGGTATTGGACGTTCGAAGCCACGGTCCGCGGCACGCGTGCCAGGACCAGATCCGGGTTGGACGCCACATTGGTGTCCGCGATCTCCAAACGATCGAGCGTCGCGCTTAGCGGCGTGGTCGCGGCCGAAATGCCGTCGGCGCTTATGCCGGCCACCGAGACAGTGGCGCTGCCCAGGCTCTCGTCCCGCAATGCCATATTCACCGCGCCCAGTTTGACGTGCGCGACTGCGATGCCCGCCGGGACGCCCGGCAGCGGTGGAAGAACGAAGGCGTAAAACGCAAGCGCGAGGACGATGAGCACCGGGCCGATCAAATCCGCCGCCAAGGGCTCAAGTCTCCGGTGCCATTCGGGAGCCTTGCGGTAGAGCGCCAGATACAGGGCAACCGCGCCGCCCACGATCAGGACTACCAAGCCGAGTGTTTCGGCGAAATACGCTAGGCAGCCGACACCCACGGTTACCGCCGCGGAAATAGCTCGCGCCGCCCAGCCGCCGAAGGTGAGCGCCAGCTTCGCGAGCGCCGTAATCGCGAACGCAATCGCCAGGATCCACAGCGCCAAAGTGTGCAACTGCGGCCCGAGCGCGGTATAGCTCGCCATCAGTGCGTTGTACAAGTCCTGGAAGTCAGCCGCCGTCGCCTGCACGCCTGCCAGCGCGGGAAGGCTCCACGTTCCGTCGCGCCGGCGTTCGAGATGTACGGCAGAAGTACCTACAGTCACCTGCGTTATGCCGATCTGCGGATGGGCCGCGCGCGGAATCGCGATTTCCGGCACGGATACACTTTGCGTGGCAAGCAGATCGCCGGCAATCTGGATGCCGCGCACATCCGTTCCAGTGACGGCGATCCGTTGGGCGCCTACAGCCACGCTGGAATCCACTGCGCCGAGAGCCGCCAGCGGCGGGGTTCCGCCCACCGATATGCGATCGACGTGCGCCTTCACTGCGGGCAGGGCGAGGCTGACGTGAATGCTTCCGGCCGAGAAAAGGTTAGGCTGGCGCGACCCGTGCGTGGCGAGTCCTTCGAGAACCAGCCCGCCTGACGAGCAGAACTGCGCGCGGTCGATCGTGGTGGGCGAACTTGGCAATTGCGGCAGAGCCGCCCGAATCCCGGTCAGATCGGCGGAAAGGCCGCATTGCGCCTGGCAGCACGAGAATCGTGCAGACTGATATTGGAGCACGTCGCGCGGCACAGTTCGCTGGACGATCCAAGCCGCGATTGCTCCGCCCACGCGGCAATGCATGGCCAGTACGTCGATGGCAGCCACCACGCCGGCAGCCAGCAACAGGGCGTAGACACCCGTTCGGATTGGATGCTTCGCGATCCAGGCGCGCAGTTTAGATACCTCTCTCGACGATCTTATCCGATACGCGCTCGGCCAAAGCGCCGATGGTCTTGGATGGATTCCGGCCGACCGCGGTGGGAATAGCCGATCCGTCCGTTACGAAGAGGTTGGGATAGTGGAATACTTCGCCGTAGGCGTCGACCACCCCATGCGCGGGATCGTCCCCCATGGGGCAGCCGCCCAGAGGATGCAAGGTGATGAGCTGCTTTTGCGCGGACCACGTCGGGTTGAGCATCAGATTGCCGCCCAATCCCGGCGACGGTGTCTGGGCCAGCCCGCGCAGGGTATGTTCCATCGCACGCCAAAGCGGCATGCTGGCGGGTTCGGGCCAAGTGATTTGAAGATCGCCATAATCGTCCAAGCTCATATCGCCGTCTGCCGCGTCCTGCCCCATCACCAGAAACGGCAGCGCATCTTGCGACGCTTCCAGGTCCAACTGGTCGAAGATGCCCTCCGCCAGTTTCCGATGGCCGGTTACGCTCACCAGATCTCTCAGCCACCGTATGAGCCGCCGGCCGGTGGATAGTCCGCCGGGCAGGCTCTGCAGGTTCTCGCGCAGCAAGTCCGGAAATCCGCCGTCTTCGACGATGAACCCGATGTTGCGCCCATGCTGGTCGCGGCAGTCTCCGTATTCGATGGTGGATGTTATGGTGGGTCCATCCATCGGATTAATCACGCGCCCGGTCTTGAAGCCTACCGCGCCGAAATCGCCATTGCCGGAGAAGTAGTGCCCCAGCTTGTCGCTGAGCTTCGGCAGCGTGGGAGCATAATGCCGCTCGCCGCGCCGGTATCCGTGTTTGGTGCGCAACAATAGTTGACTGGAGCCCAGACAGCCGCCGGCCACGATCACGCGGCGCGCCAGCAGCGAGCCCTCGAACCCCCAGCGCATATCTTTGAAGGCCACGCGGTAAGCGCCGTCTTCGGGTGCGATGCTCAGGACCTGGTGCTGGGAATAGACCTCCGCGCCCAGATGTTCGGCGAACCACAGATAGCTCAGGTCCAATGTATTCTTGGAGTGCGTGTTGCATCCGATGAAGCATTCGCCGCAATTCGAGCAACCATATTGGGGCGGGCCGCCCCAGCCGTATGGATCGGGATTCAGCACGCCCGGCTCGCTCCCGTTGCGCCCCCAGTATATGGCCAGGTCCAGCATCCGGAAACGCTCCGCTGCGCCTACGGCGGCCGCCGCGGCTTGCATGGCGCGCGCCTTCAGATTCGGTTCCGGCATGGGGGAAGGATGCATCATCTGCCGCATCCGGTGGTAATACGGCGCGAGCTCCGCTTTCCAATCCGGGATAGACGCCGGCCAGCGCCGGACGCCATCGGTGACGACCTCGAAATCCGAGTCGAACGCGTCGATCTGCACATCCAGGTACATCAGGGACGTGCCGCCGACGCCGCTGGCGCACCCCACACTGATGTTGTTGAACGTCCGGAAGTCGACTAGGCCCCGCCAGCCGTGCTCGCCTTCCTCCCGCCAGAACCAATCTTTGGGCGCGTCGAGGTCGCGGGGGAATTCGCCCAGGTTATAACGCTTGCCCTTTTCCAGAACGCACACGGAAACGGGCTTCCCGGCGGCTTTCTGCGCCTGGGCCAAGCGCATCGCCGGGATCGACCCGCCAAAACCCGAGCCGATAATCGCCACTTCGTAGGCGGATCGCATCAGGAAGCCTCCTTCCCGGCGGGGAACCGCAGAAACATGACGAAGAGGGCTGCAAACACCAGGTCGCCCGCTACGGGGACGAGAAAAAACAGGGGCACTTGACCCGGATATGCGAAGAAGCCATAGAGGAAAACCGCCGCAAAGACGACCTTTCCAATTGCGCCTAGCAACGCGATGTCCCGGTTGCGGTACATATCGCGATAGACCAGATAGTAACCCAATCCGAAAGTCATGAACAACGCAATCCACCCGTAATAATAAATCGGCGGCGCTGGCTCGGCCACACCCGCGCTGGCAAAGATCCATCCCGTGGCGGCCAGGATAAACACGCCGCCCAGCAGGTTCCACAGCGCCCCCACGAAGAAGATCCGTTTGTAAGTTGCTTCACCCATCTCTAGGCTCCCCGCCGTTCAGATATGCGCGTACTCTCCATAGCCCCGGCCTACGATGGCGTTTCCCAGGTACGAGCCATCATAAGCGAACTCGTAATAAGTCATATTCGGGGCCACCGGCGCGGGCGGCCAATCGCGCCAGGCGGTGTAACTGAGAACACCCTCCGCAGTCTCGGCTTCGACCATCCATTTCCGATAGAAGGCGATAGGAGGCCGGCCCGGGCAATGCATGGCAACCTGATCGGGAGGCGGCTCCTCCGCATATCGGATACGGATACCGTTGATGGGGATGTAGCGGCCATCCAGGTAAAGTCCGCCGCGATCCCGCACGTTCACGCCGAATGCTCGCGCCAGCATGAATCCGCCCCGCAGGCTTCGATCGCCGCTTGGATCGCCAATCAGCACCTCATAGTGATAACGGATGGGGTGAAAAGACGGGAAACCATAATTGAGCAGGCGGACCGGCAGGAATAACCGGTTGGCGCTGAACAGCCGGTGCGCGAAGCCGTGCTCGAAACCACCCGTTCCCCGAATCGTGTAAGTCTCTTCGTGGTCCGGGATCTTGTGCGGGTCCGGTTTCTCCGTCCCGTCGTAGTAGGTGATTGTGCCTTCGATCCGCCCGAAACAAGTGAAGTAGGTGAAAATATCGGGCAGGTCGGCCCACCAGACCAGATTCTCGCCGCGGAAGCGCAGATCCAGGCGGATGTTGGCGTCGGGGTTGAAGAACTGGAACCGGTACTCCGGCCATTTTCCGGAGATCCTGCCGTATTGCAGGAATTTGGTTTCATCCGCGATCTCCTCGCCGGAGATGCGCGTGTCCAACTCGTGGATGGCCATGCCCAGGTCGTATTGCTTGGGCTGGTAGTGCTGCGAAAAGTTGTTTCTCTTTTCGCCACCCGTCGGGGTGCGCATGAGTGTAGGCGCCATACACAGGTACTCGGCCGCCTCGGAGGTAGATAGCCGCAGCAACAGCCGCTCATAGTTGTCGATTCCGTCCAGTCCATAGAGTCCCGTCATCAGGCTGGCGCGCACGAGCTTAGCGGGAAAATCCCGATGGTCCGGAATCGCGAAGAAATACCAGCCATCCCAGCCCGGCCACTTGGCGGCGTAGTCCGGCTTGCCGTCCGGCTTCAGCTTGAAATAGCGCGGGAGTTCATACTCCGGCGTAATGCGGTCCCGGCCGTTCCGGGTGGCGCGGTCCCAGAAGTAAATCCACGCGCCGTTGAAGCGGAACGCCAGAAGGGCCGCGGCGATGAGAAGCGCGGCGACGATGGCTATCGCGGCCATTTCATGCGCCGGCGGAATCCGCCCGGCCTGCTCCCAGTGGCGGGTCCAGGTGCTGGCCCTCACTCCAGAGCTGGCGCGCGAACACCGCCAGCCCTATGGCCCAGATGGCGACCGTGAGAGCCAGCATCCGAAAAAACGTGGGGTCGGTATAGAACCATGGCGCTTTGCCTTCGATCCATTCCTGGTAGGTACCCAACTTGAAGGTGCTGTTGGTTTGGCCGAATATCCAAATCCCCGCGTAGACAAAGACCCCGATGTACACGGCTCGATTCCCCCACAGCCGGCCTTTCGCCACCAGCGCTGCGCCGATGACGAACCCCGATACCCCGGCCGCGAAGAACAGCAGCAGAAAGATGGCGAGGTAATACGGATAATCCGACACCGAACCCGCGTGCCACCACATATGGGTGGTCTCCCACCCGAAGTAGTTGCACAGGAAGTAGACCGGGATCCAGCTAAAGAAGAAGCTCTGGAACAGGATGTTCTTGGAGAACGCCCGGAAACGATATTCGGCGCGTCCGCTGCGTAACTGGCGGTTCGCCGCATCCGCGAAAATACTGCCGACGCCCAGTGCGATCGGCACGTCGATCTGTACCATATGGCCCTCCGGCTTAGAGTATTATTCGCTGGTACTGCTCGAAAGTCAAGAGATAAATTGCTGGAAGCGGCGGATTTTTGTATTGACAAGAGTGCCCGCCCAGCATAATATTTAGTGTGCTGGAAGGGGTGAAGCAAGCTTATGACGCGCATTTCTCTGCCCATTGAGCAAATTCAAGATCATTACACTGTCGTCGTCATCGGTTCGGGTTACGGCGGCGGTATTGCCGCTTCGCGGATGGCGCGCGCCGGCCAAAAGGTGTGCGTGCTGGAACGCGGCAAGGAACTGCAGCCCGGTGAATACCCCAACACGCTAGATAAGGCGGCGCGCGAGTTGCAGGCCGATACCCCAGACGGCCATGTGGGTTCCGCGACCGGCCTGTTCGATTTCCGCGTCAATGAAGACATTAATGTCGTGCTGGGCTGCGGGTTGGGCGGCACTTCGCTGATCAATGCGAATGTCGGCCTGCGGGCCGAACCGCGGGTGTTTCAGGACTCCGCCTGGCCGGCGGCCTTCCGCAACGACACCGCTCTCTTGGAAGAGTGTTACCGCCACGCGGAAGACGTGCTGCAGCCGCAACCCGTCCCCGCCAACTACGACCCGCTGCCCAAGATGGAGGCCTTGCAGCGCTCCGCTCAGTCGATGGGCGCCAAGTGGTACCGCACCCCGATCTACGTTACTTTCCAGGACCAAAAGGACGGCTTGAATCCGTTCGGCGTTCCGCAGCAGCCCTGCATCGGCTGCGGCGATTGCGTTTCCGGTTGCAATTTTCACGCCAAGAATACGACGCTGATGAATTACCTGCCTGACGCCGTGAATTTCGGCGCGGAAATCTTTACCGAGGTTTCCGTACGTTATCTGGAGCGCTCGGGCGATGGCTGGCTGGTGCATTTCCAGCCGCTCGGCGTCGGGCGGGAAAAGTTCGGCGCGCCGGACCTGTTCGTGGCTGCCGATATCGTGATCCTGGGCGCGGGCGCGCTGGGCTCAACGGAGATTCTGCTACGCTCGGCGCAGCAGGGCTTGGCGCTTTCGCCGATCACCGGCCAGCGGTTCACCGGCAATGGCGACGTCCTGGGCTTTGGCTACAACACCGATACGCCGATCAATGGAATCGGCTTCGGCAGCCACAATCCCCTGGGGCGCCCGAAGGTAGGCCCATGCATCACCAGCGTCATCGATCTGCGCGAGCAGCCCGAACTCAATCAAGGCATGGTCATCGAAGAGGGATCCATCCCGGGCGCTATCGCCGACTTGCTGCCGGCGGGCCTCGAAGCCGCGGATATCCTGGGCGGCAACAAGCCCAAGACCCTCTACGAAACCCTCTCCATGAAGAAGCGTGAGTTGGAAAGCCTGATCGGCGGCCCTTATGTGGGCGCGATCCACAACACGCAAACGTACCTGATCATGACCCACGACAACGGCAAGGGCCGCATGTACCTGGAAAAGGATCGGCTGCGCATCTCCTGGCCAGGTGTGGGCAGCGAGCCGATCTTTACCGAGGCCAACAATAATCTGGTAAAGGCTACGGAGCCTTTGGGCGGCGTGTACGCTCCCAACCCCACGTGGCACTCCCTGCAATCGAAGTCGTTGGTCAGTGTGCATCCGCTGGGCGGTTGTGTGATGGGGGAAGACGCTTCTAGCGGCGTTGTGAATCATAAGGGCCAGGTTTTCGCCGGCGCCACGGGCGACGCGGTATACCCCAACCTCTATGTGGACGATGGCGCGGTTCTCCCGCGGCCGTTGGGCGTGAATCCCTCGCTCACCATCTCGGCGGTAGCGGAGCGCACTTGCGCGCTGATCGCGCGGGATCGCGGCTGGACGATCGACTACACGCTGGGGTCCCAGCCTCGGAAGCCCGCTGTCCCAGTCACCGCGGGTATCGAGTTCACCGAAACCATGAAGGGCTTCTGGGCGGAAGGCGCCGCGGACTATACGGCCGGTGAGCAACAAGGTAAAGCCACTCTCAACGCTTTGCAGTTCACCCTGACCATCCGCGGCGACGACGTCAAGCGGATGCTGGCCGAGCCGGGGCACGAGGCGCGCATGGCCGGCACCGTGCTGGCTCCTCGCCTTTCAGCCAAACCTTTGACCGTGGATGGCGGCATCTTCCAGCTTTTCGTGGTGGATCCCGATAACGTCGAGACCCACAACATGCGCTACCGCATGACGATGATCTCGGAGGAAGGCAAGCGCTGGTACTTCGACGGGTTCAAGGTGGTCCACCAGGGCCCCGTGACGTCCATCTGGCACGACACCAGCACGCTCTACATCACGCTACGCGAGAACGACGAGAGCGGCCCCGTCGTGGGTTTGGGTATTTTGCACATTGAGCCTTCGGATTTCGCCAAGCAGATGACCACGATGCAGGTGACCAACGCCGCCAGCGTCACGGAGCGGCTGAAGACTCTAGCCGAGTTTGGCGGATTCTTCGCCGGCACTCTGTTTGAAACCTACGGAGGCATCTTCGCGCGGTCTACCGCCTTCAATCCCGACGCGCCGCCGCGCCAGAAGCGCGCGCTCCGCGTGGGTGCTCCGGTGGTGTACCCCTTCCCCGCCAAAGACGGCGTAATGTTGCGCCTCACGCGCTACCAGGGCGGATCCAAAGGTCCGGTGATCCTGTCGCATGGCCTGGGCGTCTCCAGCCTGATTTTTTCGCTGGACACCATCGACACCAACATGCTCGAGTATCTCTACGCGCACGGTTACGACGTGTGGCTGCTCGATTTCCGCAACTCCATTGCGCTGCCTTCCGACGCCGCGCTGCAAGCCTCCGGCGACGATGTGGCGCTCAACGACTATCCGGCGGCGGTGGACAAAGTCCGCGAAATCACAGGCACGCCCGATGTCCAGATGGTCGTGCACTGCTGGGGATCGACAACATTCTTCATGGCCATGCTCGCGGGGCTGCAAGGCGTCCGGTCGGTAGTCTGCTCGCAAATTGCCACGCATATCGTGGCGCCCACGGCCACTCACTTGAAGACCGGCTTGCACGTGCCTTCGTTCCTCGACGCGTTGGGGATCAAGTCGCTCTCAGCTTTCGCTTCCACCCAGGAAAGCCTTATCGAAAAGGTTTACGATGGCGCATTGCGGCTCTATCCCATCCAGGCCCGCGAGCGTTGCCGGAATCTCACCTGCCACCGCATCACGTTCATGTACGCGCCGCTCTACGACCATGCGCAGTTGAATGAATCGACGCATGAGACCCTCTACGAGACATTCGGCGTGGCCAACATGAAAGCCTTCGAGCATCTGGCCCTGCTGACCAACAAAGGGCACCTGCTGAACTTCGCCGGCGAAGATGTGTACCTGCCGCACCTGGACCGGCTGGCGCTGCCTATCACGTTCATTCACGGAGCGGATAACGAGTGCTTCGAGCCGGAAAGCACGCAGATCACTTACGACCTGTTGCGCAAGACCAATGGCACGAGTTTCTACGACCGGCACGTGGTCGCCGGTTACGGACACATCGACTGCATCTTCGGCAAGAACGCCTCGGTCGACATCTTTCCGATCGTGCTGAACGCGCTCGACCAAACCAAGCCCCGGTCGAACGCGGCTGGCGCTTGAGCGCGAAGAGTGGAGATTTTTATGCCTATTCTTACGCAGCTTCATCACCCCGATTTCTCGCTGTGGCAATCGGCCGTGGAACAGACCGTCGCGAAAGCCGCCGGCGTTGTCGACGAAGTCCGCGGGGAAACCGCGCACGCCATGATCCAAGCCACCAGCACGGTTGCCACGGACCTCAAAGCCGGCGTCTCGCCCGCACACCAGGCTCAGGCGGGAAATGCCAACGATAGCGAGAACTTTGCCAAGTACTGCTCCTCAATCTGGTGGGAGATCGCCAAAGCGCAGGTGGAAGGCGACCGCCAGGCGGAACAGAATTGGCGTGCCCAACTCGGCCAATTCTCGTCCTGCGACGTCCGCTACGCGCAGGCCGCCGAGCAATACGTGGCATTCAAACTGAACCAAGGCAAGATCCCGTACAAGGTTTGGCAGAATCTAAGCGACTTCATCATCGATTGGAAGATGCCGGCCAATGCGCGCATCGTCATCGTGGGCGACTGGGGAACAGGGCAAGCCGACGCGCAGGCGCTTCTGAAGGCCATCGCCCGCAAGAATCCCGATTTGGTGATCCACCTGGGCGATACTTACTATGCGGGTACTGAGTTCGAGATGGAGAACTACTTCCTGAATATCTGGAAGAGCACCCTCGATCTGAGTAAGGTTTGCACCTTCACGCTGGCGGGCAACCACGATATGTACTCCGGCGGCGTCCCTTATTACCAATTGCTCCAGGATCTGGGACAGCCCGCTAGCTACTTCTGCCTGCGCAACGACGACTGGCAGTTTGTGGCGCTCGACACGGGCTTGCACGACGACGACGCCCTGGACGCCAAGCCGACCTACCTCGAAGACACCGAGGTCGCCTGGCTCAACGACAAGATCGCCACGGCCGGTAGCCGCCGCACCCTGCTGCTGAGCCATCACCAGCTTTTCACCGCCATTGAGGACATCGGCGGCCAGAGCGTGAACGTGAGGCTGCAGGCCCAGGTAGCGCCCATCCTGCCGCAAGTCGCCGTTTGGTTTTGGGGGCACGAGCACAACCAGGTGATCTACAAGTATTGGCAGGGCGTGCTGGCGCGATGCCTGGGCCACGGCGCTTATCCCGTGGGCGTCGACGAAATCCCCGCCCAGCCGCGGTTCGACGTGCCCATGGAGAGCATTTTCCTGACCAAGGGAGACGAGTTTCATTCGCATGGATATGCCGTGATGGATCTGGACGGTCCTGCGGCACGCGTGGCGTATTACCAGGACAGCGACCCGGAGGACAAGCCCATGTTTGTAGAGAGCTTCGGCGCCGCGGCCGCCGCGCATTAGGGCAAATCGGAGGGCGGGCAATCTTGCCCGCAGCCGGCTTTTCAGCCGGCCCTGGCCGCCTAAACGGCGGCCGAAGACGAGGAGAAGTCAAAGAGATGACACCGCAACTCCAACGTGAGATCTCAGCCAATCCCGCTGCCCGGTGGTTCAGCCGCGTCGTGTGGCTGGGCATCGTATTCAACCTGTTCTTCGTAGCGATGGAGGTGTTCGCGCCAGACTTCATCAACGTCGGCGTGGGCCTTACGCCGGGCTTCCCCACCGTCTGGAACCGAGCGCACGGCATCATGGTGCTGGCGCTTACCATCCTCTACATCCCCGCCGCGCGCGATCCGCTGCGCTATCCCGGATACTCGTGGATGCTGGTAGTGTCGCGCTTGGCCGCAGCCATCCTGTGGACTTGGTGCCTAGCCAGCGGTCAAGGATCCTTCGGCTCCTACCTGGCGACGGACGGGGCGTTCTGCGTGGTGCAAGCCATCCTGTTGCAATCCGCAGTGCCCACGCAGGAGAAGCTGCCGGCGATCCTCGGGTCGCTTTTCGCTGGGATCGGCGCGGGCCTTAAGGCCGCGTACCAACGCACTGCCGTACGCGTCGTCACAGTGCTGGTGTTGGTTGTGCTGCTGCTGGCCGGTTGGGTGCTCTACGACAACCTGCTGCGCCACCAACCCGAGCTGGTTTATTCCGATATCGTGCAGCACTACAAGTACGCGGCTATCGGACTGGGCCCCTCCAGCCGCGTCCCGTATTGGATCTTCAAAGTATTGCCGGACGTCTTCGCGGATAAGCTGCCCGGCCCCGGCGGTTATGCGTCGCTGGGACTCATCATGGAAGAGGGCGCGGATCGGCCCGTGGGTTTCGCGAAGCGCGTCTTCGGCTACGAGTGTCTGGAGGCGAACTGCTCCCTTTGCCACACCGCGCTATATCGCACCGCGCCCGGCGCCAAGGCCGTAGTAGTGCCCGGCGGGCCTGCCCACACCATGGACCTGCAAGGATTCCAGCGCTTCCTCTTCAGCGCGGCAGCCGACCCGCGCTTCAATGCCTCGGTCCTGATGGAGGCGATAGGCAAGCAGCACCAATTCTCCTGGATCGAGGGTTTGATCTACCGCAATTTGATCATCCCCGCCACCAAAGTCGCGCTGCTCGAACAGAAGGCCGAATACGCCTGGCAGAATAGCCGGCCGCCGCAAGGAAGGGGCCGCACCGACACCTTCAACCCCACCAAGATCGTGGTCTTCCACATGCCCGACGACGGAACCATCGGCACCACGGACTTGCCGCAGGTGTGGAACCAGAAGCCGCGCGAACACATGTGGCTGCACTGGGATGGCAACAACAACGAGATTACAGAGCGCAACTACGCCGCCGCCATGGCCGTGGGCGCAACGCCCACCTCTGTCCTGCCCGATAGCTTCACCCGCGTAACCGATTACCTGCTGCAGTTGCAGCCGCCGCCATTTCCTTTTCCGGTCGATCAGGCGAAGGCTGGGCGCGGAGCCGCCGTCTACCAAACCGCTTGCGCCAGTTGTCACGCTTTTGGCAGTGCAGGCGTGGGTCAGGTGGAGGACATCGCGCAGATCGGCACCGACCCGAACCGACTAAGCTCGTTTAGCCAGGGCTTGGTGGATCGTTTCCACACCTTCACCACGGCGCCGTTCGTATTCACCGCATACCGCAAGACCAACGGCTATTCGCGCGTGCCCATCGATGGCATCTGGCTGCGCGGTCCCTATCTGCATAATGGCTCGGTGCCCAATCTGCGTGCGCTGTTGATGCCCGAGGATCAGCGCCCCAAGGTCTTCTATCGCGGCTACGATGTGTTGGACCCGGTTAATGTTGGATTCATCTCGGACGGTCCCGCGGCCGCGACCGTGGGCTTCCGCCTGGATACCTCCGTTCCAGGTAACTCCAATCGCGGCCACAGCTATGGAACCGACCTCACCGATCCGCAGAAAGACGATTTATTGGAGTATCTGAAGACGTTATAGATTAATCAGTCCTCAATGGATGGCCGAGCCGCTCACGGTCGCTCCCGAGATCGTGTTCCTGCCCCACGCCCGCTCAATCGACGCGAGGCACTGACCATCGGAACTGTAGTGCTGCGTGGACATGTTCCCCGTTGCGGTGGCGATCACGGCGATGTTCAGCCCGTTATCAGGGTAGATGGGAGCGCACGCCGCCAGGGTCTCACTTGCGTACTGGGCGGCAGATTCCATGCCGTAGCTTGCGAGGTAGCTCAGGGCCCCGGCGTAGAAATTCGGATCGAACGACGACCACGAGCAGGACTGAATCCCGACGATCGCGCAGCTCAGCGAGTTCGGAGCCGACAGGCCACTGATGCTGTTGGTGACGGTCCAAGCCCCTGTGGAGAAAGTCGACAGGCCTCTTAGCGGCCAGCCCAGGGCTCAACGCTGCCTCGACGGAAGAGCAGGGCACTTGGGGATCTCGCTTGAGGAGTGGGGCCGCGAAAGATCCGCCGGCTTCCGCGCGGCTTTCGGCATAGGCCTATATGGTTTAGTACTTGGCTGTTTGACGCTTCGGGGCTGAAGTGCTACGGTTGGGGCCGAGGGAGTGCGGCCAGCGTCGGCAAGCCCAAGAATCGTTAATCGAAGTTAGGCAGCCTGGAGGAAGTTATGAATCAGTCTGAGCGAGCACTTGTTCTGTTAGTGGCCGCGGCCCTTGCCGCTCTCAGCGTGTGCAGCGGGGCCGAGGCCCCCACCTACGCCACACTCTATCAATTCACCGGCTATCTGGGAGGCCCTGACGGATCCTATCCGATTGCCCCCGTAGTGATTGGTTCCGGCGGCGTGCTCTTTGGCACCACGCGGCTGGGCGGCGTGGTCAACTCCACCACCTGCCCCCAGGGCTGTGGAACAATCTTCTCCCTGACGCCGCCAGCCTCAGCCGGCCTGCCGTGGAGCGAGACGATTCTGTACTCGTTTACCGGCGGGAGCGACGGTTATTGGCCGAGCGCCGCGGTGACATTGGGCGCCGACGGAGTCCTCTACGGAACGCGGTCGGTGGCGGGGCCTCCGGCTATGGTACCGTATTCTCCCTGAGTCCGCCCTCCGGACCGGACGCCCCGTGGGCGGGACATGTATTCTATAGTTTCCCAGGACCGGTTGGACCCGGCGGCGAGGGTTCGGGCTCGACCGCGACCTTGCTGGTGAGCAAGGGAGGCCTACTCTACGGCACAGCCGCTTTCGGCGGCGCGTACGGGGGGGGCGGCGTTCTCACTTACGCCATCCTCGTCCCCAGGGGACTGGACCGAGGCCCTTCTGTACAGCTTCGGCAGCGACGGCGACGGCTCCGACGTCCTGAGCGGCTTGGCAGTCAGCAGCGGTGTGCTCTATGGTACGACGGCGCTTGGCGGAGCCTCAAACTATGGCACGGTATACTCACTAACCCCACCCAGCGCCGCAAGCGGCACCTGGACCGAGGCTGTGCTCTACAGCTTCGCCGGCGGCGGCGATGGGGAGAACCCCGAATTCGGAAATCTGGTCGTAGGCGCTGGCGGGGTACTTTACGGTACAACGTTGAACGGCGGAGAGTACGGCAAGGGCACCGTATTTTCGCTGACGCCGCCCGCGTCGCAAGGCGCCGCCTGGACCGAAAGCGTGCTCTTCAGCTTCTTTTACCGCTCCGGCGAGTCGCCGGGCGGGGGGCTGGCTATCGACAAGGCGGGGAACCTGTACGGGACCACGAGTTACGGCGGCAACGCGACGAAAGGCCTCGGCACGGTGTTCCAGCTTGCGCCGCCCGCCGATGCAGGCAGCCCATGGAAATTCACCGAGCTTCACACCTTCACAAACCCCAACGGGATCGTGCCGATGGCTGGGGTGACCATCGACCCGGACAACAAGGTCATCTACGGCACCACCTCCGGGTTCTACTACATCCCTCAAAACGGCGGCACGGTTTTTTCGTTGACGTTTTGAAGCGAGATCAGACTGGTAGCGGGACGCGAGCCGCCATCTCCGCAACCGCCTGCGCCAGTTGCGGCACCGATCCGAACCGGCTGAGCTCGTTTAGCCAGGGGCTCGTAGACCGTTTCCACACCTTCACCACGGCGCCGTTCGTATTCACCGCCTACCGCAAGACCAACGGTTATTCGCGCGTTCCCATCGACGGCATCTGGCTGCGCGGTCCCTATCTGCATAATTGCTCGGTGCCCAATCTGCGGGCGCTGCTGATGCCCGAGGATCAGCGCCCCAAGGTCTTCTATCGCGGCTACGATGTGTTGGACCCGGTTAATGTTGGATTCATCTCGGACGGTCCCGCGGCCGCGACCGTGGGCTTCCGCCTGGACACGTCGGTTCCGGGAAACTCTAATCGCGGCCACAGCTATGGAACCGATCTCACCGATCCGCAGAAGGACGATTTGCTGGAGTATCTGAAGACGTTGTAGGTAGCGGCCGGTCTTAGCATGCCCTAGGGCGCAAGCCTGACGCCCATCATGGAACCCAGCACCTGACGGAATGTGATGGCCTCGGGGGTGGTGGGATCCGCGATTCGGTCGAGGAAAAAGAAACGTGTCGTGCTGGGCGATTGCGCTCTTGCCTTGTTCTCCAGCGCGGGGACAGTCGTCAAATCCACTCTCGTTACGGTCCAGAGTTCGTTGAAACCCTTCGCCTTGGCCTTGAGGTGGCTCTTCTCCGCCTCGCCGAGCCGATTCCAGATGTTCGAGACGTCCGTGCCTCCCTTCAGTTCGATTGCCACTAGCTTTCGTTCCTCGGCCTCGAGTTGCTGTGTGACACTCACATCCGGGTCGGATGCCACGCGGATCACGACGTTAAGCTTCGAATCGTTCACAAACGTAAGCCGCCGGCCTTTGACCTTGGGATTGTATGGCGAGAGCAGCGATTTCAGTAGCAGAAAGAAAGTATCAATCGCGCCTTGTCCGACCTCGACGTTGCCGCCGCCTTTGAATTGCGGCCCCAGCGTCAGAAGCTGAAGCTCGAATACCATCCCGAGGGACACGCCCCTGATCGCCTCTACGAGCATGCCGCCTGTGGCGCATAGGCTGCGGCAAAGCGCAGGAAGGAACGGCTCTATGCGCAGGTCCACGAGACCGCAGTCCTCCATCCGCTGAAATCGCTTGAAAGGCCCTTGCCCATAGAAAGCCTTGCACGAAAATCCATACAACAGCCGGTAGTACCCAAGAAGGTAGGCGTTCCGCTTTAGCAAATACGGGACGGGGAAGAACGTTTCGCCCCGGAGATGAAACGATGCCAGACGTTTGAGGCACGCAGCGTCCCCGAATGACGCCAGTTCGCCATCGAGTGTACGCAAATCGAAAGCGGCCTCTTCAATCGTATGCTTTAGCGCATCATGAAGATAACGCTCCTTGACCGCCTGCAGCCGCGCGTAGAAGTCGATCTGAGTGGACGGCTTAAGGACCGGGAGTGATTGTTGCGACGCCGCATCCGCCTCGGCCGACTGGAGTTTCCGCATAGGCAGCTACTCGCACTTGGACGACTTCCGGAACACCAGCCAGTAACTATGCTGCCTGCGAGTGTGGTGCGCGTTTTTCCATTTCGGGTCGATAATCGGACCGTTTCGGATCTTAACGATGCAGTCGCACGCCCGGAAGCCGGCCTTTCGCGCCGCGTCAATGAAATCCAGATGCGCCCAATTGTAGCGGTGATGGTGCACGTAGTCGGTAATCTTGCAGAACAGGATTCCTTCCGCCTTCAGGACGCGGTAAGCCTCGCGGACGAACGGCGGGTACGTGTGGGTGAACGTGTAATGGTTCTCTTTCGACGATCGCAGCACGAGCCCGAACCGCGCGCCGAAGTCCTTCTCGTTGTCCTTGCCTTGATTCGGAATGTGGGGCGGGTCGTACACCACCACATCCAAGGCCGCATCGCGGAAGGGCATCTTCGTGTTGTCGGCGACCACATCCGGGTGGTGAAGGATTTCGATATCCAGGCCCAAAACCGGCCTTTTGCTGCCCCGCCAGAAACGGCCGCCATTGATCGTCGCATCCAATATCAGCTTGGGACGCTTGCGCGGATAGAACGCTAGCATGTTTTCCAGCAGTTCCGAATCCTCGCCGTCCCAGACGGACCCCAATGGGCTGTAACCGGCTTCCTGGACTTCGGCTTTGGCGCTTTGTTTGGCCATGAAGGGCAATTCGATCTGGCTTATTGTATCAAGGCGCTTCCCGAGACGATCCATAAATGGACTATCGGCGTCGAGCGGGCGGCCGATTAGCAGGCCCGGCGCGCGCAGCAGATGGATCGCCGCCCTACGGTGTGGAACCGATCTCACCGACCCGCAAAAGGACGACTTGCTGGAGGATCGCTTCAGCGTGGCGCCCCGGCCAGAAACTCGATAGCCCGCGGCAGGTCCGCATATTGATACAGAAGATAGTCCGGCTCGGTTTCGGGCGGTCCCCCTGGATCGCCGCGAGGGCAGAACAAGATCGTCTTCATCCCCACCTGCCGGGCTCCGAACACGTCGCGGAAGCGGTCGTTGCCCACGAAAATCGCCTCCTCCGGGGAAACCTGCAATGCGGTCAGGGCCGCGCGAAACAAGCGTGGGTCGGGCTTGCGATAGCCGTAGTCCCCCGAAACCACGATGGGCGCGAAGTAGCCAGCCAGTCCCGCGGCACGCAGCTCGGGCAAACCATAGGCGCTCTGGGCATCGGAAACCACGGCCAGACGATGGCGCGTTTGCAACTGCGCGAGAATCTCCTGCATTTGCGGGAACGCCGCCAGCCGTTTGCGCGCGATCCCGCGCTGCAATTCCGCCAGGAACAAGGGCATCTGCCGCAGTTTCTCCGGTTCCAACGACCGCGTGGTATCCGTGCCGCACCGCCGCAAAACCTCGCGCCAGACGGCCACCACATCGAACTCGGGATATTTTTCGGCGCTCGCCGCGAACTGCTCCTTCATGATCCGGAAGTACAAGTCGCGCACTTCGCCGCGGTGCAGCGCGATGCCCTGATAGGTGAGGTAATGCGCGATCGCGCGATAGGCCTCGTCCATCCACTCGTCGGTTTCGATATCGATCAAGGTGCCATTGACATCGAAGAGCAGTGCGCGGATTTCCATCACGGCGTTCGTAAGATGATTTTAGCTTCTTCCACCAGCCGCCGCCGGTGGTGGTCGCAGACCCAGGAGTTTCGGGCGATGCGCAGCAAGGTGAGCGCCATCTGAAAAGGCAAGCGGCCGGTGATGGAGCGGAAGGCGCGGTCGCGGTCGGGAAAGTGGCAGGCGTATTCCCAGAGAAAGTGTCCGATAAACGGCTCGGCGGCATGCTTGTTCCCGGTGGCCTCCAGGAAATAATGCTGCAACTCTCCGGCGATCCGTCCCAGATCGAAAGCGCGGTCCGCGCGCCGCATCCGTTCCAAGTCGATCGCGATCACGCTCAAACCTCGGCCGAACAACAGATTGCTGGGGGTCGCGTCGCCATGCACGAGCACCTGGCGATCCTCCCACATGCGCGGCTTCTCCCGCCAGCGATCGCGCAACCAAGTCAATTCGTCAGCGTCCCACGGCCCAATCGCCTGGTTGCGTTGCAGCTTATGGACCAGACGGTCAAGGTAGGCGCAGTCCTGGTTGAAATCCACACTCAATCCGTTGGCGGTGCGATTGTGCAAGGTCGCCAGGAAGTAAGCCAGCGCGGTTAACTTATCGAATAGCGGCTGGGACTGGCCGTGGTGGATCGCTTCATCGACGAAAGCGCTGAGCGGGATGCCCGTGGCATATTCCTCAACCAAAATGCTATTGAGGCAGGCGTTCGTCCCCAGTGGCCGGACGACGTGATGCGGGTAACCGGCCAGCCCGTAGCCGCGGAGAACCTGCAAATTGTCGAACTCCTGGCGCATACGTTGACTGCCGTCGGCCATGCGGTGGCTACCGCTCACGAAGAATTTGCCCACAACCTGGGCGCTACTGTGCCGCTCCTCGTAGAGATAGACTTTGCCGTCCTTCATGCTGAAGACGCGGAACTCGGCCGCCCTGTTGTGAACTCCCATTTGCGGCAGGACGTCCTGCACCAGATAAGGATGCAGAGGATCGCGCTCGGAAAGATGTCCAAGGTAGTGTTTTGGCACAGACACGCTCTCCAACGAAGTCGCCTGCCCAGGCAGCATCGGATCGGGAAGGAAATCCGCCCATGCGGGTCTACCTCGGCACAGGGCAGTCATGGAATTGTAACATTAATGGGCGCCACGCGCGTGAGCTGGAATACGGGGCGGCAAATCCTGCATTTGCGGGCGGTTTCCTGCATCATGTCCCGGCGGCTAGCGTATCAATCCGTACAGAACGTTAAAACAGGCTGTCGGACATTTATTTAGGTTGGCGTCCGCACGAACACGCTGGCCGCATAATTGCTAGGCGGTTTGTTGCGCCGCGGCAAGGTCTCCGTTTGGCGATGGCAAATGCCGCCGCGAAGCGAAACTTTGGAATATGCGGGCAGCCATTCTCTGCGGATCTGGCGCGAGCGGTTACCTGCAATTCGCAGCAGCGTGCTTTTCAAATTGCACCCTCGCAAGCTTCCTCAGTAGCGGTGCTATACGGCACGGCATAGGAGATTCCGATTGACAGAGGATACACCGGAGATAGATAAACAGCGACCGATCGGACCCGACCATCAGCTCGCGGCACCTCCTCCGCCTCGCCGCCGTAAGACCGCGCGCATCGTCGTACTGATTCTCCTGCTGCTGGCCATTGCACTCGCCATCGTGCTGATCTTACACAACCGCGAGGAAGCCAAGAAAAAGGCGGCGGCCGCGGCGCGCCCCGCGCCCGGAATCGCCATCACCATTGCGACGGCTCAGAAGGGCGCTATTGGCATCTACCTCGACGCTATCGGCACGGTCACTCCAGTCTATACCGATTCGATTTCCAGCCAGGTAGACGGCGTGATCGTGGCCGTGCACTATAAGGAAGGCCAGCGGGTCAATAAAGGGGACCCGCTGATCGACATCGACTCCCGTCCGTACCGCGCGACTCTGCTGCAGGCGCAGGGCTCGCTCGAGCGCGACGAGAACGTGCTGGCGCAAGCCCGCATGGACCTTGAGCGCTATCGTGCCGCGTGGGCGCGCAACGGCATTGCAAAGCAAATCCTGGACGACCAGGAAAAGCTGGTACTGCAGGACGAGGGCACCGTGAAGAACGACCAGGGAACGGTGCAATACGACCAGGTTCAGGTCGAATTCTGCAGTATCGCCGCGCCCATCGCCGGCCGCGTGGGCCTACGTCTGGTGGATCCGGGCAACGTGGTGCAAGCCGCCGCCGCCGCGACCCTCGCTGTGATCACACAATTGGAGCCCATCACGGTCATTTTCACCATACCGGAGGACAATCTGGGCCAGGTGGAAGATCGGCTGCGCAAGGGAGCCAAGCTCACCGTCGACGCTTTCGACCGCTCCGCCCTGACTAAGCTTGGCAGCGGGACGCTGTTGACCATCGACAACCTGATCGACACTACCACTGGGACGGTAAAAGGGCGGGCGCAATTCGCCAACCAAAACGACGCGCTCTTCCCCAACCAGTTTGTCAATACGCGCCTGCTGGTGAACACGCTGCAGGGAGTGACGCTGATTCCGTCGTCGGCCATTCAGCAAAACGGGCAAGCCTCGTTTGTCTACGTGATTCAAAACAATATCGCGCACATGCGCAGCATCAAGGCGGGGGTTACAAACGGCGGCGTCACCCAGGTTACCGGTATCGGTCCTGGAGACGTGGTGGCCGACAGCAGCTTCGATAAGTTGCAGGACAACTCCAAGGTGGCAATCCCGGCTCAGCCCGCCGCGGCCGCCGCCGGCGGGAGCAACGGGAGCAATGCCCCGTGAGCCCCTCCCGCCCGTTTATTTTGCGGCCGGTGGCCACTGCTTTGCTGATGGCCGCTATCCTCCTGGTCGGCCTTGTCGGGTACACGCAACTGCCTGTCTCCGCACTGCCGGAAGTCGATTTCCCGACCATACAGGTGCTGACGTTTTATCCCGGCGCAAGCCCCAACGTGATGGCCACTACGGTGACAGCGCCCCTGGAGCGCCAATTCGGCGAACTGCAGGGCTTGAGCCAGATGACCTCCACCAGCTCCGGAGGCACCTCCGTCATCGTGCTGCAATTTAATCTCTCGTTGTCCATGGATGTGGCCGAGGAAGAGGTGCAATCCTCCATCAATGCGGCGCAGAGTCTTTTGCCGTCCATCCTGCCCGCGCCGCCGATCTACAGTAAGACGAATCCAGCCGATGCTCCAGTGCTCACTCTGGCCATTACTTCGAACTCCATGCCGCTTTCCCAGGTCGAAGACCTGGTGGACACGCGCCTGGCGCCCAAGATCTCGCAACTCAACGGAGTGGGTCTTGTAACTATCAGCGGCGGCCAAAAGCCCGCCGTCCGCATTCAAGCCAACCCTACGGCTCTGTCGTCCTACGGCATCAACCTGGAAGACCTGCGCGCGGCGCTGACACAGGCCAGCGTGAACGCCGCCAAAGGAAACTTCGACGGGCCGCGCCAGGATTACCAGATCGACGCGAACGATCAACTGGTCACCAGCGGCGACTATCGGAAGGTTGTCGTCGCATTCCGCAACGGCGCTCCGGTGATGCTGCCCGACGTGGCACTCATCGTGAATGGCGTGGAAAACAATAATCAAGCCGCGTGGATGAACCAAACCCCCGCGGTCATCCTGAATGTGCAACGCCAGCCCGGCGCCAACACCATCAGCGTGGTCAAGAGCATCAAGGCGCTGCTGCCACAGATGGAAGCCAACCTGCCCACGGGCATTCAGGTGACTACGCTCACCGATCTTACGGTGGCCATCGAGGCCTCGGTTTCCGACGTCGAGTTCGAATTGCTGTTGACCGTCGGGCTGGTCGTTCTGGTCATCTTCCTCTTCTTGCGCAGCCTCTACGCGACCATCATCCCCAGCGTGGCGGTGCCGCTGTCGCTGGTCGGCACTTTGGCGGCAATGTACATCCTGGGTTACAGTCTGGACAATTTGTCGCTAATGGCGCTGACCATCTCCACCGGATTCGTGGTGGACGATGCCATCGTGATGATCGAGAACATCTCGCGGTATATCGAAGCGGGCGATCCGCCCATGGAAGCGGCGCTCAAGGGCGCGGAGCAAATCGGCTTCACGATTATGTCGCTGACCGTGTCGCTCATCGCCGTGCTGATTCCGCTGTTGTTCATGGGCGGCGTGGTGGGGCGGCTGTTCCGCGAATTTGCCGTCACGCTGGCGGTTACCATCGTCCTTTCGGCCGTGGTCTCCCTGACGCTTACGCCCATGATGAGCGCGCGCATCTTGCGGCGTGAGCCAAAGGAGCGGCGGGGGCGCGTCTATAGAGCCACGGAGCGTGCCTTCGAGGGCATGATCGCGTTCTACGGCCGGACGCTGAAATTCGTCCTGCGATTCCAGACCATTGCGCTGTTGGTCGCCCTGGCTACCTTGCTGCTTACGGTTTTCCTTTACACCGTCATTCCCAAAGGATTTTTTCCGATACAGGATACTGGCGTCATCCAGGGCATTACGCAGGCGCCGCCGGCCATTGGTTCCCAGGCCATGGCCAAGAAGCAACTGGAGATTACCAAGGCTGTCCTGGACGATCCGGCGGTGGAAAGCGTCTCCTCGTTCATCGGCGCGGATGGCACCAACACAACCTTGAACAGCGGCAGGATGTCGATCAACTTAAAACCGCTCGATCAGCGCAAGATCAGCGCGCCCGACCTGATACGCAGGCTCACCTCCAGAGTGAATCGGGTCGAAGGAATTCAGCTCTTTATGGAACCCGTGCAGGACATTACCGTGGACGACCGGGTGAGCCGCACGCAATACCAGTACGCACTCGAAGACTCCGATTCCGCCGAACTGACCGACTGGACCAACCGTTTCATACAACGCCTAAAGCAGTTGCCCGAACTGGAGGACGTGGCCACCGATCAACAGCCGGGTGGGTTAGCCCTGTCTCTGGTGATCGACCGGGTCACCGCTTCGCGGCTGGGCATCGCGCCTACGACCATCGATAACACGCTATATGACGCTTTCGGCCAGCGGCAGATCAACACCATGTATACCCAGGTCAACCAGTACCATGTGATTCTCGAGAGCGAGCCGCAGTTTCAGAAAGACCCCAACAAGCTGAACCACATTTACATTCAGGCGAATGCGTCTTCCGGCGCAACCGGAGCGGGCGCCGCTTCCTCTTTTGCGTCTTCCGGAGCGTCTTCCGCAGGATCCAATGCGCTGACCGGTTCCGCACTGTACACTCCGGCGGCTAACACCCTGGCGCCGCCCGCGACTGCGCTTTCGGCGGCTTCCACGTCGGCTTCGAGCAACGGAGCCGCCTCCGCCGGCGCCACCAGTTCCGCCACGAGCAACGCCGTACCGTTGAGCGCGTTCGCGCACTTCGAGAACACCACGGAGCCGCTCTCCATTACCCACCAGGGTCAATTTCCGGCGATCACTGTCTCATTCAATCTGGCGGCGAATGCGGCGCTGGGCAACGCCATCAACGCTGTCGACAAAGTGCAGAAGGACATGCACATGCCCGCCAGCCTGCAGGCGGGTTTTCAAGGCACCGCGGAATCGTTCACCAGTTCGCTGGCCAACGAGCCGCTGCTGATTCTGGCCGCGCTGGTCGCCGTTTACATCGTGCTGGGCGTTTTGTACGAGAGCTTCATCCATCCGATTACGATCCTTTCCACGCTGCCGTCGGCGGGCGTGGGCGCTTTCCTCGCGCTGATTCTTTTTCATCAGGATTTGAGCGTGGTGGCGATCATCGGCATCGTGCTGCTGATCGGGATTGTCAAAAAGAACGGCATCATGATGGTGGACTTCGCGCTGGAAGGCGAGCGGAAGCACGGCAAGAACGCCACCGATGCGATTTACGAGGCGTGTCTGCTGCGCTTCCGTCCCATCATGATGACCACCATGGCCGCGCTGCTGGCTGGGTTGCCGCTGGCGCTCGGCACTGGTTTCGGTTCCGAGTTGCGCAAACCCCTGGGCATCGCCATGGTGGGCGGACTGCTGCTCAGCCAGGCGCTCACGCTTTACACCACACCCGTCATCTACATCTTTTTCGACAATCTGGCGCATCGCTTTGGGCACAAATCCGGCCAGCCGGAAGCCGCAGGCCCGGATAAGGCGGGGCCGCAATGAACATTTCTGCGCCGTTCATTCAGCGGCCGGTGGCTACCACGCTGCTTACGGTCGCGGTTTTCCTCGCCGGGGCGATCGGGTATGAAGTGCTGCCGGTAGCACCGCTGCCGGAAGTCGACTTTCCGACTATCTCCGTCAGCGCCAGCTTGCCTGGCGCCAGCGCTCAGATCATGGCTTCTTCCGTCGCCACTCCCCTGGAGAGCCAGTTCGGCCATATCGCCGGCGTAACCGAGATGACCTCCTCCAGCACGCTGGGCAGCACCTCCGTCACCATTCAGTTCGATCTCAGCCGCAACATCGACGGCGCGGCGCGCGACGTGGAGGCCGCCATCAACGCGGCGCGCACCTATCTGCCCGCCAACCTGCCGGCAAATCCGAGCTACCGCAAGGTCAATCCCGCGGATGCGCCGATCATGATCCTCGCGTTTACATCGGACAAATACGGTCCCGCCAAGCTCTATGATGAGGCCTCCACCGTCGTCCAGCAGAAGTTGTCGCAGATACAGGGCGTAGGGCAGGTCACTGTGGGAGGCGGGGCTTTGCCATCCGTGCGCGTGGATGCGAATCCCACGCAATTGGCGGGCTACGGACTCACGCTTGCGAATTTGCAGTCGGTGTTGAGCTTGCAGAATTCCGACCTGGCCAAAGGCCAGATCACCGACGGGATTGCGACTGCGGACATCATTGCCAACGACCAGATCTCGCAGGCGGACGATTACAAACCGCTGGTGGTCGGTTATCACAACGGCGCAGCCGTACGCTTGTCCGATGTCGCCCAGGTGACGGACTCCGTGCAAAACATTCGGGTGGCCGGTTATTTGAACGGCAAGCGCGCCATCCCCATCATCGTCTTCCGGCAGCCCGGCGCCAACATCATCGACACCGTCGACCGCATCCGCGCGCAACTTCCGTCCATCCAGGCGTCCATCCTGCTGGGTATCGATACTACCATCGTTCTGGACCGCACTATAACCATCCGCGCCGCTGTGAGCGACGTAGAGAGGACGCTGCTCATTTCCATCTGCCTGGTTATCGTGGTGGTGTTTGTATTCCTGCGCAACGGCCGCGCCACGCTGGTTCCCAGCGTCGCTGTTCCGGTCTCCCTGATTGGCACTTTCGCGGTGATGTATCTGTTGGGATATACCCTGGACAACCTCTCGCTGATGGCCATGACCATTTCTACGGGCTTTGTGGTCGACGACGCCATCGTGGTGATGGAAAACATCACGCGGCATCTGGAAGACGGCATGCATCCCTTTGCCGCGGCGCTGAAGGGCGCCGAAGAGATTGGTTTCACCGTCTTCACCATCAGCATTTCGCTGATTGCCGTCTTCATCCCTCTCCTACTGATGGGCGGAATCGTCGGCCGTCTCTTCCGCGAGTTTGCCATCACGCTCTCGACCGCCATACTGGTGTCCATGGTCGTCTCGCTCACCACCACGCCCATGATGTGCGCGTACCTGTTGCGGAATGAGCGCGAGAAAAAACACGGCCGCCTCTTCGCGGCCAGCGAAAAATGCTTCGACTGGGTGCTGAGTTTATATCGCGGCACGCTGCATTGGGTGCTGGACCATCCCATTCCGACGCTCGCGGTCCTGCTGCTCACCATCGCGCTCAACGTAGTGTTGATTCTCAAGATACCTAAGGGCTTTTTTCCGGTGGAAGACACGGGAGCGATCTCCGGTGGAGTGCAAGGGCCGCAGGATTCTTCCTTCCCGGCGATGGACAGCGCCATCCGGCAGATCGGCGCGGTGATAAAGAAGGATCCTGCCGTCGCGAATGTGATTGGGTTTACCGGCGGCAATGGGGCCACCAATACGGGATCCTTCTATGTCGCGCTGAAGCCGCTGGGGGCGGGGCGCAAGGCCAGCGCCTCTCAAGTCATCAACCGTCTGCGCCCCCAGATGAGCCGTCTGCCGGTAGCTTCCGCATTCCTCCAGGCCGTGCAGGATCTGCGGATCGGCGCCCGGTCCGGTAACGCGATGTACCAATACACCATCCAATCCGACAATATGCAGGACCTTTCCAAGTGGGGACCTATTCTATTAAGTGCGATGAAGCGCCTGCCCGGTCTGCAAGACGTAAGCTCGGACCAGCAGAATGGCGGCCTTGACGAGTTGTTGACCTACGACCGCGTCACCGCGGCAAAGCTCGGGCTTACCGCGCAGTCGCTGGACACGGCGTTATACAGCGCATTCGGCCAATCGGAAGTGTCCATTATTTACACGCAGCTCAATCAGTATTACGTAGTGCTGGAGGTAGCTCCACAGTATTGGCAAAGCCCGGAAGGCTTGAAAGACATCTATCTTCTTTCGTCCGGCGGCCGTAACATTCCGTTGCGCACCGTGGCAACCGGCCAGGTCAACACTACGCCGCTGGCGGTGAACCATACGGGGCTGTTCCCATCGGTTACAGTGTCATTCAACCTGGCGCCGAACGTTTCCTTGAGCGATGCCACGGCGAGCATTGGCGCGCTGCAAAAGCGGCTGGGCGCGCCATCCACCCTGACCAGCTTTTTTGCGGGCACACTGCTGGCCTATCAACAATCCCTGGGTACGGAGCCCGTGCTGATTCTGACGGCCCTGCTGGCGGTATACATCGTGCTCGGTATTCTCTATGAAAGCCTGGTTCATCCATTGACCATCATCTCCGCTCTGCCATCCGCGAGCGTAGGGGCCATGCTCGCCTTGATGCTGTTCAAAGTGGATCTCAACATCATCTCGATCATTGGCATTGTGCTGCTGATTGGGATCGTGAAAAAGAACGCCATCATGATGATCGATTTCGCTCTGCAGGCGGAGCGCCAGGAGGGAAAGAGCCCCGCCGACGCGATTTTTGAGGCGTGCATGTTGCGCTTCCGTCCGATCATGATGACCACCATGGCCGCGTTATTGGGCGCGCTGCCCTTGGCGCTTGAGACGGGCACGGGGTACGAACTGCGCCGGCCCCTGGGCATTACGATTGTGGGCGGGCTGATCTTGAGCCAGTTGCTCACGCTGTATACAACGCCGGTCGTTTATCTGGCGTTCGACCGGTTGCGGCTCAGGATGCAGGGAAAGCAACGCGATATTCCGAGCGATGGGACCGGACCGGCTCCCAGTCCCGCGGTCTGACCCGAAGTATTTATGGGGTGCATACGACTATGACTTCCGTCCATCTTAGAGCCTCCAAAAGGAGCGGCCTGGCCTACGCCGCAGCGATCGGCGTATTGCTGCTGAGCGGGTGCAACGTCGGCCCGAAATATGTTCCGCCCGCCGCTCCGGCTCCACCGGCATTCAAGGAGTCCGCCCCTGCCGCTTACAGTACGGCGCTGCCGGGCGCCTGGCTGCCCGCGCTGCCCCAGGATGCGGCGCTTAAGGGGAAATGGTGGGAGATGTTCAACGAACCCGAACTGAACTCACTCGAAGATCAGTTGAACATCGACAACCAGAATATCGCGCAATACTTCCAGAACTTCATGGCGGCGCGGGCGCAAGTAAGTGAGGCCCGGGCGGCGTACCTTCCCACCGTTACGGCCAATCCGGCGTATACCAGGACCTCGGTGGGCACGGCTGCTGCGGCTACTGTGACTACCACCGGGGGGACGACGGGCGTTTCCTCGCCGAGCAGTTCGTCAACTACCGCGCGCACCACGATTACCGGTTACTCCCTGCCCTTCGACGTATCCTGGGAGCCGGATCTATGGGACCGCGTGCGTAACACCGTGCGCGAATACCGGTACGCCGCCCAAGTCAGCGCGGCGGATCTCGAAAACGAGCGCCTGACGGAGCAGGCCGCTCTGGCGGAGTATTACTTCGAACTGCGCGGGCAGGATGAACTGCAGGACCTGTATAACCGCACCATCCAGGCCGACCGGCTAATGCTCGAGCTTACCCGCGGCCTGTACGAAACCGGCATCGACAACGAGGAAGCCGTCGCCCAGGCGGAGGTGGCACTGGAGGGGGCGGAGGCCGCTGGAATCGGCGTGGCCACGAACCGCGCCGTGTATGAACATGCGATCGCCATGCTGATCGGCAAGTCCGCTTCGACCTTTTCGATGCCGGTGAAATTCCTGACCGTAGGAGTTCCCGCGATCCCTGTCGGCGTGCCTTCGCAGTTGCTGCAAAGACGGCCGGATATCGCGGCGGCTGAGCGCACCATGGCGGAGGCGAACGCCGTCATCGGCGTGGAGAAGGCGGCATATTACCCGACGGTGAGCCTCACGGGAAGCGCGGGCCTGCAATCGTCCGTACTCTCGAAGCTGTTTGCATTGCCCGCGCTGTTCTGGTCGCTGGGAGCTTCGGCCTCGGAAACCATCTTCGACGCCGGACTGCGCAAGGCCACGGTGGCGCAGTACACCGCGGTCTATAACGCGGATGTGGCCGCCTATAAAGAGACCGTGCTGACGGCGTTTCAACAGGTGGAAGACTACATCGCGACCGTACGCATCGGCTCGCAGCAGATCGTTAAGGAGCAAGACGCGGTAAAGGCTGCGCAGAGATATCTCGACATCGCCACGGCGCGGTATCAGACCGGTCTCGATCCCTACCTTAACGTGCTCACGGCGCAAGAGACTTTGTTAAGCGATCAGCAGAGCCTGCTGACTCTGCGGGTCAGCGAGATGACTGCGGCGGTTGAGTTGATCCAGGCCTTGGGTGGCGGATGGGCCTTGGCGCAACTTCCCACGCCGGCGCAGGTTACGTCGAAAGACGCGCCGCGCCAGGTTGCGAACACTCCATAGAAAGCCTTGCACTCTGTTGTAATATGAAGTTTATCGCATGAAGGCCTTACTGGAATCCCTCCGCCCGGGAGATCGGGATTGGGAGCTTGCCGCCGCCATCCATCCGGACCGATTACCGGCGCATATCGCCATTATCATGGATGGCAACGGGCGTTGGGCCGCGCGCCGGCGGCTGCCGCGGGTGGCAGGCCATAGGGCGGGTGTAGGTCCGGTGCGCAGCACCGTAGAAACCTGTGCGCGCCTGGGCATCCGGGTGCTCACGCTCTACGCTTTCTCCGTGGAGAATTGGAAGCGCCCCCGCGCCGAAGTGGAAACCCTCTGGCGCCTGCTGCGCTTCTACCTCCGGAAGGAACTGCCGGAGCTGCAGAAGAACGATATCCGGCTACAGGCCATCGGCAGGTTGGACGCGCTACCTCCCGATGTGCGGCGCGAATTGGACGCAGTGGTGGACGCCACCTCCGCCAACTGCGGCCTGCTGGTCAACCTGGCGATCAATTACGGCGGCCGTACCGAGATCGTGGACGCGGTCAACTCCATTATCGAACTGGCGCGCATGGAAGGGCGCCTTTCCTCCCTGCGCGTGGACGAGGGGCTGATCGCCGCGCACTTATATACCAGCCCATCTCCCCATCCCGACCTACTGATACGCACCTCCGGCGAGATGCGGCTCAGCAATTTCCTGCTCTGGCAAGTCGCGTATGCGGAGCTCTATGTGACCGAAACGCTGTGGCCGGACTTCAGCCGCACGCACCTGCTCACGGCGGTTCTGGAATACCAGAAACGCGACCGCCGCTATGGCGGTTTGAGCGCGGCGCAGTTCAACGGCGCGGCGTCCGACGATGCCGAAGAAATGATCGCCGCGTTGCCGGCCAGATGAAACGGGTCCTCACGGCGCTGGTCTTGTCTCCGTTGATTGCGTATGTGGTCCTTTGGTCTCCCGACTGGTCCTTGCTGGCGGTCACCGCGATCGTGGCGCTGTTGTGCTTTTACGAATACACCGGCATCGCGGCGGCGTATCAGCCAGGCAAGCAAAGTCCGCTGGGCTACTTCGCGGGGCTGCTGATTCTGGTCGTGCCGGGTGACGGCCAAACGCTCCTCACGGTGATTGCCGTGGCCCTTATCGCCCTGAGCCTGGCGTTACGCGCGGACGATCTGCGCGCAGGCATCGCGCGCTCCGCATTCCTGCTATTGGGGGTCGTATATATCTTCGGCTGCTGGCGCTACGCGCCGTTGCTCGCCGCGCGGAACCGCTATTGGCTGCTCTACGCGCTGGTTCTGAACTGGATCGGAGACATCGGCGCGTATTACGTGGGCCGTTCCCTGGGCCGCCACAAACTGGCTCCCGTTGTCAGCCCCGGCAAATCTTGGGAGGGATCGGCGGCCTCGCTCGCTGCATCGCTGATCTTCGGCTTCTTCTTTCTGCGCTGGGCGATACCTGAAATTCCACCGGCCGTAGTTCTGGCGCTCACCGCCGTGGCCAACGTGGCCGGACAGTTCGGCGATCTCTGCGAATCCGCCCTGAAGCGCGGCGCCGGCGTGAAGGACAGCGGCACCCTGCTTCCGGGTCACGGCGGCTGGCTGGACCGCGTGGATAGCACGCTGTTCACGCTGCCGGTGGTGTACTTATACGTCGCCGCTTTTGGGAAGTGAGTGTTGTGGGGCAGGTTGGCAACCTGGCGGCCGATTCCATCGTGCCCCCATGGCTTTCCGGGCCACCAAATAAGATGAAAATGCTTGGAGGGCGGCCAATCTTGGCCGCAGCCGCCTTTTTAGGCGGCCAGAGCCGGCTGGCCTATGGCTGGCCAAGATCTTTGTTTTCAGTATCGGTCGATTCTGCCAGCCACAGGATATTCAATCCGGGGCCACCGGTTGCCCGGCTGAAAGCCGGCTGCGGGCAGGATTGCCCGCCCTCCAAGGGTGGTTTTCGACGGCGCTCGACAGAATGCGAACAGGGACACCACTGGTACTGGGCTCCATCTGCGTGGGACTGATTCTCAAGTGATCCCCGGCCTCAGAGCCGTGCCGGCTTAACGGCCGATGTGTGAAGGACGATCACCGGTTACAATAGCTCTATGAACGCAGTAGACCAAGTACGGTTGGATCGCTCGGTGTTTGAAGTGGGCTCGCTGGACGACGAGGATCACGACAAGGCCTATTGGCAGACCAAGTCCCCTCAGGACCGCATGGAAGCGCTCGAATTGCTCCGCCAGATTATCTATGGCTACGATCCAGCTACCACCCGACTTCAAAGAGTTCTTGAAGTTGCTGAACTCAAGTAGCGCCGAGTACCTGGTTATCGGAGGATACGCGGTCAACTATTACGGCTTTCCGCGCGCCACTGCCTCTCTCGACATCTGGATCGCGATCAGGCCCCACCAACGCACAGCGCATTACCGACGCTCTAAGGCGCTTGGGATTCGCCCAAGCCGATGCCGCCCTGTTCCAGCAGACGCGCCAGATCGTTCGGATGGGCGTTCCGCCCGTGCGCTTGGAGATCCTTACCACCATTTCCGGAGTGGACTTCGCGGATTGTTACGCTCGACGTCTGGAAGCCGAGCTGGACGGCGTCACCGTGAATCTCATCCACCTGGACGATCTTAAGCGGAACAAACGGGCTAGCGGCCGCCTGAAGGACCAAGTCGACCTCGACAAATTGCCGTAACCCCCTTACTCCGCCCCGCGTCGCTGCCGCCACGCCCAACCGTCCCGCCCCCACATCCCGCCACCGCCGCCAGCAGCCGATTACCTCAGGCGGCTCCGCCGCGATGCAGTGCTACATTCTATCGAACACAGCCGGTCTGGCCTTCCGCGGCCACGAGGACCGCTTAATACGCTACTTTGCCGCAGGTCGAGAGTCCTGGGAAGGATCGGCGGCTTCGCTCGCTGCGTCGCTGATCTTCGGCTTCTTTTTTCTCCGCTGGGCGATACCTGAAATTCGCCGCTTTTGGGAAGTGAGCGGGATCGCTCCAGTAGGGCCGATTGGCGCGTAACCAAACCGCGGCACGCGAGTATTAGCAGTATGCCCGCATTCTGGAAAGATTCCCGCTACGCTATCCGTACGCTTCTGAAGACCCCCGGCTACACCGTAGTGGCGGTTGCCACGCTGGCCCTCGGAATCGGCGCCAATACCGCCATTTTCAGCGTCGTCAACCAGGTTCTGCTGAATCCGGCCGGCGTGGCGCACCCGGAACGCATCGCTTCCCTGCGCGTGCGTTACGACAAGCTGGCGCTGCGTAACATCGGCGTATCCATCCCGGACTTCGCCGACGTGCTGCACAGCGCAACGCAATTCGATTCGGCAGCGCTCATCAATCGGGGCGACTTCAATTACACCGGCTCCACAATTCCGGAAAGGCTGCGCGGCGCGACTGTAACGTGGCGCTGGTTCGATGTATTCGGCGCGCACGCGATGCTCGGGCGCGTATTCCGGCCGGAAGAAGACCGGCCCAACGCCAACCAGGAGGTGGTCCTGTCTTATGCTGCCTGGAAGCGCCTCTTCGGCCAGGATGCCGGCGTAATCGGCCGGACCGTCGAGTTGAACCAGTTACCCTATCGCATCGTAGGCGTGATGGGGCCGGAATTCCGGTGGCCCGTGGATGCGGACCTCTGGGTTCCGCTGGGCCTCGCCGACAGTCAATACACCGAGAACAACCGGTTCAACGAGAGCTATGACGCTATGGTGCGGCTGAAGCCGGGGCTGGCTTTTGCGCCCGCCAATGCGTTGGTGGAAGTGCTCAGCAGCCGCGTGCGAAACAACGGCACGCGCGGCGGGGCTTACGCCAAAGACGCCGCCTGGGGCATGTTTCTACTGCCCTTCACGGATTTCATCGCCGGCGATACCAAGACGCCGATGCTGGTGCTGTTGGGCGCGGTTGGTTTCGTGCTCCTCATCGCCTGCTCCAATATCGCCGGCTTGATGCTGGCGCGCGCCTCCGGGCGCAGCCGGGAAATCGCTATCCGCGCCGCGCTCGGGGCCGGCCGCTGGGACTTGATTCGCCAGTCCTTGGCGGAGAGCCTGGTATTAGCCCTGGGAGGTGCGCTGGCCGGTTTGGTGGTGGCATTCGGCGGGCTGAAGGGACTGCTGGCTCTGGCTCCGGAGGGCCTGCCGGTAGCCGTCGGCGTGCGCATGGATTCCCCGGTGCTGGCGTTCACGGCCCTGGCAGCCATCGCCGCCGGCATTCTCTTCGGAGTGGGGCCGGCCTGGCAGATCTCCCGCACGGACCGCCACGAACTCTTGAAGGAAGGCGGCCGCGCTAATACCTCGGGGTTGCGGCGCCAGCATCTGCGGGCCGCGCTGGTCGTTACCGAAGTCGCGCTAGCGCTGGTGTTGCTGGTGGGCGCAGGCCTATTTCTGCGCAGCTTGGCGGCGCTTCAAAACGTCAACCCGGGATTTCAACCCAACGGCGTGATTACTGGAAATCTGTCTCTGCCGCCCGCGCAGTATGCCGATGGCGCCAAGCGCATCGCGTTCTATCGCGCCGTGCTCGGCAACCTGGCAGCGATGCCCGGTACCGCCGCTGTAGCCGCTGCCGCGCCGGTGCCATTCAGCGGCATGGGCGGTTCGGCCTCGTTCGCCATCGAAGGCCGGCCGGCGCTTCCCGGCGACCCGGGTCCGCACGGCGATATCGGATTCGTCACCCCGGACTACTTCGGCGCACTGCAAATACCCGTTCGCAAAGGGCGCGTCTTTACCGATGCGGACCGGCCGAACACCGAGCCGGTAGCCATCGTCGACGAAATCCTGGCCCGCCAATACTGGGCGGATCAAGATCCCATCGGAAAGCACATGCGGCGCGGCAGGCTGGCTCCGTGGGCCACCATCGTCGGGGTGGTGAGCCATGTGAAGAATGCGGATCTGGCGGGCGAAGATGTCAAAGGCAAATATTATTTCCCGCTGTACCAGGTCCCGACGCCGTTCGCGACGTTGGTGGCGCGCACGCCGTCCGATCCGGCGCGGTTGGCCTCCGGCATTCGCGACGCAGTCCGCCAGGTGGATGCGACACAGCCCATTGCGCAAGTGAGACTGCTGTCCGAGATGGTGAACAGCTCGCTTGCCCCGCGCCGTTTCGTGGTCATGGTGTTGGGTGTCTTCGCCGGCCTTGCCCTGCTGATGGCCGTCGTCGGCTTATATGGCGTGATTGGGTACGCCGTGACCCAGCGCACTCAGGAACTGGGAGTGCGCATGGCGCTGGGCGCGCAACCGGCCGAGATCCTGCGGCTGGTGCTGGGCCAAGGCATGCGGCTGGCTGGCGCAGGCGTGGCGGTCGGACTGGCAGTATCTCTGATCGCAAGCCGGTTGCTGCGGAACCAACTGTTCCATGTCGGCTCATTCGACCCGCCGACTTTCGCCGTGATGGCAGCGGCGCTGCTGGGCGCCGCGTTGCTCGCCAGCTACATTCCGGCGCGGCGGGCTACGTGCGTGGATCCAATGGTGGCGCTGCGATACGAATAGCTGTCGCGTCCGCGCGAGGGCAACGGCTTTTCGGTCGATTGACGCGTGGGGTGCGAAATAGAAGTGGAGCGGCGCGAAGACTCAAAGAAAGCCGCAAGATATTGCCTGCCCGTACTTCAGGCAGCGAGCTTTGGTCTTGCCTGTCCTATCGGCGTTTATCGGCGTTTATCGGGGTTCATCGGCGGCTAGATAGGCCTTTCCGAGCCTTAAGCTACGCGCAAATCAGACCCGGATTCGGCCGGTAGATGAACGCCGATATACCACTCATGGCCCGCGACGGCCACCCTGAGTCATGAAAATGTGGGGTGGCCAATCCATCTTGCAGACAGTGGCGCAGCTGCCTCTTGAGGCGGCCAGCGCCGGCTGAAAGCCGGCTGCGGGCAAAATTGCCCGCCCTCCAATTCAGGCCACTGGAGCATATTTTCAGAGCGCGCCAACTTCCACTTCGACGTTGTGCACCCTTGCGTGGGAACTTTTCATCCGCCGCCGGTGTCTATAATGTTTCTAGGGACGATCCCGGTGGCGACCTCAATTCTGGACCTGAACGCGCAGAAGACGGCAGTGACGGATTCCGAAGATCTGGCGCTGATTCGCGACCTCCGGGAAGGGTCGGAGCGCGCCTACGAAACGTTGCTGTTGCGATTCCAGCAGCCTGTATACAACCTGGCCCTGCGGCTGCTGAACGATCCATCCGACGCCTCCGATGTGGTCCAGGAAGTGTTCCTCAAGGTTTTCCGCAACGTGGGTCATTTTCGCGGCCAAAGCAGCCTGAAGACCTGGATTTTCCGCATCGCCATCAACGAGGCCCATAATCAGCGGCGCTGGTTTTTCCGCCACCGGCACCGGGAAGTCGGAATCGAAGATGAGCAGGAAGACGCGCGAAGCCGGGCCGATACCCTGGCCGACGACGCCCAATCGCCCTTCGATTACGTGCTTGACAGGGAAAACCTGGCGATGATCGAGGCCGCGCTCACTCGCATCAACCCTACGTTCCGGACTGCCGTCGTCTTGCGGGATATTACGGACTTGAGTTATGAGGAGATTGCGGAGGTGTTGCAGGTCTCCTTGGGTACGGTGAAATCGCGAATTCTGCGCGGCCGCGAGGCCTTGCGCCAGGAATTGGGAAAAAAGCTGCAATCGCAACCCGTGATGCATTGGTTGCCATCGGCCGAGTAGCTGCTATGAGTTGCCAAAC
>JBEKTJ010000050.1:0-58009 GCA_049516155.1 Bryobacteraceae bacterium
ATCACATCCTCGGGCTTTTGATAGTCCTTCAGCAGCTCGTCAAGCAGTTCTTTCTTGATTTCCATTTCTCCGTTCTCCTTATTTGATGTGGAGAACGTTTACACAGATTGTTTTACACCCTCCGCGAAGGTGACTGAGTACGCCGCGCCGGTGACACGTTCGGGATCGATTTCATCCACGAGCCGCTGTAGCCCAGGTAGAAAAATCGCCACCCGCGTGTGTTTTGACCCTCACGAGGGGGATCCTTCACCGCCCATAAATCGCCCGCACCGCGCTGCGCACATACTGCTCGTCGGTCAACCCTTCCACCGCCGCTTCCGGAAAAACCACCAGAGCCCGAAAGTATCCCGCCAACTCGCCGAACAGTTCCACCCGCGCGGGCGGCTCGTAGCCGTCGCGCATGGCCAGCGCCGTCACCGCAGTGCGCACCGCTTCCGGATCCACCCGGCTGCGTAACCGCGCGGCCAGATGCGGAAACGCCGCCAGCGAATTGTATTTCCCCGGCGCGATCCGTTCCACATCGGGCTCCGGCAACGCCGCTTCGCGCAGCACCACCGTGTTGGCAGCCAAATCTCCCAGGCGTTGACCCTTGCGGCTTACCAGACATGCAGTCACCCCCATCAGGTAAGCCGCCGGTAAGAAATCGATGGCGAACAGGCGCTTTGCCCAACGTTTGTCCGCGCCAGTACCACTCGAAAACCATTCCATGGCCGAGCCCGTCCCGACGCATCTGCGCAATGCACCCAAACCCTTTGCCTTGTCAAGGCGGTTGACAGGCGTAAGGTTACGGGCTACAGTAGGAAAGAGTGAAAATACGGTCCTTCGTCCATAAGGGACTCAAGATGCTCTATCTGGAGGACAGGGCGAAAGGCCTGCCTCCGGACGCCGTGGACAAGCTCCGGGCAATGCTGACGTTCTTGCAGGACATGCAGGACCCCGGAAAAGCTTCGTGCTTTCCCATTGTGGCGGGCGCACCAGCTCGCCGGAGATCGCAAAGAAGTTTGGAGCTTGTCACGTTACGCGCAACTGGCGTCTGACGTTTCAAATCAATGATGGCGAGATATGGGACGTGGACTATGAAGACTATCATTAGGGAGAAGACCATGCGAATGCACAACCCCGTTCATCCGGGACGATTTCTGCGGTCCGAAGTCATTGACGCCCACAACTTATCCGTCACGGAGGCGGCGAAGGTTCTGCGCGTATCGCGCCCGGCCCTTTCCAGCCTCCTGAACGCGAAGGCAGACCTTTCCGGGGAGATGGCCATCCGCTTCGAGAAAGCGTTCGGCGTCGATATGGACACCTTGATGCGAATGCAGAATTCTTACGACATTGCGCAGACACGCAGCCGCGCGAAGGCGATTAATGTCGAACGCTATGAGCCGCAGCCGGTCGCCTGATACTAAAGGCGGTCTTCCGGGGCGGGTTCGGCCGCCGGAACCTTATCCAGCGCGGCCAGGAAATCTGCGAGGCTGCCGCGTTGGGCCATTTGCTCCACGCGGGCCCAGACGGAAAGTTGTTCAGCCAATGCCGCTGCCACAAGCCGCTCCACGGAAACCTGCCGCCGCGCAGCCAAATCGGCAATCTGGCGGTACATCGCGTCGGGAACGGTCACATTGAGAGTCATGGCGCCTCTCCTATCATCGCAAGGAATTCCCGTGGCGAGATTACTCGAACACCGAAGCGCTCGGCGCCCACGAAATCCCCGGTATTGAAAGTGACCAGGAAATCGGTTCGGCTTTCCACGGCCAATTCCAGGACGAAGTCGTCCTTTGGGTCAGGCAAAAGGGGACGCCAAAGTAACACGCCGTCGATGTCATTACCGCTAAGAGATCCGCCCGTGCAGATACGTTTGAGCGTCTGCTCATACTCAAGAACCAGGGCACCGAAAGGTTGACCCTCCACCGATCATCGCCCACCAACCGCAACAGACGGTGGGACGCTCCCAGATTGGAGAGCAGCGCGGCGACAAGCACATTGGTGTCGATAACCACTTGGTACATGAACCTTCACCGCCCATAAATCGCCCGCACCGAGCTGCGCACATACTGCTCGTCCGTCAGCCCTTCCACCGCCGCTTCCGGAAAAACCACCAGCGCCCGAAAGTATCCCGCCAACTCGCCGAACAGTTCCACCCGCGCGGGCGCCTCGTACCCATCGCGCATCGCCAGCGCCGTCACCGCAATGCGCACCGCTTCCGGATCCACCCGGCTGCGTAACCGCGCGGCCAGATGTGGAAACGCCGCCAGCGAATTGTATTTCACCGGCGCGATCCGCTCCACGTCGGGCTCCAGCAGCGCCGCCTCGCGCAGCACCACCGTGTTGGCGGCCAAGTCCCCCAGCCGTTGACCCTTGCGGCTGATCAGGCAAGCAGTCACTCCCACCAGGTAAGCCGCCGGCAGGAAATCGATGGCGCGCAGCAGATTGCGCAGCACCACTTGCGCCGGGCGCAATCGCAGGCCTTGCGCATCCACCACGCGCAAAGCGAAGAGCCGCTTGCCCAACGTTTGCCCGCGCCAGTACCACTCGAAAATCATGGCATACGCGATGGAAGCCGCGAAGTAAAGGAACACCTGCAGCGCGCTAGCCCAATCCGTGCCGAGCATCGCAAACACGCGGACGGTCTTCCCGATCACCGTCCCCGCGGCCGCGATAACCAACCCGTCCACCGCCCACGCCAGCGCGCGCAACACCGGCGACGCCAATCGCAGAGAGAACACCACGCCCTCGGGCGTTTCGATGCGCAATGCCGACGCGCGCGCGGCAGTCATTCGCGTCCCACTCTGGCAAGGAAAATGGACAGCGCCGCCAGTTCCAGAATTCCGAACGCGATCTTCAGGCTGTAAGGCAGCACCGGCTGATGATACTGGGATACGAATGCTTCCACGATGCCCGCCCACACTAGCAGCACCGCCGTGCCCAGTGCGATGGCGAGCAAATCGTGCGCCACGGCGCGCAGCCGTTCCGCGCGCGTAGCCCTTTCGCCCCAGCCGATCAGGGCGCTGGCCAGCACTAATCCCGCTTGTCCGCCCAGCAGAATCGCGGGGATTTCGATGGCGCCATGGGGCAGCAGCCAACCTGCCAGAAACTGTCCGTAGCCCGCGCCCACATAGTCCGCCGCCACCGCTCCCAGGATCACGCCGTTGTAGAACAGCAGGATAATCGTGCCTACGCCCCATGTCACTCCCGCCGCCAGCGTCATCACCGTGACTTGTATGTTGTGAGTCATCAACTGGGCCGAAAACGAAGCCTTGTGCCCGTACAGCCGGTCGGTCTTGGCGCCTTCTTCCTCCGCCACACGCTTGGCCGGCGATCCCATCAGTCCCTCAAAAGGCATCAGCACGGCCTTGGCGTCGGGATCGGCACGAATCGCAAACCAGCCGAAAGCGCAGCCCGCCAGGGTCAAGCCCACAGCCAGCCAGAACGCCGCCAGATGCCGCCGAAAGGCGCGCGGAAATGCGGCGATCAACGCGCCCCAGCGAATCCTTCCGGCCCGCGCGCGCGTCTCGTGTATCTCCGCATAGGCGCGCGAAACCAGCGATTCCACGTACACGCGCAACTGCGGCTCGGTGGCGAAAGTATCCAGCCGAACCAGGTCCGCCGAGCAGCGCTCGTACAAATAGTGCAGCCGCTCGATCTCCGGAATCGACATTCGCCGTCCAGGCTCCAGGCGCATCCGGTCGAGCACCGCTTGCAGTTCGTTCCAGTAGACTCGCTCGGCGGTGACGAAGCGCGGCAAGTCGAGAATCACAACAACTGCCTCCGCTTGATTTCCAGATACGCAGCGGTAGCCTGCGCCTTGATATGTTGCGGATCGACCACCGACAAACGCACGCCGCGATTTCGCAGCGCGATCTGCAACTGGTGCATCTTATTCCAGCGCATCTGCCCCGCCAGGGCCGCGTACGCCGACTCTAGATCGGCCGGGGCTTCGTCCTCGAATAGCGGCTGCGACCCGGCGGTGCGCATTACGTTCACCAAAACCAGATGCCGGCGCGCCACCAGCGATACTTCGCGCGCGAAAGTCTCGGCCAGTAACGGATCGTCGAGCGAGGTGAAGAAAATCACCAAAGAGCGCCGCCGCAAATTAAGCTGCAAAGCGGTAAACAGCTCGCGAAAATCCGGATTCACACGGCGCGCCTGCAAGTTGTAGATGGTCTCGCGGCACAGGCGGAAATGGTCCATGCCGTTGCGCGCGCGAACCAGGCGGTGCGGACGGTCGCTGAAAGTAATCAGGCCGAAGCGGTCCCCTTGCCGCTCGGCGGCCAGCGCCAGATGCAGCGCGGCGGTTACATAGCTTTCCAGAATCTGCTCGCGCGCCGACAGGCGGGAAGCATCCACCACCACGTAGACTTCCTGCGCGTGCTCCACCTGATAAAGCTTCACCACCGGAGTGCGCCGGTGCGCCGTAGCCTTCCAGTGGACATCCTCATAGCTATCGCCCGGCATGTACTCGCGCAGCCGCTCGAACTCCCGGCCCTTGCCCACCTGGCGATGGACGCGTATGCCCGCATTCGGCGCGCGCAGGAACAACGCCGCCGTGGCGCGGTCCCGCAGGTTCGGATAGACGCGCAGATTGCATTCGACAGGTACGCGCGCGCGCGCCACCCACAGCCCCAGCGGCGAGGGCGTTTCCACGTGCAGATCGCGCAATGCATGATCGCCGCGGGTCACGCCGGTACACGGCCACGCCAGCGTGGATTGTCCGGGCTGCAGGGTGACGCTATCCGTGAGCCGGTCGGATGCCACGCCATCCGGCATCGCCAGCCCGGCGCGCACGGCTAGCGCCCGCGTCGAGCGGTTCTCCAGCGTGAGGGTCACCTCCGCCCGCACATCTTTGGTCAGCCGCACCAGCGGGGTCGCGGTGGCGCCCAAAGCGGCTACGCGTTGCCGGCTGAGCAACGCATCCACCACACTCGCCGCGAAACACCCCGCCAGAATCCCCGCGCAAGGCGTTGCCGATGCGGGCACCATGCCGGCCAGCGCGGCCGTGGGCAAGACCACCAGCGCGGCGGCCAGCAGGCTGCGTGTTGCCGGCACGATCATCGCGGCACCGGCACCTCGTGGAGAATTCGATCCAAAACTTCGCCCGTGCGCACCCCTTCCAATTCCGATTCGGGCCGCAACAGTAAACGATGCTCCAGGGCCGGCGACGCCATGGCGCGTACATCGTCGGGGCTGACAAAATCGCGACCGGATAGAGCGGCCCATGCGCGGCTGCCGGCCAGCAGCGCTTGCGTGGCGCGCGGACCCGCGCCCACCAGAATGCTATCGTCCGTGCGCGTGCGCCGTACGGCTTCGACCACGTATTCCACCAGTTGATCGCTTACCTGCACCAGTTGCAAAGCGGCACGCAGATCGGCCAATTCCGTGTGGGATAGGCACTGGTGGACTTCGCCGCGCAACAGCACCGCCTCCGGGGCTTGCTCATCCAGACTGCGGCGAGCCAGGTTCAGTTCCTCGTCCCGCTGCGGCCAGGTCATCGGAATCTTCAGCATGAAGCGGTCCTTCTGCGCCTCCGGCAACGGATAGGTGCCCTCCGATTCGATGGGATTCTGGGTGGCGAAAACGGTGAAGTTCGGCGACAGTGAATGCGTCTCGCGGTCGATCGTCACCGTGCGCTCCTGCATCGCTTGCAACAGTGCGGACTGGGTCTTCGCCGGCGCGCGATTGATCTCGTCCGCCAGCAGGAACGCGGTGAACACCGGTCCTTTGATCAGCGAGAATTCGTTGCGCTGCAAGTTGAAGACATTGGTGCCCGTGATGTCCGCCGGCATCAAATCGGGCGTGAACTGGATGCGGTTGAACTCGCATCCCAATACGCGTGCCAGCGTGCGCGCCAACAGCGTCTTGGCAAGGCCCGGCACGCCTTCGATCAGCGCATGCTGGTTCGTCAGGATAACCACCAGCGACTGTCGGATCGCATCCTGCTGGCCGATGATCACCTTGCCGATCTCGCCCGTCACGCGCTCGATGGCCGCTTGAAATTGATCGAGATTCAAGTTACTCCTTTCGCGCGGATAATCGTTTGGACTTCGCGCAGCGCCTCCGTGGGATGGTCGGCACGATTGCGGATCGCAGCTTCCGCTTGTGCGCGGCGCGTGGGCGCGATGTCGCGCGCGTGGCTCTTCAACCATTCCTGCCAGCACACGGAGGCAAGTTGGTCCGGCGCGATGTGCCTGCGCAGCAGCGTGACTAGACCGGCGACGGATGTGCGGCCGAAAACTTTCTCCTCACGCGGCGGGCCGGCTACCGGCGGGAAGCTGGACGCATTCTTCCAAATGAACAGCACTGCGATAATCGCGAGGCCAAGCGCCAAGCCCTGCAACCGGAATCTGCGCGCCAGCGCCGCCACGCTGCCGCTTTCCACGATACCGAAGTGCGATTCGTCGAACAGGATCCGCGTATGCGGGCCCAAAATCCTTGTCAGCAATTCAGTCTGCCCGGCATCCGCTACGGATTCGTTTGAAAACATTCGGCCTTCCGCCACCAGCACGATACTCCCTTTTCCGAACGGCCTTTCCACCACCACCGGCCGCGTCCTATCGGCTTCCAAGACGTCCCATCCCTTCGCCTCGGCAAAATACAAATCGGAGTGGCCCTGCTTGTCGAAATCCAGGCCGAAACGCACGCCCCACAGCTTTTCAAGCCGCGCAGACCGCATTGGCTGGCGTCCCGCCGCTTCCGCCATACCGAACACCATGCGATTGCCGCGTTGCGCGAATTCCTCAAGAACATGCAATTCGGAATCCGGTTGCATGGCGAAGCTGCGCGGCTCGACCCCTAACATTACGACGGTGCTGTTGCGGTCCGCCAAGCGGTCCAAGGGCAGGTAACTGCGCACTGCCATCACGCCTTGCAACCGGCTGAGGCTTTCGAAAATCACCTTGGCCCCAGCCGGATCGCTGCGCAGCGTCGAATATGCCGGATAGGCGTCGCCGCCCGCAAATCTCCGGCTGAAAAGATAAAGCAGGCCGCCCGCGAAAGCCGCAGCCATAACTGCCAACAGCGCGAATGAAATCTGCTTCCTCATGCCGCTAACTCCGCCGGCGCCATAGCCGCCTTGATCTCCCGCAGACGCTGCCGGAATGCATCGGCGTCCTCCGCGCCCACGCTGTGCTTGCCATACCAGGCGCGCTCGAAGCTGACGACGTTGATCGCAAACAGGGCGCGTGCTTCCGGAAACTCGCGCGCCCTGCGCCGGACTTCCACCTCATACTCGCGATTCGTTTTGCCCGGATGAATGCCGATCCATCCGTTGCGCCCCAACCATGCCAGGTTGGCCAGATAAAGGGCCCGCAGAGCGGAGCGGTAGTCACCTTCGCGCGCGCAGTTTTCCGCCAGCGCGATCCACTCCTCTTCCGGAAGCCGGTCGGCCAGCAGGTTCTCGTCCTGTAAACTAACCGCAACGCCGCCCGCTGCCAACGTGCGCGCCGGCTGGGTTTTGGCGCGCCGCAATCGCCACACGATCACCGCAACCAGCACCAGCAGCGCGGCAATGATCGCGTACACGCTCCAGTGCAAGGCCACGCCCGGCGGCGAACCGGTTTCGATTTTGGAAGGGCTGGAAAACTTCTCGCGCAACCAATCGACGAACCGGACGATCGCATCGCCGATGCTGCGCAGCCCTTGCTCCACGGCCTCCGCCAAACGGTCCGTTATCGTGACCAGCCATGGAACGTTGCCCGCCCGCTTCGCGGCGCGGGGCGCTAGCCTCCAATCGTACTCGGGCGATTGCAAAGTCCGGCGGATGGATGAGTCGAGATTCGCGGGAGTGACCTGCGCCGGAACCGCTGCCGCCGCGGCTAACACGATAAGAGCGGCTGTCGCGAGCGTACGCACTTTCCGCAATGCCGCGCGTAAGTCCTCTCCGGTCCCGCGCGATTCCAACTGAAACGCGCGCAGGCAATAAACAGCTTGTGTGAACGGATCGAACGCCATCCAGGCCAGCGCCATCCCCGCCAGCCAGAACAGCGAATTGCTCACGTACCATGTCGCGCCGCGGCTGAAAACGGACTCATAGCCGGTCAGCATCCGTACCAGTTGCGGCAGTACCGCAAGCAGAATCACCACATTCACCAACAGGATCAGGTATAAGACCGTCAGCAGAAGAACCAAACCCCAGCCCTGCCATGGGTCGAAGCCGGCCAGCTTGCGCGCCTTGGCCGTGAGCTGCGGCAAATCCAAATCCTCGCGATCCGCCAGCACCGCCGCGCTCCGGTAGAATGCCGCCATCCACGGCGCCGGTAGGGCCACCCCAAGTGCCAGCGCCATTGCCACCGGCTTGGTCCCGCCCAGAAATGCCTGGCTCGAAACCAATCTCCACAGTCGCCGCCGCGTCCACGGCAGTTCCGGCCGCCCACCCAATTGACGATGCAATCGCCCCGCGAATACGGCGCGCCAGCAGTTCATCCACAGGAGCAGCAACGTTAGCGCCACCGCCTCGAGAGCACAGGTCGAATTCGGCGTACGCGGCTGGGTCATATCGTTCCAGAAAATCAACAGTCCCAGCACAAAAGGCGCGCTGCCGGCGCAGTGGCAAACAAGAGTCCCGAGTGGAGCCGCCCGCACCGCATGCACCGCGTCTTCCAGCAGGTCGATTGGAACCGGCCGCGTTAATGGATGCGCCATGTCCGCTCCGCATGCGCCGCGATTTCCACCAGAATCTGGCCGCCGATATAGAAGATCAGCCACGACAGAACCAAGCCGCTCAGGGCCGCCACGGGGGCCAACAGCGTGCGCGAACCATGCCGCGAGCCGTGCCGCCGCGCGGGCGCCGCCCGTGCCATGGCCTGCAAGCACGTCGCACACAGCAGCCGCGATGCATGTTCCGTCACGCACTCCCTGCAGAAATACCGGGCGCACGCGGGGCACCGGCAGACCGCTTCCCGCAGCTCGTGGTTCCAGCAGCGCTGGTGAAGAAGAACGCCCGTCATTCCGGTTTGAAGGATAGCACGAACCCCGCGATCGCCAGCAGCGCCGCGCCCCCGCTATATATAGGTTGCACAATTCCGGACCGCGCGCGTGCGCGCACCGCCAGAGCGCCGCCCCGGCCGGCCAATGTCGCCGTCATGGTGTCGGCAATCATCTGGGCGTAGGTGGTGCCGCCGATGAAGAGCAACGCGACGATCGCCAGCTTCTGCATGCCGCGGCGCAGTATCCCGCGATACTTCTGCACAAAGATCCCGATGGCGGCCGCCACCTGCACCACGGTCAAAGCTACCGACACATTTTGTAGCCAGGAAATTGGGGCGCGCATCAGGTATAGCGTCGCCACGGCGTCGGCAAAGAGGCTTCCGATGAAGATGTCCGTAACCCATGTGCGGCTGCGCGAAGCCGCGCCGCGCGAACGACCGGCGGCGGTCTGCGGGCCAGCCGTATCAACCGGTCCCAGCGCGCGCATCTCGACCGCATCGGCCCAGTTCTCCGTAAATACCCCTTGCGCTTCGGCAATGCGCCGCTCGATTTCCGGTAGCGCCCTGCGCGCCGTCCATATGCGGTACACAGACGGCAAATCCTCGCGGCTGACCGCCGTATACAGCCGGCATATGCAACTTTGCGCCAGTGAAATATAAAGCCAGACGCCGGCTAAGGCAGCCAGCAGTAGCCAAAGCCAGTCCGCCACGATGGGCAAAAGCACGCGCACGATCAGGACGCCGGTCAGCAGCAGCAGGGCGGCAGCCAGCACGGGCGTCGAGAACACCCAGCGCGGAACCCTGGTAATGACGATGGCCTGAATATCGCGAAAGTAGAATCTCTTATACTGTTCCTGAAACCTCGCCGATTTTACGGAAAGCAGGTGATCCGTGCCGGCCCACAGGCTGGCCGAGAAGACCACTCCGCGGTGGCTGCCGGGAAGCTTCTTGTAAGTCTGCCGGGTATCCGCCAACGTCAGCTCCGCGCCTTCAGTACAAGATACGCGATGCCCCAGATCCAGCCGCCGATTTCACATAACGCGATCGCGGCGGCGAGCGCCGATCTCCAGCGCCATCGCCGCACAAGGCTCAGTGGCCGGTTCCAATAGCGCAGCGCGATGAACAGCGCGATGGGCGCGGAAATCGCGGTGAACGGCCAAAGCAGCAACGGAGCGATCGCCACGATCAGCGCCGTGGAATCGTACAGCACGCAGGAATTTTCGAAGCCCGCGCGTTCGGTTGTAGTCTTGGCCTGGAATTCGCCGGCTGAGAAGCACGTTGGGCACCACACCGCGCCCTTGAATTCAACCGCGCAGAGCTGGCATACAAACCGGCCGCAACGGCTGCACGCCGCCACCGCGCGCTTGCCCGGATGATCGAAGCAGGTTGCCTCGCCTTCGGCGGCGGCCTCCGTCGACACCGGCCCGCTGGGCGCGTAGAACAGTGCCGGAAAGACGCGCACCATGCTCTCGGCGCCGCACTCCGGACATACCGCGGCCTGTTGTCCGGAAAGCTCCCACGTGGGCAGCGGACGGTCGCAGCGGTTGCAGGGGATCGGCATTTTCGTGCCATTCAGTATACACGGTAGGATAGGCCTCCTGGCCTGTCCTTTTGCCCCACCGCCTAAAACACCGTGCGATTCTGCGTCTCCCGCTTGGACGCCAGCGAATAGCGCGGCTCCGCCGGCCCCCCATTGAGAATGCGTGCGGCGGCATACTCGCCCACTGCAGGACCGTGCTTGAAGCCATGCCCGGAGCCGCCACCCACCAGCCAGACATTGGCGAAGTCCGGATGCCGGTCGATCAGGAAATCACCGTTTGATGTATTCTCGTACTGGCAGACGCGTGCCTCCACGAGCGGCGCATGCCGCAGCGCGGGGAAGCGCTGTCCCAGGAAATCGCGCGCGGCGGCCAGGCCTGCAGCGGATGGAATCCGGTCGGCGGCATCCGGGTCGATTGGCGGACCATGCTGGTCGAGGGCGATTTTCACGCCGCGGTTTTCCAGATCGGGGAATCCGTAGGGCCCCCGCGGATCGCTGAAATCGATCCACACAGGCATGGCTGGCGGAGAGAAGCGCGGGTCGCCGGGCGGTGTACCAAAGAAAAACGCTTCCTGGCGCGTCGGCACGATGCGGTTGGCAAGCAAATCGGGAAACATTTTGGGCAGCCATGGACCGCAGGCGAAAACAAAGGCGCCTGCCTGTATGGCGCTTCCGCGGGCGGTGGCGATTGCCAAAAGTGAACCAGCTCCGTCCGGTGCGTCGGCCGACTCGCGTAGAAGCGCGACGCCCAGACGAACGGCATCCTGCACCACGGCCTCGACGGCGCGCCGCGCCATCAGAGCGCCGCTTTGCGGCTCGAAAATACCCCATGTGGCTTCGGCGAACTCCATTTGGGGATAGCGCGATCTCAGGTCCGCCGGACTGATTAGTTCAAAATGTACGCCACATTCGGCCAATGTCTGGCGGGTTTTTTCGGTGTAAGGGTCGCCTTCCGACGCGGTCCACAGCACGCCAGTTTGAAGAAACAGCGTCCGGCCAGTCCGGTTACAGAAGTCCCTCCACAGGTTGAGCGAATGCATCGCCGAGCGGGTGTAGATCTCATCGGCGCCGTAGCCCATGCGAATGATGCGCGATTCGCCCCCAGAACTGGACCGCGAGTTGGCAACGCCATATGCGTCCAGCAGCACGACACGCAGACCGGCCTGGCAAAGATGGTGCGCCGTCCAAGCGCCAAACACACCGGCGCCAATCACCGCCACGTCGTAAAGCATGCCTAAATATAACGAGAAGTCAGGTATTCTGACTCTTGACTTCTGACTTCTGTGTTGTTACCACCCTGAAGCATCCCAGCACCGCCAGCATCAACGCAAGGCAGGCGACAATGCCGGGATTGAATTTCAGGTCCGTTTCCAATTCTCGCAGCAGATTGCCCCAGGACGGCAACGGGTCGGATACGCCCAGCCCGAGCAATCCCAGGTTGGCCTCGCTCAAAATGAATAGCGGGATGGAGGTCCAGAACTGGGCCAGCAGCACGGGCTTCAGGTTGGGCGCCAGTTGGCGCAACAGCAGACGCCACCCGCGGCACCCGCAGGCGCGCGCCTGCAACAGGAAATCCGAGTCGCGCATATCCCGCACACCTGCGCGAATCACGCGCGCCGGTGCGGCCCATCCAAGCGCGCCGAGCAGCGCGAACGTGACGGCCACGGAAGCGGCGGGTGAAACATTAAGGGGCAGCAGGGCGCGGGCGGCGATCAACAGGAAAATCCAGGGCAGGGAAAGCATCAGGTCGATGCCGCGCGTGGCGATGCGATCCGGGAGGCCTCCGCGGTAACCCGCGAATCCGCCGATCAGGGTCGCGAGAGCCGTAGAAAAGACGGCCGCCGCGGGCGCCAGCAGCAGCGAGATACGGGTGGCAGCCAACAGACGCGCGAGCCGGTCGCGGCCCAGGGCATCCGTGCCCAGCGGAAATCGCCAGGAGATGCGCGCGCCCGGGAAATCGCGGAACTGGTGCGCGTATGAGGCGCCAGCGATGCGTTCCGAGAACAACGCCGCCAGAAACAGAAGAGCGAGAAAGATCAAGGCGACGCGGCGCAACGAGAAAGAAGACAGGAGACAGGAGTCAGAAGACAGAAGACGGAAGCGGCGGGCGCTATTCTGACTTCTGTCTTCTGACTCCTGACTTCTGTCCCCCCTCATGCCTCCACCTCGCTGCGCCGTGAAGTCAGTGCTCCGGCCAGGGCATTCGCCACTTGGGTGGCCAGCGTTACCAGCATGGTAAGGGTGACCAGTAATGGCAGATCGCGCGCCAAAGCGGCTTTCCAGGCGAGCTGACCGATGCCGGGGAAATCGCAAACCACTTCCACCGCTACAGCCGCTCCGAATGCCATGCTTACGGACACGCCGGCCAGTGCCAAAGCCTGCGGTGCGGCCACCGGGACGATGTGCCACAACAGAATTCGCATGGGGCCGATGCCGCGCGCCCGCGCCGCCATCACATGGGGTAGACCGGCGGCATGCGCCAACAGATTCCGGAGATACTCGAAGATTCTAGGAAACACGGCCAGCGCCACGACGGCCCGCATCGGCCCGCCGTAGACAAAAATCAGCAGCGCCAAGGCGGCGGATGGCAAGCACAACAGCAAGCCGCTTAGACCGGCGGCCAGGGCCTTCAAAATCCGGGTGGGATAGATCGCGTAGGGCAATGCGAAAATTAGGGCGAGTGCCCATCCGCCCAGTAGTCCGGCCGCCATCAATTGGGCCGTCACGGGCCACCGCTCCCGGAGCAGGCCTGCCACCGGACGATTCCAGTTGCGGGATATACCTAAATCTCCGCGGAACATGGCGGCCGTGTGGCGCAGCGAATAGGACAGGAAACCGCCCTGCTCCGGCCGCGCCGCCTGGAGGGCCCGCAAGGCCGCCACATCGCGCGCGGGATCGAGTTCGTGTTCGTCGACTCCGAAGCCTGGACTGAGGCGCACGAACGCCGCGGTCAAGAAACCTCCCAACAACACGGTAACCGCCAGCGAAACCAGCAAGTGCGCGAGATGTTTCACGGTGTGCATCAGTTCACCGGATTGCGCCGGCCGGCATCCGCGGCCGTCTTCTCAAAATTGTCGAAATGGGCGGGTGTTAGCAGTTGGATTCCGTTGGCGCGGCCGGCTTTGTTCAAGTGTTTCGATTTGTACATCCGGCGGTCGGCTTCGGCGAGTAGCTGCTCGGCGTCCGAACCATCGTCGGGATAGAACGCCTCCCCCACGCTCAAGGCGATGACGCCGACACCCGATACCGTCCCGGCGGCATCGCAGGCTATACTCTCGAATTCCGAGATGCGCCGGTTGACGGCTTCACGGTCGCTGCCCGCCAGCAGGATGACAAATTCGTCGCCGCCCATGCGCGCCACGTAGTCGTACTCGCGGCAATTTTCGCGCAGCACGTCGGCCACGTAACGCAGCACTTTATTCCCTTCCAAGTGGCCGAAACGGTCGTTGACCTGTTTGAATCCGTCCACGTCGCAGACTAGCACCGTCAGCGGTTCCAGGGTCCTGCGGCAGCGTGCCAATTCGCTGTCCAGGCGCAGGAACAACGAGCGGGCGTTGGGGAGCATGGTAAGGTAATCGGTGGTGGCGGAGTCTTCCGCGAGCTGGAAGCGTAGCGCGTTCTCGATGGCCAGCGAGACTTTGGAACTGATAGCCAGCAGGATGCGTAGGTGATCGCGTGAAAAGGCGTCCTTGTCCGCGCGGTAGAGTGTCAGGGCGCCGATTACGCCATTGACGCCTTCGAGCGGCACTGACAGCGCCGACCGCAAGGTGCTGAACTTGCCTGGATCGTTCAGATAGCCGGACTCGACCGAAGGGTTGCCGTTGAGGATGCTCTTGCGGTTCTCTGCTACCCAACCGGAAAGGCCCTCGCCCATGGGAATTTCGAGCGAGGAGAATAGGCGATAGTTCTCGCCGTTCACGAAGTGGGGGATCAGTACCTTGCCGCGGCTGACATACACGGCAATCGCATCGTAGGGAACCATCTTCTTCAGGCGCATCGATACGACCGACAGAGTCTCATCCAGGCTTAGGGAATTGCCTAAGTCCTGTGTCAGCTCGAAGAGGAGTTGCACTTCCTGGCGCGCGGCTGCGATGGATGCCAGGAAATCGCCTTCCGGGCTCGCGCCATTCGAATGCGAGACTTCGAAGCCTGCGGCCGGCTCGTTTCCATTGGAGATTTTGAGGTTTGTGGATAGCTTGGTTTCCCGCGCAGGCTGCGCCTGGGCCATCTGTTCGAGCTCCCTGTAGCGGCGTGCGAGCAAGTCAACGACGGCTGGATCGAGGCCCTTACCGGACATGCCGACCACCCGTTGCATGGCTTCATCGAGCGGCAGGGCGCGGCGATACTGTCTATCCGCCGCCAGGGCGTCCAGACAATCCACGGCGGCTAGAATGCGGGCGCCCAGGGGAATCGCCTCGCCCTTCAATCCGTCCGGATAGCCGGACCCGTCCCACCTCTCGTGATGCGCGCGGACCAGGGGCACGACCGGGTACGGGAACGCGACGCGTTCCAGGATTTCGGCGCCCACCACCGGGTGGATCTTCATTTTCTCGAACTCTTCGGGAGTCAACCGCCCCGGTTTGGAGATGATGTGCTCGGGGATTGCCAACTTGCCGATGTCGTGCAGCAGGGCCGCCGCGCGGAGAGCCTCCAGATCCGGCTCGGAGAGGCCCATGTCCTTCCCAATCTCGACGGCATAAACGCGCACCCGGCGCAGGTGCTCGTGGGTGGTGTGGTCCTTGGCTTCAATGGCCAGCGCCAGCGCTTCAATGGTCCGCAAGTGCAGGCCGGCCATCTCTTCGACATGTCGCTTTTCGTCGCCCAGCCGATCCAGGTACATACGGTAGGAACGGTGGATAAAGTAAATGATCGGCAGCAGCAGCACAGACCCCTGCCAGTGTACCTGCCGGCTGAACAGATTGATCATCCAGGCGACCGACGCACCCATTATGTAGAACGGGAAGGTCCAGAAGTGCGTCTCGCGCCATGTCTTTCCCAGCGGTTTGCGCTGTGACAGCGCGCTGGCCGCCGCGACGGGCATCGTATTCAGCGCGAAGTACAGCAGCGCCGCCACCACCAGCATGAACGGGCCGCTGGCGCCAACCGCATAGATGGCCGGCCAGTGGTAAAACCGGTACGATATTGCGATGGCCGCGCCAGTGTTCGCGAGCCTGAAAGCCACCGGGAGGGGCTGAGGTCTTTGCCGCGCCTTCCAGACACCCTGAATCAGAGTCCCGATGCAGCCTATGACCATGGTCTCGCCGAGGGACATCTCGGCAATGCCGATCAGGCTGAACAGGAAGCTGACCGACATGGTGCTGGGTATCCCCGGCAAATTCACCTTCATGCCCGAAGCCAAGCTTGCCAAAGCCAGGTAGAAACAGAAGCGCGGGACGTTCGCGGACTGCCACGGATATAGAGCCGTTCCGATGAAAACGGCGCCGGCGGCGATGAATAGAGCGGCGAAGACGCGGGCTTTTAGTGGCATCGCGGATTAGTCCAGGCCGGGAACCGCGCGCGTGCCGCGATGGCTCGGCTCAGAGCCCCCATGGCTGCGACCAGGAGTTGACCGGCCCCGGCTATCAACCAAAGTCATACGCTTAAGAGAAGAAATATATTGCACTCGGACGGCAGCTACCATATAGTTATAATGAGTTGTAAATGCCCGGCTTTCAACAGTTATTTGACTATTATGAGGTACCTTAAGTACCAAGGTTGTGTATTATGCGATCCGGACTTAACGATAGATATCAGGGTGAGTTACCTAAAGTTAGCTAGGGAGGTTCGAGCATGTCGACGGGTTTTGCCATGGGCTCATCCGAGTCGGGGGTTCTGACGTCTCTTTTGGCATCCGACCGGAGTGGCGCGCACGTGGCGCGCGATCGGATCCGCCGCTACCTGCCCGCGGCGCCAGTCACCCAGGAGCAGGCCGGCATCAGTTCGGCGCTGATCGAGGATTTATTCCTCCGCCATGTGCATCTGAAACGGTGCAACACCATCGGCGCGTTGAGCGAATCGATGGCCTTGGCATATCCGATCGTGGAGCGGGTCTTCCGCGATGTGCGCAACCAGCGGATGCTGGAAGTAAGCGGCATGGTCGGCGACGACTACGTCTTCACGCTGACCGGAGCGGGCCGCGCGATGGCCGCGGAGCGATGCCGGGTGTGCCAGTATGCGGGGCCGGCGCCAGTCAGCCTGAACGCGTATCAACAAGCCATTTTGGATCAAAGGCCCCAAGTGGCGATCAACCGGTCGGCGTTGCGCCTGGCGTTCGGCGACTTGGTCGTGACCGATCGCATACTCGATCAGTTGGGTCCGGCACTGGTGGCGCAGAACTCGATGTTCCTGTACGGACCGGCGGGTACGGGCAAGACCAGCCTGGCCGAAAGGCTGCTGCGGGTTTATGGGGACCAGCTTGTAATGCCCTATGCCGTAGAGGTCGACAATCAGATCATTGTCTTATTCGATCCGGCGGTACATGAGCGCGTCCAGGTGGAGATGGAGGATGCCGACCCGCGCTGGGTGGTGTGCCATCGGCCTTGCGTAATTGTGGGCGGCGAGCTCATTCCCAGCATGCTGGAGTTGCGCCGGGACGATTCCTCCGGAACCTATGCGCCGCCGGTGCAGATGAAGGCCAACGGAGGCATGCTGGTGATCGACGATTTCGGCAGACAGTTGATTTCGCCGCGCGACCTGCTCAACCGCTGGATCGTGCCGCTGGACCGGCGCGTGGACTATCTGTCGCTGAATTACGGTGTACGCTTCCAGATTCCTTTCGAAGTGATGATCGTCTTCGCCACCAACCTGGAACCCAGCGAACTGGCGGACGAAGCGTTCTTGCGCCGCATTCCCAATAAGATTCTCGTGGACGCCATCGCCCCGGAAGTATTCGACGAAATCTTCCGGCGCGTGCTGGCGTCGTACAAAATGCCGTCCGAGGAGGGCGCCAGCGAGCATCTGCGCAAGCTTTGCATGCAGCGCGGCGGCGATCTGCGGCCGTGCTACCCGAGAGATATGTGCCGGATTATTCGGGCATTGAAGACATATGAAGAGCAGCCTTTAGGAGTTAGCCGGACCGACCTGGAGCGCGCGGTGGAATTGTTCTTTGGCACCATGCAGGCCGGGCATTCGGATTAAAGAGGTGACACGATGCGTTTGCAACGTACCCAAAACATGCGCGGCGGCGACCGCCGTCAGTTTCAAGGCAAGGTCCAGATCTCCTGGCAAACCCGCTCCGGCGAAACGAAGACGATCCGGGCAAAGTGTCTCGATCTTTCGGATCAGGGCGCCCGGATGGAATGCGAGAGTCCGATCGAATTCCTCACGAACGTCTACCTGCAGGCGCCGGCCTACGGCCTGATGGGCAATGCTTCGGTCCGCTACTGCCGGCGAAGCGGAACAAAACATATTGTCGGATTACTGTTCAGCTCGGTTGGCAGCCAAGCGGAGCAAGGCAGAAAGCGTATTTTGATCGAGAGCCAGCCGGGCGCGGAGAAATAACAACCTAATGCATTTAGACCGAAGCATTCGACCCATGACACCGCAGGAGAGGCAGGCCAAACGGGAGTGGGGCACAGGCGCCTGCCAAGCGCGCGGATGCGCCGCCCGGGCGGCTTACCTGGTGCTCGAAACGCTGCCTGGCGAGTCCGAGAGCGGGGACTGGTGGCAATACTGCTGCACGAAGCACGCCAAGCATTTCGCGGACCAGCACGGGCTGGAGATGCCCTTGCAGTCAAGACCCGCCGGTCAACAGCGACAGGCCGCGTCTATGGTCTGATGGGGCTGCACGGCGATCTTGCCTCGGAGTTGAAGTGTTCCATCCGCCCTGGTGCACCGCCCGCCAGCCTGATGCGACTGCCGACGCGCTGCTGGACTCCCCGTCTGTTTGGATGACGGCGGTCATCTCTCGGCAAAACCTCGTACGTCAAATATGACATACGTTATTACCGACGTACTCCATCCTTGAGTGCTGATGGCGAAAATGACTGGTTTCGAGAAATCGGCCCGTTTGCTTATACATGCCTTGGCAGACAGCGCGCCTGACGCTGCGACCGCTTGTCGCGGCCGGACCTTGCGATTCGGCGAGTGGACCAGCGTCCGCTCTCGTTTTCCAAGGGACTCCTCTATCAGGCGCATGTCGATCTCGCGGGTAGCCTGTCAGCGCCGGTGCAATAATCCCATAATGCCGGTTGAAAAATCCCCAGCCCCCGGCAGGTGGTGTATACCCGACTCTGGAAGACAGAGGAGGGCAGACATCTGTTTAGGGGGAAAGACGTGGACGAGATCAACCTGCTCAAACGAAAGGACTGAACATCCTAGCGATCGGCGAACTGACCGGGTATGACCGCAAAAACAAATCGGAAGTACCTGTTGAAGCCGACGGCGCGGCCTGCTTATACGCCGCGGCGGGCGCCAGAGAACAAGCTGGAGCCGTTCAAGACGTACGTGGGAGAACGGCTACAGGCCGGTGTGTGGAATGCCAAGGTGTTGCTGCGGGAACTGCGTAGCCGGGATTACAAAGGTGGCTACACTCTGCTGACGGATTGGCTGCGGCCGCAACGCGATGCCGCGCAAGTAGTTGCGGTGCGGCGGTTTGAACGGTACCGGGGCAGCAGGCGCAGGTGGATTGGGGCCACCTGGGGTCGCTGGCCGCCGGGGGCCGGGAACAGCAGTTAATGGGGCTTCACGATCACGCTGGGTTACAGCCGTAGAATGAGTGGGGCGGGGTACCGGAAGAGATTCTCTACGACCGGATGATGACCATCTGGACCGGGACCGACGTGCGGGGCGAGATCGTCCGGAACGCGGTGCTTCTGGACTTCGCCCGGAACTGGGGTTTCCGGCCGAGCCTGTGCCGTCCCTACCGGCCGCAGACGAAAGGCAAGATCGAGTCGGAGGTGAAGTATGTACGGCGGGCCGCCGGGGGTGGGCAAAACGCATCTCGCCGTGCTCTGGCAGAAACGGCGATCCAGTCCGGTGAGGCCGCCTACTTCATGACGGCTCACGATCCGGTGACTGACTTGGGGCGCGCATACCGGGGGGGACGACTCGACCGGCGGTTGCGCATTTAGCGTGCGCCCAAGGTGCTCATCAGTGATGAGATGGGGTACCTACCCCTCGATGAGCTCGGTGCGACGATCTTCCTTCAGTTGGTCAGCGCCCGGGTTTTTGGCACGCATCAGGCACTGAAGTCTCGTGCGGAGAGTAGTAAATTCTCTGAAACGTCCGTCTAGCGCATACCGGGGACGCACCGCGGACAGGCCGGAGGACCTTTCCCACATTAGCGCACCGCCACTTCCTGGTCTTTATACTGCAGTTGATACAGCTTCCAATAAATCCCGCGTAGCGCCAGTAACTGCTGGTGTGTGCCGGACTCGCGCAGGCGGCCCTTGTGCATCACCAGGATGCGGTCGGCGCGCTGAATCGTGGAGAGCCGGTGCGCGATCACAATCGATGTGCGGCCTTCGACCATGCGGCTCAACGCTTCGCGCACGCGGAATTCGGTCTCCGTATCGACGCTGGAAGTGGCTTCATCCAGGATCAGAAAGCGCGGATTATGCGCCAGTGCGCGGGCGAAACTGATAAGCTGCTTCTGGCCCGTGGAGAGCCCGCTGCCGCGCTCGCGGATGGCATGCTCGAATCCGTCGGGCAGCGAATGGATAAAGTCCGACAGATTGACCTGCTCCGCGGCGTCCTCCACAGCCTGGCGGCCGATGCCCGGCGTGCCCAGCCGGATATTGTCCTCCAGCGTCCCCGTAAACAGGTAGGGATCCTGCAAAACCACGCCGAACTGGCGCCGCAACTCCCGCGGGTCGAGCTTGCGAACGTCGGCCCCACCCACCCGGATGGCGCCTTTCTGCACATCGTAAAAGCGCAGCAGCAGGCTTATCAAGGTGGTCTTGCCCGCCCCGGTATGCCCTACCACCGCGATGGTTTCGCCCGGCTCGATGACGAAGCTGACGTCGCGCAGCACCCAGTCGTCGTCCTTGTAGGCGAACCACACGCCATCGAACTCGATGCGCGCCGAAACCGGCGCAGGCCGCGGATTGCGCGGCGACAGGATGGCGGCCGGCGTATCCACCAGCTTGAAAATACGCTCGGCCGACGCCATGGCGCCTTGCAGGATGTTGTATTTCTCGCTCAGGTCCTGAATCGGGCGGAAGAACCGCAGCCCGTATTGCAGGAACGCCACCACCACGCCCAGCGTCAGTGCACCCCGCTGCACGCGAAAGCCGCCATAGGCCAGGATGCCGGCCAACGCCAGCATGGAGAGGAACTCCACCACCGGGTAGAACCAGCCGTAAGCCGTGATCGCGTCCTTGTAAGCATCCATGTGCTCGCGATTGACGCCGTCGAATTCCTGCCGGCTCCGCGCTTCCCGGTTGAAGAGCTGCAGCACCACGATGCCGGTGATATGCTCTTGCAGATAGGAATTGATTTTGGCGATGGCGATGCGGATGCGCCGGTAGCTCTGGGTGACGCTGCGCCTGAAAATGGCGGTCACCAGGATCACCAGCGGCATCACGCCCAACATCAGCAGCGTGAGCCCTGTGCTGAGTTTGAACATGATGGCTACGATGAAGCCCAGCACCAGCACATCGCCAAGGATGGTCACCAGGCCGGAAGCAAACAGATCGTTGAGCACGTCCACATCGGTGGTGACGCGCGTGACGAGCCGGCCCACAGGGTTGCGGTCGAAGAAGGCCAGATCCAGCGCCTGCAGGTGCGCCATAAGCTGCTTGCGCAAGTCGAACATGGCGAGCTGCCCGGTATACTGCATCAGGTAGACTTGCGCAAATTCGAAGACGAAGGTACCCAGCAGAACTCCCAGATACAGCATGCCGACCGCAGCCAGGCCGTTCCAAGGGCCGGCTGGCAGGAAGCGGTCGAAAGGCGTTGGGATCCGCGTGGGATTGGGCGCGAGATAGCGGTCCACCGCGATTTTTGTGAGCAGGGGGCCAAGCACCTGCAACACCGACTGCAATAACAGGAAGACCAGCGAAAGCGCCACGTAGCCGCGGTACGGGCGCATATACCCCAGTAGCCTGCGCATCAGCCGGGAATCGTATGCCTTGCCGAGGACCTCTTCTTCCACTCTTTTCAGTTTAGCTGTGGGGCAGGCAGTTTCGCCTGACGTTCCAACTCCGGGTCGCGGCTGGTATGGAAGGCCAGCACATAGCGCTGCATGCCGAATTCGATCCAGCTCATGCCGTACGACATGGCTTCCCGCAAAGCCCTCTTGTTGTCCCAGCCGTCGTGTGCGATGCGGTAGCAGGCTACCACCGTGCCGGTGCGGTCCGCGCCCCGCCGGCAATGCACGAAGACGGGACTTATGGAGTCGTCCACCAGTGCGAGAACTCTCGAAACATTCACATCGGACGGTGCATGGATACCGTTCAGTGGCACGTTGACGTAGCGCATTCCGGCCGCCTCCACCTCCCGCTGTTCCGCTTGGCAGGAATGCTCGCGCGGAGGCCGCAAGTCGATGACTGTCTTGATTCCCAGCCTAGCCAAACTGCCCCAACCCTCGCCGGTCGGTTGCGCGCCGCGGTAGACGTGTTCGTCAACCTGATGGAAGTTGGGGATGCCTGCCGGAGCCGCGCCGGACGCCCACACGAGGATGGCCGCAGCATGACTGGCGATAACTAGAACTGCCACGCCGCGCATACGGCCATCATATCATCGACATATACCTGCGGAGGGCGGGCAATCCTGGCCTGGGGTCCCCCATGCGGACGCCTTTCAGCGGAGCGACACGGGTATAGCTCAGAAGTCGAGATCGAAGTCGCGAGCGGAGCGCAACCACCGAGCGAAGCTGAAACCGCAGGATTGCACGCTGGGGTTGCAGGTCGTGCGCCCTATAAGCTGCGGGGATCGATGTGGGCATGTTTCACGCAGGATCTGCTGGATGGCGGATTGGCTGGTGCGCACCGGAACGCGGGCAAGGGGAATCGACGCTGTTGCGCACAGCACTAAGGCAGCGTACGCCCTCTTTCAGCGTTTCAGTCCGCCAAACGCGTTACTCACTCGTTCAATCGCTCCGCTCCCTATCGTGCATGGGTGCTTTGCGTCTTCAGCCACACCGATGGACTATATCACCTTCAGAGGCGACTCGGGCTGAAATAGCTATAGGTCGCCGTCTCCGCTACCATCAAATAGTGGACCAGTTCGCCTTCGATTTCGCCCCCGCCCGCCGCGTCTACTCCGTCACCGGGCTGAACGCAGCCATCCGCGCCGCTCTGGAAAGCGAATTCCCCGACGTCTGGGTTTCCGGCGAAATATCGGGCGCCAAACTAGCCCCCAGCGGACATTACTACTTCACCCTGAAGGAAGCGCAGGCGCAGGTGCGGGCCGTTGCCTTCCGCTCTGCGCACCGCTATTGGAAATTCAAACCGCAGGACGGTCTCGCCGTACTCGCCCGCGGCCGCATCGATGTCTTCGAGGCCCGCGGCGAATACCAGCTCATCGTCGACCTGTTGGAGCCTCTGGGCCACGGCGCGCTGCAACTCGCCTTCGAACAACTCAAGAAAAAGCTGGCAGACGAAGGCCTCTTCGATCCGGGCCGCAAGCGTCCCCTGCCGCGCTATCCGCAGCGCATCGGCATTGTCACCTCCCCGCGCGGCGCCGTCATCTCCGACATGGTTCAAATCCTGTGCCGCCGCTTCCCCGGCCTTCACATCCGGCTGTTCCCCGCGCTGGTCCAAGGCGAAGGATCCGTCGAAGAAGTCTGCCGCGGCCTCGATTATTTCAGCCGCAGTCCCTGGGCCGAATTGGTGATCGTGGCACGCGGCGGCGGCTCGCTCGAAGACCTCTGGACGTTCAACGAAGAAGCCGTAGCGCGCGCCATCGCCCGCTGCGCCGTCCCGGTGGTCTCCGCGGTGGGGCATGAGACCGACGTAACCATCGCCGATTTCGTGGCCGACCTGCGCGCCCCCACACCTTCGGCGGCCGCGGAGATGATCGTGTGTACGCGCCGCGAATTGCTGGACCGCATCTCCGGCCGTCGGCAAGAGTTGGTGCATGCGATACGCTACCACTTGGCCGTGCTCTCGCGGCGCTGGCAGCAGCAAGGAATCGAAAGGCCGCTGGGATTGCTGCACCGCGCCATGGGCCGCCAAGCCCAGCGCGTCGACGAACTCGAATTCCGTTTGCGCGACCTGCTGCGCACGCGGCTGGAGCGCCGATCCCGCGCGCAACGCGCCCTCGCCGCGCGCCTCAACTATTTCGATCTGCGCCCCCGCTTCGCGTCCGACCGCCGCCGCCTCGACTTCGCCCACGCCGCCGCCGCGCAATCCCTGCACTGGCAGCTCGCCCGTCGCCGCGGCGCGGCCGAACAGCTCTCCGCTAAACTCTCCCAACTCAGCCCTCTGCTCATCCTGGATCGCGGCTACGCCATCGTCACTAACTCATCCGGCGCTATCGTCAAGGACAGTGCCGCCGCCCCACCCGCCTCCGCCATCCAGGTACGCCTCGCCAAGGGCTGTCTTGATGCTACAGTATCAAACAGCAGTTGATTTATCCGCGTGTATCGGCGTGCATCTGCGGTTGAGATTTCGAACTTGCGGAATGTAACGAAGGCGGCTAGAATCAGGAGTTTCGAATAGTCCAGGAGGAAGTATGGCATCAATCGCCGAGAGGGTGAAGCAGATTATCGTCGAGCAACTGGGTGTGGACGAGGCCCAGGTGGAGGACAATGCGTCGTTTGTGGACGACCTGGGCGCCGATTCGCTCGACATCGTGGAACTGGTCATGGCCTTCGAAGAAGCCTTTGAATTGGAAATTCCCGACGAGGACGCCGAAAAAATCGCCACGGTCAAAGACGCCGTCACTTACATCGAAAACAAGTCGGCCAAGAAGTAGCGGCCAGCGCTTTTCCCAGGAGTATTTGCGTGTCACGCAGAGTGGTCGTAACCGGTGTGGGCTTGGTGTCCTCCGTGGGTATTGGGACCGAAGCGACCTGGCAGGGCGTACTGGCGGGTAAAAGCGGCATCGGACCGATTACGGCCTTCGACGCTCACCTCTTTTCCTGCCGCATAGCCGGCGAGATCCAAGGCTTCGAGCCGGCCAGCTACATCGAAAAAAAAGAGATCAAGAAAATGGGGCGCTTCATCCAGTTCGCCATTGCGGCGGCGGATTGCGCCACTGTCTCCGCCGGCTTGCGCGTTCACCCCGATGAGGCCGAGAGCGTGGGCGTCTACATCGGCAGCGGCATCGGCGGGTTCGAAGTTATCGAGCGCGAACACCAGACGCTGCTCGAACACGGCCCCCGCCGTATCTCCCCGTTTTTCATTCCGGCGACCATCGTCAACCTGGCTTCCGGCTATGTCTCCATCCGCACCGGTGCGAAAGGCCCGAACTCGGCCACCGCCACAGCCTGCACGACCAGCGCGCATGCCATCGGCGACTCCTTTCGCCTCATCCAGCGCGGCGACGCGGATGTCATGATTTGCGGCGGCACGGAAGCTTGCATCACCCCCATGGGGATTGGCGGGTTCGCGGCCATGCGCGCCCTTTCCACGCGCAACGACGAACCGCAGCGCGCATCCCGTCCCTGGGATCTCAATCGCGACGGCTTCGTGGTTGGAGAGGGATCCGGCATCCTGATACTCGAAGAGCTCGAACGTGCCCGCCAGCGTGGCGCACACATCCTGGCGGAAACCGTCGGATACGGCATGAGCGCCGACGCCTTTCACGTCACCGCGCCGTCCCCCGACGGCGATGGCGCCTTCCGCGTCATGCGCAACGCGTTGCGCGACGCCGGCCTCCAGCCGGATCAAATCGAATACATCAACGCACACGGCACTTCCACCGACGTGGGCGATCGCGTGGAATCGGTCGCCATCAAGCGCTGCTTCGGCGAGCACGCCTACAAGGTGGCGGTCAGCTCCACCAAATCCATGACTGGGCATCTGCTCGGCGGCGCGGGCGGCCTGGAGGCCGGCATCACCGTTCTCGCCATTCGCGACCAGATCGCCCCGCCCACTATCAACTACGAAACTCCCGACCCCGAGTGCGATCTGGACTACGTGCCCAACCAGGCGCGCCCCATGCGCATCGACCACGCGCTGTCCAACTCCTTCGGTTTTGGAGGAACCAACGGTGCCCTCATTTTCAAACGTTACGTGGAGTAGAAGGAGACAGAATTCAGGAGACAGAAGTCAGAAGCCGCAGCACGGGTCTTCCGGCTTCGGTCTCCTGACTCCTAACTCCTTTCTTCTTTTCTTATGAAAATCATCGTCTGCATCAAACAAGTCCCCGCTCGCGATTCGCAATTGCGGGTGGCGTCCTCGGGCGCCTGGATCCAGGATGCCGATCTCAGCTACGAGATCAACGAGCCCGATGCCTATGCCTTGGAAGAGAGCCTGCAACTGAAAGAGAAAAACGGAGGCGAAGTGGTGGTGCTGTGCGCCGGACCCACGCGCGCTGCGCAGACCATTCGCGAAGCTCTCGCCAAAGGCGCCGACCGCGCCATCCATATAGAAGAGGAAGACCTGGGCGTATTCGACGCGCTAGGTGCAGCCCGTCTGCTGGCCGCCGCGCTCGGCCCCGAAAAGCCCGACTTGGTGCTCACCGGCCTGCAATCCGACGACCTTGGTTACGGCCAAACCGGCGTGATCCTGGCCGAATTGTTGGGCTTGCCGCACGCCACCATCATCATGCAGGTGGAGAAACAGGATGGCTCTATCCGCGTGAAGCGCGAATTGGAGGATGGCTGGTTCCAGCATGTCGAAATGCCCCTGCCCGCGCTGCTGACTATTCAATCCGGCATCAACAAGCTGCGCTACGCCACTCTCATGGGTATCAAGAAAGCCAAGAATAAGGAGATCCGCAATGTGACTGCTGCCGGTTTGGGCGCAAGCTCCGCCGCTCCATCCATCCAATTGAGCCGGGTTTATCTGCCCGGCCGCTCCAAGCAAACTCAGTTGTTCGACGGGCCCCCCAAAGAAGCCGCGGCCAAGCTCGTGGAGAAATTGAAATTCGAGGCGCGCGTCATATGAGCATTCTAGTGGTGATGGAACAACGCGCGATCCAGGGCCCGCCGGCCTGGAGCCGCATGTCTTGGGAGACGCTGGCCGCCGGGCAGCAACTGGGCGGCGAGTTGCAGCGGCCAGTCTCGGCCGCCGTTCTGGGACAGGGCATCGAAAGCCTCGCCGCGGAACTCGCCGGCAAGAAGCTCGACCATGTGTATGCCGTCGAGCACCACCTACTGAAAGACTATACGCCGGATACTTACACGGCGGCGGCCCGCCAGTTGGTCGAGAAGACGCAGGCGGATATCGTGCTCTTCCCGCACACGTATCAGGTGCGCGACTTCCTGCCCAAGCTGGCCACCGCGCTCGGCCGCGTGGCTGTGAGCGACGTCATCGCCCACCGCATCGAAGAGGGCAAACTTGTTCTGGTGCGCCAGCTCTTTCAGGGCAAGCTCAATGTGGACGTCCGATTTACCGGCGCCCCGCCGTATTTCGCATCGTTGCAAGCCGGCGCCTATCGGGCCGATCGTATCGAAGCCGGATCCGCCACACTGGAAAACTTCGCGCCGCAACTCACCCCCAGCCGCACCAAGCCGCTGGAGTTGTTCCGGGAAGCGCAGCGCGCGGTGGACCTGACCGCCGCCGAGATCATCGTCTCGGTCGGCCGCGGCATCAAGGAAGCGGATAACATCCCCATCGTGCAAAAACTGGCCGACGCCCTCGGTGCGGAACTGGCGGCCTCGCGGCCCATCTGCGATTCCGGCTGGCTCCCCATGGAGCGGCAGGTCGGCAGCTCCGGCCAGACCGTCGCCCCTAAGATGTACCTGGCGGTCGGCATCTCCGGCGCCATCCAGCATCTGGTCGGCATGAAAGGCTCGAAGATCATCGTCGCCATCAATAAGGATGCCAACGCGCCCATCTTCGAAGTGGCCGATTACGGCATCGTCGGCGACTTGTTCCAGGTGGTCCCCGCGCTGGTGGAGGAGATCAAAAAGGCAAAGGGTTAACGCTCGGGCGTGGATACAATCCTCGAATGCGCCGGCGCAAGCACTATCACGCTAGAGCGCCGCTAGTTTCTGCAAGAGACGGCAGACGTACTGAACTGGGTGCAATACGTGGTCCTGCGGGTTCCAATCCTCATACCAGACCAACGTGCCACCACTGCCTCTGGGCTTTTTTTTGAAACGGCGTCGAATACACCACGCACAGATCCACCCTGATACCCTGGACGGCTGGGAGGCCAACCTCATTCGCTGTTAGTGAAATCACCTCGCCACCGTGCGTGTGCCCTTCACCAACTCGGATTCCCCAGCGCCCGTCATCTCAGCCAATGGATCCGTCAGGAGATTTTCGCCCTTGTAGGACTCCATATAGGAGATAGCTTTCTTCATCCACTCTGGAGCCGAGAGTTTTCCGTGATTATCGTACAGGTACCGAAGGTTCGCCTGGCCGATGCCACCTTTTCCTCGCGGGACCGCATGCGTTCTGGCTAGCGTTGGCAGAAGTACCGTCTTTTCGTTCTCGGCGGTGACGAGAGCCTTCTGCGGTTGTCCAGTCGGATCGCCCTGCCAGACCCGTAATAGTTTCGCGTTTCGATACCACCCAACGATCCGTTCACGCGTGGAAGCGTCCTCGGCGGTGGCATTGAAGTTGCAGATCTCGTTGCCGAGGCAGGTCTTGGCGTAGCTGCCACCTCCAACCGGTCGCACCGCCGCAAGCGGTCCCTGTGCTCTGGCCCTGCGGATCGCCCCCGCCTTAGAGATCGGCTTTGGATCGCGGTCTGGTGGCGTTAAATCCGCAACGAGCAAGGCCCGCATCGCCGATACTATCTGATCGCCGACGCGCAATGAGTGGTGGGGAGATCGGATGGTGGAGGCGGCGGGAGTTGAACCCGCGTCCGAGAAAGCCCGCAATGAAGAGAACTACGTGCGTAGCGCAATTCGGCAACTTCAGCTTCCGCCTCAGAATCGGCAAGAGTGGCGGCCGCCTAGCCCGATTGATCTCGGCCTTATGCTCCGGACCGAAGCCTTCAGCCTATCCCGCAATATGACGCTCACTCACCGCCGCGCGGGCTCGACGGCTGGAGCGGCTACCTAATTAATTAGGCGGCGTATGCGAACTGTGTGTTGGCAGTTCTGTTTTTCCGATCGTTTTACGGGAGCTCGGAACCCGGCACGCCTCCCCACCACGATTCAATCCCGTCGAATCCGTTGCGCCCCCATGCCTTGAGTGGAACGACTACCGGTCAATCGGGCTGTCCGCGATTGAGATACACCTCGATTCTAACATATCGGGGCGTTATATTGGAGTCGATTTCTCGTCCGGAACAAAGAAACCTGTTTGTAGAAGAACAAGCTGCGCAGTTTCCTGACGTTGCTGGGTATCATCCTGGCCACCACAACGCAGATCTCTGTCACCGCGCTGATTCACTGTATGAATGTGTACATCTCCGACAAGGTGTCGAACATGCCTTGTCCGTGAGCGCGTCCTGTGAAATAATCAAATCCATCGACTCAGTGTACTGATATCGCCCCCGAGACAATCATGCGCAAAACCCTGATCACTTCGCTCATCCTATCGCTCGCCCTCGCAGCCCTGGCGACTCGCTCTTTCCTGCGCCTGTCGGCCCAGTCTCCCGCACCCGCCGCGGCGGAACCCTGGAACGCCTCCGCGCGCCAAGTGCTGGTCCGATACGGGATCGCCGACACGGTAACCCGCACCTGGCGAGGCTGGATCGAGCCGGCCTCCCCGGACGCCCGCGTCTTGGCATTGGCCGGGTATCATTTCTCGAACGAAGACCAAGTCACCACATCGGACAGCGGCGCATCCGAATTCGCGTTTTCGACTCGCGCGTGGACGCCCAACGTCCAGCAGGTGGACCTCAGTCCCATCCTTCCCGGTCCGCGCGCGGTCTTCCCGAACGGCATCTATGCCACTGTGAGCGGCGCAGGCGCGGCCCGCTTCCACGTTTTCGGCGCGGGCGACTTTACCTTTGCACTCGCCGATCTGGACGCCCGCCGGCAGATCTCCTTCGACAAGGGCAACATCGAAGTGGAGGAGGTGGCGCGGCCATTCGCCTTGAGCAATGCGAGCAGCACCTCCCCCACCCTGGGCGAAGCCGACTTTCCGTCCATCGCGGCGGATAATGCCGGCCACCTCGCCGTCGTTTGGCAGGAATTCTTGGGCGATCACGACCGCCTCGTCACGCGCGAATTGCAGGGCGCTCAGTGGTCGCCTCCAGAAGCGATCGAGGCGCATGAAACCGCCGACATTCTTCGTCCGACCGCTGCCTACGACGGCCAAGGACAACTGCACGTGTTCTGGTCCGCCCAGGTCGATGGCAATTGGGACCTATACGAGCGCCGCAAGAGCGGCGGCACGTGGAGCGCCATAGAGCGCCTCACGACGGCGGAGGGATCCGACTTCAATCCACGCGCGATCGCCGATTCGCGCGGCAATCTCTGGCTGGCGTGGCAGGGCTTCCGCAACGGCCAGTCCGACATTTTTCTGAAGACCTGGAGGGAAGGAGCCTGGGGGGCTGAAACGCGCGTCAGCGAATCGCCGGCTAACGATTGGGAACCCGCGCTGGCAACCGCTGAGAACGGCACCGTCTGGGTCGGGTGGGATACTTACGATCGCGGCAACTACGACGTGCTGGTGCGGCCTTTCGTCGACGGCCAGCCGGGGCCGGTGCGTGCCATCACCCGTTCGCCGCGGTTCGAGGCGCACGCTTCGCTCGCCTGCGATAGGCAGAGCCGTCTCTGGATCGCGTTCGACGAGGCGGAAGCCAACTGGGGCAAGGATTACGGCTATCTGGTCAAGACCGCCGGCAACCCGCTCTACCAGTCGCGCAAGCTGCGGTTCGCGCGGCTCACAGGCGACGTGTTGGAGGAACCCGGCGCGCCGCTGGAGGCGGCCTTTCCGCTGTACCTGCCGCGCTTCCTGCAGAATCCGCAAATCGCCGTTACCGCCGATGGCAAACTGGCGGTTGCTGCGCTGCAACTGACGAAGTCGAATAGCGTGATCGAGGTGTGGGGCGCCAACGGCATTTGGGAGAACGTACTGTTCACGCTGGATGGCGGCGGCTGGCATCGTAACCAGGCGCTTCCGCAATCGAGCGGCGCTAATGATTCGCGCATTGCCGTTGCGGCGGTTCCGGACGGCGGATTGTGGGCCGCATGGGCCGCCGACGCGCGCGATTACAACGTGGCCCGGCCGGGCCGCCAGAACGTGTTTGCCGCCCTCGCGCCGCAAGAACGCAGCGCCGGAGAAATCCGCTTCAAGCCCTTTGTGGAGCGTCCGGAGTTGTCCACCACCACGCATCCCAAGGAAGCCGACGACCTTCGGACCATTCGCGGCTATCGCCTGCGGTCGCAGGGAACGGAGTACCGCATCCTGCGCGGCGATCTGCACCGGCACACTTCGCTCTCCACAGATGGCGTGGGCGATGGCTCTCTGTGGGACTTCTACCGCTACGCGCTGGACGCCGCCTCACTAGACTTTTCCACGGTCACCGATCACCAGGGCGGCGGCACTTCTTACAATTGGTGGAAGACGCAGAAATCCACCGACCTGTTCCTGAACCCCGGGCGCCTGACCACTCTATACGCTTACGAGCGTAGCGTGGTCTATCCGAACGGGCACCGCAACATCGTCTTCGCGCATCGCGGCGTGCCCATCCTGCAGATCGATCCGGCGGAGCAAACCGGTCCGGACGCGGGCGGCGGACCTATGCGCTCGGCGAGCTTAGTGCTGCCTTATCTGCGCCAGTATAATGGCATCGCCTTCCGTCATACCACGGCCACCAACCAAGGCACGGACTGGCAGGATCACGATGGCACGCTTGAGCCGCTTGTGGAGGTCTACCAGGGGCACCGCGTCGTTTACGAACATGAGGGCGGGCCGAGAGGCGCCACGGCCGAGAAGTTGTATGCCCAGCGTAGCGGGTACCGCCCGGCGGGCTTCATCTGGAACGCCCTGGCCAAAGGCTATCGCATCGGCATGGAGGCGGCCTCCGATCACTGCTCCACGCACATCTCATACTCCTGCATCGTCAGCACGGGCACGGGGCGCGACGACCTGGTCGACGCCATGCGCAAGCGGCATTCCTACGGCGCGACGGATAACATCGTGCTCGATTTTCGTGTCGAAGCAGGCGGACGCGAGTATCTGGGAGGCGACGAGATACCGGCCACACGGGATTACACACTGAAGGTGAATGTCCTCGGCACCGGCCCGATCCGGCGCATAGACGTGATCCACAATGAAACCTATGCCTATGAAACGACGCCCACCGGACAACGTGCCGCCAATTTTGCCTATGTGGATTCTCACCCGGCCCCCGGCGAAAATCGTTACTACGTGCGCGTCGAGCAGGAAGACGGCAACATGGCCTGGAGTTCGCCTGTCTGGATTCTGGGGCGGGTCCCATGACCGCGCGCCATCTAAGGAGCCGCCGGCCCAAACGTAACCTGCACGAGTTGCAGCACCTGCGCCAGGAAACCGGTGTCTTCGACGTAAGTGACATACTGCGTTTGGCCATTGCCCTGCGCGAATTCCGGATGCGCCAGCGCCGCATAATCCGCATTGCCCTGGTATCCCGCGACGCCAGTGAAAAACTGCGTTTGGTTCGACCACGGCCCCCACGGAGTATAAGACACGCGATAAAAAAGGTCGTCGCTGTAGACGGCGCTATAGATGGCCACATACATCCCAAGATAGTCGTCGTAGAAAACCGAGTTACCCGCGGCGCCGCCCTGGAAGACGGTTACCGCATCGGCCTGATTCGAGCTCCACGTGCCGGATGAAGTGTAGTAGGTCCAATCCGCCGGGACGGTGGCATTCTCCAACGCCACTTGGCCGATCGAGCAGTTTTGCACCAGGAAACCGGCGGCGCAGCCATACATGTAAAGCGTGTCGCCGACCGTTACCCACCCCCCGGCGTAGCCCGTCTCGCTGCCGGTCCACATCAGCGTGGCGTATTGCTCGCCGGGATTCACAACCGGCCGCGTGATTTTGCCATTCTGCCAGATGGCGATCCCCACGCCGATCTCCGTCCATGAGGATTGGCCTGTGATGCGCCATATCTCGTTATAAAAAATCAGCGCGCGATCTCTGGCCGGATCGGGAACCAGCGGACCCGGCCACATGGCAAACTCCGCCCCGCACGGGCTTTCCGTGCAAGTCTTCGAATTATGCGCGGCGTTGTACGCCGCCTCCCATGGCAGATAGGGCATGAACTCCGTGGGGACGCCGGTCGAATCCAGATAATTGCCGTTGAGTGTGATGCCTTGGGAGGCATCCACGTTCGTGGCCCACGACATCGTATTGTCGATGAAGTTGTTGCCCGTGGCATTGTCCTTGGTCATGGTCGTGTCGTCGAACAGCCAGAAGGATTTGCCGTTGAGCAAAGCGCTGAAGGTGCCGTCCCGCCCCTGGATTAGAGGACTCTGTGTGACGGTCCCCATGGCGGTCACCGACTGAATAGGAGGTATAGGAGGCGGCCCGCTTTGGGCCATGCACGAAACGCAAACCGAGCACACCAGGACTGCACATCCGACAGCTTCGAGAGCCAAACGCATAGAGTCCATTATAGCCGCCGCCGATTCTGCCACCAAGCGTTCGTGAGTGTAGCGGACAGGATCAGCACGCCGCCGGCGATCGATTTGTCTGCCGGCCTTTCGCCTTGTACCAGCCAGACCCAAACCGGGTTCAGCGCGGGCTCCAAGAGCAGGACGGTGGTGGCCTCGAAAGCCGGCACATGACGGATGGCCCGCGTCACGAACACGTAAGCCAGTCCGATCTGAAATACGCCGAGGTAGAGCAGTACGCCGAGATTGAGCCAGCCCGTTTGCGGCGCGGGAAGCGCTTTAGGTAGAGTCACAAGAAACGCTATAAGATTCCCCAGTACCACCGTGGCGGTGGCGGCGTTGCCTGCGCCTGCACGCCGTCCCAGCCAGCGCAAGCCCGAGACAGTCAGCGCCCAGGTCAGACCGGAAATCGCCCCCATCAGGTTGCCGGTGCGCGGGTCGGGAGCTGTCGGCACGGCCGGCTGTGCAGTTCCCACGCATAAGACCATGCCTCCAGCGACCGCCGCCAGGAACAGCAGGTCGGACCGGCTGAGCGGCTCCTTCAGCAGCAGCGGACCGATCAGCAGCAAATACAACGGCGCTGTGGATTGCAGGAAAATCGCGTTCGCCGAGGTGGTCATTTTGGTAGCCAGCGTGAACGATACCAGGGTGGCGGCGTAGGCCGCGGCCACCGGCAGCAGCGCCCAACGCCAATGCCGCCTCCCATCCGGAACAAAGAGGGCCAGCGCCAGCGCGGCGATCGCCGAGCGAAAGCTGGCGATCTGCCAGGGCGTCATCGATATGGACTTGATGGCCGCGCCGCCCGTGGAGAACAGAAACGCGGCGGCCATCAGCAGAAGCCAGTTGCTGGCACGTGAAATAGGCACGGGGATGTACCAGAGTATCAGGCCTATACAAAAGTACTGCTTCCGACGTATCCTAAAGTTACGAGGATCGTAATTGCGCACTATCTCCAAGAAGACGAAGTATGCTCTGCAAGCTCTCTATTCGCTGAGCCGGCACTACGGCGAGGGTCCTATTCTGGTCCACAATGTGGCTACCGAGGAATCCATCCCGCTGAAGTTCCTGCAAGCTATCCTGTTGGAGTTGCGGAACCGCGGCGTGGTCATGAGCAAGAAAGGCCGCGCCGGCGGATACGAGCTGAGCAGGCCACCCGAGGATGTCACGGTGGGGTCCGTGATCCGGATGATCGAAGGCCCGCTGGCGCCGTTGCCTTGCGCGCGCGAAACCAACTATCGGCGTTGCGACGAATGCAAAGACGAGCAAACCTGCGGCACACGCATCGTGATGCGCCGGGTGCGCGACGCGGTGGCGCATATTCTGGACAGCACCACGCTGGCGGACGTCATACGGGAAATGGATAGGGCCAAGGAAGTTGAAGCACACGGCCCGCCTGTAAGCTTCACCATCTAGCCGGCGGAAACCTGGAGCACCCAGAATGCTGAACCAATGGTAAAATACGGTTACCGCTTGGGAGGTCGTCTAACGGTAAGACTGCAGACTCTGGATCTGCGTATCGGGGTTCGAATCCCTGCCTCCCAGCCATTCATTCTTCAGCACTTGCTGAAATTAGACACGTAAGCCGACGACGCGCCGGTTTGAATCGGCAGGCTCCCGAAGGTATCGCAGGTACGGAAACGTATCTTCCGACGTCCGGCTGCGGTGAGGAGCGGCTGGAAGACGCGTTTGGAAAATTTTCGATATAGACTTTTCACGCTTGTCGAGAGATGCTTCATCTTTGGGCTTTGGTTTGCCCTGAGCCATTCCGGATTTCGATCAGCATCGCCGCCGGCCCGACAATCGTCAGGGCGAAAAACGGCGCATTGACGACGTGTGCGAGGCGCAGAATCAGTTCCGCCACCGCCACCAGGCCGGCCACCAGGCACTGCGCCCACTTCGGCCGCACCGTGGTCTTAGGATCGGTAATCATGAAGAAGATGAAAAGCTGGTACATCGGGCCCGTGATGGGCGCGACTTCGGCCAGAAAAGGGTGCCCGGTGATCAGCGTACGCAGTAGCGCCAGGGCCCCAAACGAAGCTACATACGTCGCTGTTATATGAAAGCGCTGTACGCGATAAACGATAAACGCTCCCAGCACCCAGATCACGACCATGGGCCAGACGGTGTTCCCCCATTGAATGCTCAGCGTCGCAACGAACTCCGGCGCGACTACCAGCATGGCGCAAATCGCGAAGTTGGATGGATTCCAAATATGGCGGCCGCGTACGCGAATCGCATATTTGGAAGTAATCGCAATGGCGCTGCACAGGGCATAAGGCCAATATTCCGGCGAGCGCAGCAGAATGCCCACGCTGATGCCGGTGATGTAGCCGCTGGCCAGGTTCGGGATCTTGCCCCAGAACCACCGTCCTAATAGGATCTCCAGCGCCAGCGCCGTGCCGATCGCCAGTAGCGTTCGCGAGAAGCTCTCCAGCAAGCCAAATGACAGGTTGCCCACCAGCAGGATCACCGTGATGAACAGCGGCGAGAGATAGCGATTTTCAGCGCTGAAAAAGCGCCCTAGCGCGGACCTGGGCATGGGAGGCGCGGCTGTGGCGAGTCCGGTGCTCATAACGGCTCAACCACCTTATGGATACGATTCAGCTCCGGCGCGGCGAGGGTTTGCTTCTGGCCCGACGGCCAGCGAATCTCGACCTTCTCGACACTGCTAGTCTTACCCAGTCCGAAGTGCAGCCTCCGCTGGTTTTGTGCGCAAAAGCCGCTGCCGCCGGAGACTTCCTGGACCTGCTCCTGGCCGTTCCAGAGCACTCGCACTTGGGCGCCGATCGCACTGCGGTTGCTCGTCCGGCCTTCCAACTCGAACTCGATCCACCGGTTGTCCGGCGACACCGTATTCCGGTACAACAGCAGCGGACCTCGTTCGTTCGCTACCACTGCGTCCAGGGCGCCCCGATTTCCAAAATCCGCGCTGATAACCGGATAGGCTACGCCCGTCGAGAGGAGGCCAGTTGGCGGCGTCGGAAATGATAGCCGAGTTGCCGCCCGCAACTTTGGAGTAGTCGTACCAATAGCTGCGATTCCGGTCGAGCGACACGTTCCCGTTTACCGCGTACAGATCCAAAAAGCCGTCGTTGTTCAAATCGCCGAATTGAGCGCCGAAGCTCCAGCCGCCTAAATCCACGCCCATCGCGGTAGCCATGTTGTCGTACTGGATATTCGCGCCGGATGTGCCCGCCCGCGGCATCCACAGGTTGTTGCCCTGCACCAGCACGCCCTCCTCCGAGATGTTCGAAACATAAACGCCGAAGCGGCCCTGATTCAGCACATCGCCAACCGAGGCGTTCATGCCGCTCTTGGGCGCCGCGCCGATACCCGTCTCCTTGCCGGCCTCGCGAAACCGCTTGCCGCCTTCGTTGAAATAAACCTCGGAGACGCCATAATCATTGGCCACGAAGAGATCGGGGTAGCCCGTACCGCGCAGATCGGCTGCCACAGCGGCCAGCGCCCATCGGCGCGAGTTAATGCCCATCCGCTCGGAAACCTCTTCGAAACGCCCGCCGCCAAGATTGTGGAAAAGGTACTTGCGCCCGCCGTTCCGGGCATATTCAAAACTGTCGGGCATCATCTTGGTGTCCTTCAGATGCCAGAGGTCTACATCCTCAGGATAGTAGCCGCCTAGAAACAGGTCGAGCTTTCCGTCATGATCGTAATCGAACCAGATGGCCGAGTTCGCATTCACCCATTTCGGCAGGCCGGCCTGCTCGGTCACACGCGTGAAATGTTTGCCGCCGTCGTTATGGAAGAGCTCCGGTTTGCCCCATTTATAGATGAGGACGTCTTCGTACCCATCGTTGTCGTAATCGCCCCACACGGCGCCAGTGGAGACACCGGTGCCTGGTTGGTTGACGTCGGCGAGCCCTACTTCCGCGGCCACGTCGCGGAATGTGCCATCGCCTAGGTTCCGATAGAGGGCGTTGTGGCTGCCCTCACCGCTATTGGTGACGTAGATATCCGGCCACCCGTCGCGATCGAAGTCCACAATCGATATCGCCGCCCCCATGGATGCCACCTGCGGCATGATGTGGCGGAGCTTGGGATCGAAGGTCGCCGCGGTGTGCGTGAAATCGATGCCGGCGGCTTTGGCGGACTCCTGAAAGTGGAACCCGTAGCGGGCCAGCACCGTGGATGGATCGACAGCCATGGATAGCCTGCTGCGCGCCTGCAAACGCTTGTACACCAGCGGGAAAGCCAGTTGCGCCCCGAGCAGGACGATCAAAAAGAATTGGCGGCGAGGATTACTTCTCATGCCGGTATTTCAGCGTGTATCTACTTCTGCAATAAAGCCAGAATGCGCTCCTGATTCTTCAATATGGTCTCCAGCGCTACCTGGTTCCGTTTTATGGCTTCCTGGTTCGCCAGAATCTTCGCCTGGTTTTCGACAATCAGTTTCTGGTTGGCAATCACGTCCGTGTCTGACATCGAATCTACCCCTTCCCTTGCTTAGGTGAGCATAGCGACAACGGCCCGCTTCGCACAATAGCATGAATCCATTAGGGAGTCTGGGCAGGGACACGTCTTCTCCGCCGCGCCAGCGCCCGAAACCAGAGAAATGCAACAGCAGCGAAAGGCGAAGCGTACCACAGGAGGTCCCACCGGCCCAGCCCAGGCGGTGTCACTTCTACCGTCGCCGTCGATTCTCCGTGTCCTGCGGAGCTATCGAGCAGCACGTGGATGCGCCAAAGCTCCTGGGCATCGAAGGGCGCCTCGACGATGTATTGTACCTGTGCGCTGCTGCTATCCAGCCGCGCTGCGTAACGTTTTTCTGGGAGCCGGCCGCTTACCGGCTGCACGCCGATTTCGATCTTCAAATCCTTCGGGAGGTCCGTTCCGCGCGGCGGTTCCATCATGATCCAAAACGATCCCGTGCCCACATCGGGATGCGTCCAGAGCGAAATGACGTACGGACCTACGTGCCGATCCACGATGATCGGGAACGGTGGCCCGTTGTGCGCGCCGGCGGGCGAAGCTGCGGCCACAAGCAGCCAGAGTCCGGCGATGTGAGGGCGTCTCTGCATCACTACCCCATAAACGTGGCGCGCATCTCCATAGGCTGAAGGATCAGCCATACAGCCGCGATCCACAGCAGCAGGCAGATGGCTGCCCAGGGTATGAAGGCGCGCAGCGGGTGAGCACCCGCCGCAGCCTCGTCTTCGGCCAGCCGATGCGTCACTAGCAACGATCCCGCCAGCCCCAGCACCAGGAATCCCAACTCCAGCGGCTGCACAAAACGGGTGGGGATGCCCGTCAAAGTCCAAAGCGGCTCGCCCAGTAGCGGACGCCCCAGACTGGCTACGGCGTTCTGCGTCACGGGAATCAGGGTCAATATCCCCGTCAGGAAATGAAAACTGTAATGCGCCAGCCACATCCCGAAGCCCAGCGGAACCAGCCCATAAGCGTAACGTACGATCAAGGGCAACGTCGCCTGCCGGCTGCCCGCCCAAACTCGCGTCAGCCACGCCGCAAGCCCCAACATGAGCACGGGTTCCACGACAAGCGTGCACACGAAGATCAGGCCCAGCACGGGAGCTTCGTGGCTCACGTGCATTACGCGCCCCAGCCAGCTCTCCAGGGCATAGACCGGACTGACCATGCCGAACGCATTGAGTAACGCGCCGAAGGTGAACACCAGCGCAAGTGCAGCGATGTCCGGGCGGCGGGAGAAGAACCCGATGCCGGACCGCCTGGGATCGCTCATCAGTTCGCTGGCCGGCGGCCGGCTGAGGATGCCGACGTTATCGTGCGGGCAGGCTTGGACGCATTCCAGACAGAAGGTACAGTCCATGTTGCCGGACTTGCTGGGCTGGAACAGGGCTAATTCGCAACCGCGCTGAATGACCACCAGATCGGAAGCGTCGCGCCGGCCGCGAATGCAGTCTTTCGTGGTGCACGGAACGCAAACATCCTCATCGCGGATTTTCACCTCAAGGGGTGAGAGCGTGGATGCCACGAAATTGAATTGCCCGATGGGACAAACAAACTTGCAAAACACCGCGTGCTTGAAGAAACCGTCGATTACCAGGATTCCAGCGAAGTAGGCCACGATCAACCACGCAGTCCACCAAGGCGAAGACCAGAGATCGAACAGTTCATAAACAAAGAGGATCAGCGCGAAGAGCCCCGCGGAGAGCCACTTGTTGCGCAATTTCCGCGGCCAGTTGAAGCGCGGCCGAAAAAGTCGCCGCGCCCACTGGCGGACCAGCATAAAAGGACAAGCCAGGCAGAACAGATTGCCGGCGCATAGCAGCACCAACACCAGCGCGCCGCGAAAATGCACCCAACTCACGGTAGTCGCAAGATTTTTGGGTGCAAGCGTGGGGCCGAACAATCCGTGGACGATCATGGCAATCCCCACGGCTAACGTCGGAATCTGCAGAAAGGTGCGGGCGTGCCGCCAGCGAAAGAAACGGCCTATCAGTGGGACTTTGAGCAGATCGAACGCCGGCGATTCAGCGGACACCGTTCACTTCCAGTTGGCGCTCCAGCTTCTGTCCGCCAGGCAGCGTGACGCGCACGAGGATTACCCAATCGCCCGCCATGGTGAAAGACAGCCTGCCGCGATAGTGTCCCGGGGCGATTTCCAGCGCGTCGCCGAACTCGGGCCGCATGCCCGGATGCGACATATCCGCCTCCAATGCGATACGGGCGCGCCGCACGGGTTGACCGCCCGCGTCGGACACCCTCAGCGTAATTGTCGCGGCGCCGATCCGAGCCGGCCAAGGGGCAACTTCATGCTGGATCGTTATCAGCGGCGGCGCTTCGTCGGGTTTTCGGCATCCTGCCGATAGCCACAACAAGCCACAGCCCAGCGCCGCAGCCGTCCTGCTAGTATGCGTTGGCCTGCGCCGTCCGCGGCCGCCATTCACAGGTGCACGACGAGAGCCCCCGTTCTCCCGCCGGCGGGAACATGTGGTAATACATCGCGATGACCATGGGAATGAACACGATCGAGTTGTAGAACAGGTGCAACTCCACCCGCGGAATCACCAACTGCAGCACGCTGAACGGAACCGGCCTTCCCCAGAAATTGTGATGCATGGTGGCTTGCCAGATTAGCAGCAGATGCTCGATGTGGTGCCAGAATTGGATCACCAGAGCCACTGTCCACCAAGTGCGGGCGGTCCCCGTGAATCCTTTGCGTAGCACCCAGATGCCCACCAGCATGACCAGTGCGTACGCATAGTGCAGCACCTCCGACTTGATGAGCCAGGGATACCACAAGCCCACTACGCCGTTCGCTTGAGGCCGCGGCCATCCCATCAGATATATCTGCGTCGCTTGCGCCAGATGCTCGGCCCAGTGCGCCAGCACGACCGCCATGAAGATCCAAAGCGCGCGCTCGTGCCACTGGGAATTCAGCTTTTCGTAAAAGGTCGGACCAGCCGCCGGTGCGAAATCCATGCTGGAACTGGATGCTGCCATTAAATCCCTCCCTCCGGGAACCCGCACCCCTACCCCACGGGGGCGCACAAATGCACTCCACGAATTATCACATGCGAGTTGAACCGCGTCAATACTCAAGAAATATTAGGGTACAACCGGGGCGCCGAGGTCCAAGGCATAGTTGTTTTCGATTATTGTGCGGCGGTGCACTTGGCGGTTAGCTTGAGTCAATCTCGTCGATGCGCGAAATCTCCGTTCTGCTGGTGGACGATCACGCCTTAGTGCGCAAGGGCTTCCGGCGTATTCTTGAAGACGATCCGGAAATCCGCGTAGTGGACGAAGCGGCGAATGGCCAGGAGGCCATCCGGCTGGCGCGGCAACTGCACCCGCAGGTGATCGTGATGGACATGGCCATGCCCGGTCTTGACGGCGTGCAGGCCACGCGCGAGATCGTGAAGCACGAGCCGGATATTGCGGTGCTGATCTTGAGCATGTACTCCGAGGAGAACTACGTGCGCAACGCCCTGGACGCCGGCGCACGCGGCTATCTCTTGAAGGAGGCGATGGACGTGGACTTGGCCATGGCGATTAAAGCCCTCGCGGCAGGCAAACAGGTGATCGGCCCCGGTGTGATGCCTGCGAGCCGGGTGTCCGATCCCCAGTATGACCGCCTTACGCCCCGCGAAAAACAGATCCTGGAGTTAGCCGCGCAGGGCAAGTCGAATAAGATTATTGCCGGCCTTCTCCAACTGAGTGAGAATACGGTTGCCGTGCACCGTGCCAACCTGATGGCGGAACTGGGCATCCACCGCACCACCGACTTGATCGTATGGGCAGTAAAGAAGGGCCTGGTTCACCTGCCCTAGCCCGGTGCACCTCCCCCCGCTGAGTTATAATGCCCGCATCTGCGGATGAATTTGAAGCGCGTTGTTGTGGTTTCGCTCCCGATTGCACTTCTTTGTTCCGGTTGTAACCGGCACGCGGGGCTTCCCGAACCGGGCTCGCCGAAATATCGCGAGTTGTGTTCGGCATTCTATCTAGGCGTGGCGGCATTCCAGTCGGGGGAAGATGTGAACGCCCGTAACGGGCTGACGCATGCCACGGAGATCGCGCCGGCAGAGCCGGCAAGCTGGGTCGATTTGGGCCTTCTGCAGGCCCGGCAGCAAGAATTCGACACGGCTTACCAAACCTTCGAGAAGGCGCGCGGCCTCGCTCCCGATAATAGCCGGATCGAGGGTCTGCTTGGCTTGGTTGAAGCCAAACGCGGCAAGATTGCCGAAGCGGTCACGCATTACCAAAAGGCCGTCTCTATCGACAGTTCGAATCTAAGAGCACTGTATTCCTGGGCGACGGAGACCGAGCGCCAGCAAACCGCCACCAGCAACGCGGACGCACAAAGGCTCCTGGAACGGATTCTCCGAGTTCGGCCTGACAATGAAGCGGTCCTGCTTGACATCGCGCATCTGGCTGCGAAGCGGAATGAGATCGTGCGATTGCGGGAGGCGGTGGCCAGCCTGGGGCGGAATACCGCGAATTGGCCCGAGCCTGCGCAGCAGCAGCTCACCCGGCTTCGGCAAGCCGCTGCGGCGGCCGATTTCCGGACCGCGGGAATCCAGGTTCAGTTTCTTCGCAACACGCTGATTCGGGTCGCCAGATATCGCAGGAGTTTAGATGAAGTGAAGGCTCCCGCGACCTCGATCGGAGAGCCATTCTTGAAGTTTCTGAAGCTGCCTTCGCCCACTTCGGAGCCGGCTTCGCCCGATATGCAGCTTCACTTCGAAGAACAGGCTTCAAGCGCAGTGTCCGCGGGGAACATCGCCTGGATCGGATCTCTGCCCCTCGATGGAGAAGGGGGTTCGCGGATTGTGTGGGCCGACGCGACGGCGGTCCACGTAGAAGGCGGCGAAGGCGGCGCAACCTTGCCCCTGCCCATCGCGCGCGGCCAGTCTTCACTCGCGACCCTTGGCAGGAACGCGATTCTCGGCGCCGATTTGAACTACGATTTCAAGACTGACTTGGTATTCGCGACGTCCGCGGGAATCAAAATTTATCTACAGGAAACTCCCCAACACTTCGTCGATGTGACAGCCAAAACCAAGTTACCCGCGGAAATTGTTCATGGCTCTTATACGGGCGCATGGGCCTTCGACTTCGATCTGGATGGCGACTTGGACGTTGTCTTGGGCCTGCCGCACGGGGAGCCAATCGTTTTGCGGAATAACGGCGATGGCACGTTCGCGCCGATCCAACCGTTCAAGGGAGTCGACGGGATGACCGCCTTCACTTTCGGCGATATCCGTGGCGATGGCGTACCCGATGTGGCCCTCATCGATGCCAACGGGAACCTTCAAGTCTTCAAGAATGAGCGCCAAGGCTACTACCGGCGGAGCAACGTCCCGCCGCAACTTGCCGACCACAATCTGGCAATCGCGGCGGGGGATGTGAATGGAGACGGACTGATCGATTTCGTCCTGCTGCGGAGCGATTTCAGCGTGGTTCGGCTGTCCGGCCAGGACTCCGGTACCGCATGGGATTTCGCGAAAATCGCCAACGCCAAACCGGCCAACGGTCCCGGACCCGCGAGCCTGCTCTTGGCGGATTTGGATAACAATGGCAGCTTGGACATTGTCGCAGGCGGCCAGGTCTTCCTCGGCGACGGGAAAGGCTTCGCGCCGCTGGCCGGCAAACTGAATTCCGATTGCTGGGCGCTGGCGGATCTGAATCACGACGGGCGTCTGGATGGAATCGGGCTGTCGTCCGGCCGGACTGCCGTTCAATTCACCAATCGAGGCGCAAAGAACTATAACTGGCAGGTGATTCGCACCAGGGCGGCCACGGCGAACGGAGATCAGCGCATCAATCCGTTCGGCATAGGGGGCGAAATCGAGATTCGGTCCGATCTGCTGACGCAAAAACAAATTATCGCCTCGCCGGCTCTGCACTTTGGATTGGGCCAACACACGGGAGTTGAATTCGCCCGCATTGTATGGCCGAATGGCTTAATCCAAACGGAATTCAACTTGAAATCGGACCAGTCCGTGCTGGCTCAGCAACGTTTGAAAGGCTCCTGTCCATTTCTTTTTGCATGGGATGGCCACGCTATGCGTTTCTTAAAGGACGTCGCTCCCATGTCTGCGCCCCTGGGAGCGCACATCGACGCTACGTCATTGGAGCCGATTCAACAAACAGAGCAATGGTTCAAAATCGCCGGGGACCAGCTTGTGCCGCGCGATGGTTATTACGATTTGCGCCTGACGGACGAATACTGGGAGACTTACTATATAGATTATTACTCGTTGCTGGTGGTCGATCATCCGCAAGACTCACACATTTACGTGGACGAGCGGGTGGCCGATCCGCCCGCGCCCCTAAGAGTGTATGTGACGGGCGACCCTAGAACTTTTGCCAGTGCGAAAGACGATAGCGGACGGGATGTAAGCGGCGCGGTTCGGCAAGTGGATGGCAACTATTTGAATACTTTTGGAGTTGGGCAGTATCAAGGACTGACTCGCGATCACTGGGTTGAGCTCGAATTGCCGGAAGACGCGCCGCGCACCGGCCCTCTTTATCTGATCGGCGACGGTTTTCTGCACCCGTGGGACGACACGGTCACCATGTCGCGCAGCCAGGGCAGCAGCCCCGCTCCGGAAGACTTGCGCATCGAAGTCCCCAATCGCGCAGGGCATTGGACCGCCGTGCGAAATCACCTCGGTATTCCAGCCGGCCGCCTGAAGACCGTGGTTTTCGATTTGACCGGCATCTTCCAGGCCGGCGCGCCACGCAAGCTCCGTTTGCGTACAAGCATGGAAGTGTATTGGGACAGACTGGCGTGGGCCGCGGGTATGCCTAATGAGCGTGTAAGAACACAGCGCCTGAGTCTCTCGGAAGCCGAACTGCGCTACCGTGGCTTTTCGTTGGTGACACAGGACGGTCACTCATCGCCGGAGCTGGCGCACTATGACACCCTCGCGGGAACGGCTCCGCAGTGGCGCAATCTGGAGGGTTACTATACGCGTTATGGCGGTGTCCGCGAACTGCTCGAAAAAATCGACGACCGCATCGTGATTGTCAACTCGGGCGATGAATTGCGGATGCGGTTCGCCGCCGTTTCTCCGCCCGCTGCTGGTTGGACACGCGACTACGTTTTCATCGGCGACGGATGGATGAAAGAAGGCGATTATAATTTTCAATTCTCCAGCACGGTACTGCCCCTGCCTTATCACGCTATGAAGGACTATACGGCTCCGCCCGCGTCCCTCGAGCACGATAGAGCCTATCGCCTGCACCCTTTGGATTGGCAGGAGTTTCACACCCGCTACGTCACGCCTGAACACTTTACGAGAGCGCTGTGGAACGACCTCCGCTGAGGGCATGCTGGCCATTCGCGCCTGACCGAGCGTGCTTGGGAGTGAGACGATTTCCAGCTTGCCAAGCCTGTGCGATTTGCGGTATACACACTCTATGCTCCGCATCGCATTCGCGCTCTCCCTCATCGCCGCTATCCTGTCCGCTGCCGACAAGAAGCCATCCGATCTTACTTTGCGGGATCTTTCCGGGAAGAAGGTTCAACTTCGGGACTATCGCGGCAAGATCGTCGTTCTGAACTTCTGGGCAACCTCGTGCGGCCCCTGCCGCGAGGAAATGCCAATGCTCGTCGAGGCTGCCAAGGCATGGGCGGCGAAAGGCGTTGCCTTCATCGCCGTCTCGCTCGACGACGACAAGACAAAGAAGGACATTGCGGCCTTTATCGACCGCTATCATGTCGAATTTGCGGTGTGGACGGGCGCTTCCGCGGACGACCTCGACAAGCTTCGCATGGGAGAAGGCATTCCGGACACGGCTTTTCTGGACGAGACCGGAGTGGTGTTCTCGCGCGTGCTCGGCGAAATCCACCGGCCGGAGCTGGATGAGCGGCTCGCCTGGCTGACGGGTGGCCGCAAGTCCGTGCCGCCATCGGCTCTTGTCCGCCACATGTAACTGCGATTAATTAATCCTGACTTAGTAATAGCTTTTCAGCATTGCCTTGTTGACGCGCGTGCCCGTAGAATACGTCTCATGCGACATTCAAAGGGTCTTAGTCCGCGCACCATTCTCGCTGTCTGCCTGGCCGCCTCGGCGGCGTTGGCTACGGTAGCTCCATCATTTGGGCAGGGCTGCATTGTGGCCAGGTCCAACGGCGAACAGGGAGGGCCGGAGAGCGAGGGAGGTTATTTGTCTCCCGGTCAGTGGGACTTCGGTATCGCCTACCGGCATCAGTTCTCGTACATTCACTTTGTCGGGCCGACCGAGCAGAATTATAGAGTCCAGGAAGGAACGCAAGTGGAGAACAAAATCAACCTGGAGAACTTCAGCGCGACTTATCAGTTGTCGCCGCGGTTCAGCTTTTCGACCGATTTCCCGCTGCTCACCGCTAGCCGCCACTCTAACGATTCGTCGATTATTTACACCTCCTCCGGCATCGGAGACTCGTCGTTCATGGCGAACGGCTGGTTGTGGGATCCCAGGGAAAACACTCGCGGCAACATACAGTTGGGCTTCGGCTTGCTGCTCCCCACAGGCAAGGACAACGTTGCCAATGTCGTCGAAGGAACAAATGGAAAGACCACCACGACCATCGTGGACTATTCCATTCAGCCCGGCCAGGGTGGGTGGGGCATTCCGCTGCAATGGAACGCATACAAGAACTGGCTATCCAGCCAGCTCTATTTCAACGGCACCTATACCGCGATGTTAGAGGACATTAACGGCGTCCTGAGAAGCTCTACTGTGAATCCGATCACTCTAACACAGTACAACGCGGTCATGGACCAGTACTTGGTTGAGGGCGGCGTGGCCCACCCGATTTCCAGGATTCGAGGGCTGACGGTCACATTTGGACCAAGACTGGAGGGGGTGCCCGCGCGCAATCTGTTTCCGACCGGCAGCGATCTGGGTTTCCGCCGGCCGGGGTTCGCCGTCTCCGTGGAACCCGGCGTGCAATACGCAAGGAATGGCAATGTCCTCACGGTGACGATCGCCCGGGCGATCTATCGCGACCGCACGCGCAGCGTACCAGACATTTTGACGGGAGGTCACGGCGACGCGGCGTTCGCTAACTGGGTATGGCTGGCCAGTTACACCTTCCGGGCGGGTGACAAGCGTAGGGCGTCGATCCCGGACGACAATTTAAGCACTGCGCCGGCGCAGAGCAGCCCCGCTCCGGCTGCAAGTTCGTCCGGCGGGAAGGGCGCATGTGAGTAGGCGTCCCACCGGCTCTTGCGGCGCCGGGAGTCGCCTCGCGCGCTACTTGATTTGCCGCCCATCGACGGTGTGTGTCGCGTAGCCGGGCTAATTGTTTTCGATTATTGCGCCCCGGTGCCCGGTTCGGTTAGCTTGGATGAACGAATCCTTGGGACCCAGTGGGGGAATATTGCACATACCTACCGAACCGATCGGAAGCATTCCTCGGCCGGCCGAATTGATTGCGGCCCGCCAGGCTCTACAGGCCGGCCAAATGTCCGCGGACGAGTATTCCCGCGTCGCCAATCGCGCGCTCCTCGATACCATCCACCTCTTCGAGGAGACCGGCTCTCCGGTGATCACCGACGGAGAACAGACCAAGTCCAGCTTTGCAACTTATCCGCTCGAGGGCGTGTCCAATTTGGCGCCCGATGGAGTAGTGATTCCTTTTGAAGACGGTCACACACGGCAATTGCCGCGGTTAACATCGGGTCCATTCCACTATGGCACGTACGCTTCAACCTATCTGGCGGCAGCCAAACGCCTGACGGCATTGCCGGTGAAACAAGCCGTCATTTCGGCGTCCGCTCTCAGCCTGCTATACCCGGAACCTGAAATTCCGGAATATCCGCGCGCGGCTTTCCTGGCGGACCTGGTGGACGACGCAGTAGCCGATATCCGTAGCTGCCTCGACGAGGGCGCCGATAGTGTACAGATCGATTTCACGGAAGGTCGCCTTTCTCTCAGACTCGACCCATCGGGAGGCTTGCTAGATAACTTCATCGCCCTGAACAACCGTGTGCTCGATCATTTCTCTCCACCAGAGCGCCAGCGTATCGGCGTGCATACGTGTCCCGGCGGCGACCGCGACGCTACCCACAGCGCCGGCGTGGATTACGCCGGATTGCTGCCTGCGCTGTTCCGGTTGCGCGTGGGGCGCTTCTACGTACAGTTGGCAAGTGAGAAGGATCCGGAACGGGTATTGGAGATTATCGGCCGGGAGATGCGCCCCGGACAGACGGTTTTCGTTGGCGTTACCAATCCTATCGACCCCGCCATAGAAACGCCCGCTCAGGTGCGCGAACGGGTGCTGCTGGCAGCCAGGTTCCTACCGGCAGAGCAATTCGGCACCACAGACGACTGCGGCTTCGCGCCTTTTTCGGACGACACTTCGACCTCCCGCGAAATCGCCTTTGCCAAAATCGGGGTGAGAGTGCAAGGCACCCAACTGGCTGCGCAGGAATTAGGATAGCCACCGCGTAAGTTGCCGCACAATTGAGGTATGGGGCCAACCGCTGTCCGGAATTTCGACGTCACCGTAATCGGCGGCGGCTTGGCTGGTATGGCCGCCTCGCTGCATCTGGCGAAGGCGGGATTCCGCGTGGCATGCATAGAACCTGAAACCGGGCTTCGCCAGCCTGTCGGCGAGTCGCTGGACTGGGCCTCTCCCGCCCTATTAAGCGCCTTGGGCCTGCCGCCCGAAGACCTGATCGAATTCGGCATTGCGACCTACAAGCGAGGCGTGACACTACAGTTAAGAACGGGAGAGGTGCAGAACTTTCGACCTCCTGCATGGGTGGCCCAGGCGCCGTTCAGCATCGTATTGCACACGATCCATGTCGATCGGATGCGCTTAGACCGGTCACTCCAAGATCTGGCCGTCGCGCGTGGCGTCACGATCGTGCACGATAAAGCTCTTACCGTGGAAAAGCGCGGGATGCGGATTGTTTCAATTCAAACGGCGTCTGGCGCGCAGTTTGAATCGCCGTGGTTCATCGACGCTTCGGGTTCGTTCACCAGTTTCTTGGCCCGTGAATTCAATCTCCCCGCTGTCGCGTATGGACCCCGCAAGGTCTGTCTTTGGTCCTATTTCACGGCGCCCCAAGCGCACGAAGGCACCACCATTTATATGGACCCCGTGCGGGGGGATTACCAGGATTGGGCTTGGGAGATCCCTATCGGCCCAAATACGCTGAGCGTAGGGTATGTCACTACCGGCACAGCGGTGAAAAAATGGCGTGACCTGGGCCTCTCCGTTGAGGATATTCTCAGGCTTGAACGGGCGCGTTTTCCGCGGCTTGCGTCGCTGTCGCAGAAAGACTCCGACACTGTTCCCAGGGTAACGTCCTTCACGTGCCGCACCTATCGCGGAATTGCCGGCCCGAATTGGATCATTGCGGGCGAGGCCGCCTCCATGGTCGATCCCATCACGTCAAACGGGGTAACCTCGGCCTTGCGGCACGCGGCGGAAGCGTCAGCCCTGATCGCTGCGTCGAGAGGGAAATCCGAATTGCCGTACCTGGCCAGAAAGTCGTATAGCATGCGGGTTCTGCAACTTGGGAGATTCTTTAACAGCGGCATCGAAAGGCTGGTGTACGACTGGCCGGTAAGGGACCGCCTGGGCATCGCGCGGGCCGCGACAATTTATACGGATGCCGCGTGGAGCGTGAACGGTCTGTACTCGCGATTCCAGCCGCAAAGCGTACTGTCAACTGTCATTTTTGGCGCACTGCTTAACGTCTTGCGCGCAGGCGCCTGGGTACTTTACCGGTCGTGCGGATTCCGGCCGTCCAAGAGGCCAACGTAATGTATTCGCAATAATGGATACGCATTATTGACCTGGGTCTCCGATTCGACTCATAATCTTGAAAGTTGGGTTATCAAGAATGCCTCATATTCAGCTTCCGGAGGGACTGCCCGGTATCCTGGGACCCATGGCATTTCGCCCGGAAACCGCCGAGCCCTTGAACAAGCTGGCGGAGATCTTGTTGCGCGGTCCCAGTTCTCTGTCGCCGGGCGAGCGCGAACTAATCGCCACTTACGTTTCCTCGCGGAACGATTGCTTTTTCTGCCAATCCATTCATGGCGCGGTGGCGGCCTATCACCTCGGCGGCGATGAGCAACTCGTCCTGGATGTGAAGGAGAGCGCGGAGCGGGCGCCAATTTCGGACAAGCTCAAAGCTCTGCTGGCGATTGCCGGCGCAGTGCAGCGTGGCGGCAAGAACGTCCAGGCTGGCGACGTCGAGCGTGCCCGGCTGCTCGGGGCCACCGACCTGGAGATCCACGACACGGTGTTGATCGCAGCGGCCTTCTGCATGTACAACCGGTATGTGGACGGGTTGGCCACTTGGGCGCCCCGTGAGTCGAAGGCTTACCGCGATCCCGGGGCACGCTTGGCGCGCGAAGGGTATGTGGATTCCACTAACGGTCTGGCGGCCGCGGCCGGGGGCGACGCCATCTAGAGAGGAGAAGAACCGTGCCGCACATTCCAGTTCCAGCGGGGTTGCCAGGCATTCGCGGATTATTCGCATTCCGGCCCGAAACCGCCATTGCCCTTTCCGAGCTTGCCCAAGTCTTGCTGCACGACGAAGGCACGCTGTCGCCCGCGGACCGCGAACTCATCGCCACCTATGTTTCTTCCCGGAACGATTGCTTCTACTGCCAGACCGCCCATGGCGCGATTGCGGCGCATCACCTCGGCGGCAACGAGGACATCGTTCAGGAAGTGAAGCGCGATTTCGAACACGCGGCCATTTCGGACAAACTCAAGGCGCTGCTGGCTATCGCGGGTAAAGTGCAGCGCTCCGGCAAAGACGTTCAGCCGGATGACATCGAACGCGCCCGGCGCGAAGGCGCGACTGATAGCGAAATTCACGATACCGTTCTGATTGCCGCCGCTTTTTGCATGTACAACCGCTACGTAGATGGGTTAGCCACCTGGTCGCCCACGGATCTGGGAGGTTTTCGGGAGAGGGCCGCCGGCGTTGCGCGGGAGGGCTATGTCGGTGTACTGGGATATATCAAAGTGGCTCGAGGGGAGGATGGCGGTTGACCGAATGCGATCCGTTAACTATCCCGTTTCGGTATGAAAGTATGTTGACCACGTCGTCACTATCCCCTGAGCTTGCCGAACTGGACCGCCAATTTGCCGCGGCGAAAGCGGAAGCGTCGGAACTGGTAGATGGGTTGCAGGAATCGCAATTCAACTGGCGCCCGGACGAGCACAGTTGGTCGATGGCGGAGTGCCTTCTGCATCTGAATATGGTGGGCGACCGCTGTGTGCACTTGCTCGAAACCACTCTGGCGGACGCGCGCGCGCGCGACCGTCTGGCGGGCGGACCCTTTGGATATGGCTGGCTGGGGAAGTGGATTATCGCCCACACCGAGCCGCCATCCAAGCACAAATACAAGGCTCCGCGTGCGTTCACCCCAGCATACGGCCAGCCCATTGCGGCGGTGCTGCCAACTTTCCGGCACTTGCAGGACCAATTGTCGCGGCAACTGGAACAAGCCAGCGGATTGGATCTGGCCCACATCAAGGTGCCCGCGCCAGAGGCCCGGCTGCTCAGATTCAACCTGCAGGTTACCTTCGCCTGGATCGCGGCCCACGAGCGGCGGCATTTGTGGCAGGCGAGGCAGGTACGGAATCAGGGGGCGTTTCCAGCAGTTCGTTAATGCCAGACAACACCGTGCGCCGGGCGCTCGGTACGTTGGTTAGACTCGGCCCATCCGAACTTTAGGGAGTGATTGTAGATGCCGCACATCGCGTTGCCGGAAGGATTAACAAAAAATCGCACTATGTCCACCGATCCTGCGAGCGCCCGCGAAAACGCGCCGCTGTATCTTCCAGGCGTCGAGAGCGACTTGAAGCCTGGTCTCTATAAGGACCTGATTGATTCCGCCCGCGGCCGCCATGCCGAGTATTCGAAAATCTGGGATCTGTTCGCGTTCCAGCCCTTGTTTACGGACAGTCTGTCTCATTTTAGCCAGGGAGTCCTGCGGGCTCCGGCCACAATCAGTCCGGCGATGCGGGAACTGATTGCCGCCTGGACCTCATTCCAGAACGAATGCCGCTTCTGCACGCGCGCCCACGCCGCCGCCGCCGCTGAATTGCTCGGTAGCGAAGAGCTTGTCCATAGCGTTCTAACCGATCTGGAAGCGTCTCCTCTGGAGGAGAAGGACAAGGCCGTGCTTCGCTTCGTGACGAAGATGACTCGCGACGTGCCCGCTGTTACGGCCGCCGATGTGGAGCGCGTACGGGCCGCCGGCTGGGACGACGAGGCGATTTACTTCGCCATCACCACCTGCGCGCTTTTCAACTTCTACAATCGTTGGATCACGGCCACTGGCGTCACCGAGATGTCCGACGAAGCTCACCGCCAGCAGGGGCGACATTTGGCCCGGCACGGCTACGTCCGCGACTAGAACCGCTGTGATTGTATCCGCCTTGGATCCTGCCTCCCAGCCATCGATTCGGCAGCGCATAGTCGCGCCATGAACTGACGCATGCCTCCCCGCAAGGTCCCCCTGGCGTGCGGGTACCATAGTATATATGGTCATCGGTGTTCCCCGGGAGAACTTCCCCGGCGAGCGGCGCGTGGCGCTGGTGCCGGCCGTGGTTCCAAGCCTGGCGAAAGCCGGCTTTCAGGTCGTGATCGAAGCCGGCGCCGGATTGGCCGCGGGATACCTGGATTCCGAATACACCGCCAAGGGCGCCCAACTCGCCGCCGCGCGAGCCGACGTCTTCCGCCAGGCTGATGTGGTCGTGCAGGTGCTCTGCCATGGCTCCAACGACCGCACGGGCCAAGCCGACCTGCCGCAGCTGCACACCGGGCAGCTTCTGGTGGGCTTCATGCGTCCACTTGGGCAACTCGAAACGATACAGGAGATCGCGGCCACCGGCGTGACCGCGTTCTCGATCGAGCTGATGCCGCGCATCACGCGCGCGCAAAGCATGGACGCCCTATCGTCCATGGCCACCATCTGTGGCTACAAAGCAGTATTGCTAGCTGCGGACAGGCTTCCCAAGATGTTTCCCATGTTGACCACTGCCGCGGGCACCATCACGCCGGCGCGTGTCTTCGTGATCGGGGCGGGGGTGGCCGGACTGCAAGCGATCGCCACTGCCCGCCGGCTCGGGGCCGTGGTTTCCGCCTACGATCTGCGGCCCGCCTCCAAAGAACAGGTGCTCAGCGTGGGTGGACGATTCGTCGAGCTGCCTATCCAGGTGGCCGACGCGCAAGACGCCCGCGGCTATGCCAAGCAGCAGGACGATACGTTTTACAAGCGCCAGGCGGAATTGCTTGGCGATCAAGTCGCCCAGAGCGACGTAGTGATCGCGGCCGCCGTGGTGCCCGGCAAGAAGTCTCCCGTATTGGTCACGCGCGAAATGCTGCGCCGCATGGCCCCCGGATCGGTGGTGGTGGATTTGGCTGCCGAACGCGGCGGCAACTGTGAAATCACCCGCGCGGGCGAAGTGGTTGAGGAGCAAGGCGTCGCCGTGCTCGGCTCCATCAATCTGGCCAGCACGGTTCCCTATCACGCGAGCCAACTGTACGCGCGCAATGTGACCGCGTTTCTGTTGCACCTGTTCCGGGATGGCAAGCTGCATTCCGATGCCGACGATGAAATCACGCGCGAGACCCTGGTGACACAGGGCGGCGAAATCGTCAATCCGCGCTTGCGGGAGTTCTTTGGCTTGACGCACTGAGGGGGAAATTTGACGGATATCGTTGCGAACCTCTACATATTCATCCTGGCGGCATTTGTCGGATTCGAGATCATCCGGCGCGTGTCGCCGCTGCTGCACACGCCGCTGATGTCGCTCACCAACGCCCTGGATGCCATCGCCGTGGTGGGCGCCATCATTCTCGCCGGCGAGCATAAGAGCGGCCTCGCCACGGTGCTCGGCATCGTCGCCATTGTGGCCTCCACCAGCAACCTGGTCGGCGGGTTCATCATCACCGACCGCATGCTCAAAATGTTCAAGGCCAGCAAACCCAAAAAGCCATGACCCCAGCGCTCATTTCGCCCGATCGGGTGATCGAGTTCGCTTACCTGATCTCGGCGGTACTCTTCATTCTCTCTCTCAAATGGATGAGCTCGCCCAGTTCCGCCCGTCGGGGCGTCTGGGCCGGCGAGCTGGGTATGCTGTTGGCGATTTGCGCCACCCTGCTGCACCGTGGCATCGTCGATTACCGGTCGATCGCCATCGCGCTGGTGTTGGGCGCCATCATCGGCGTGCCGTTGGGACGTGTGCAAATGACCGCGGTCCCGCAGCGCACCGCGCTCAGCCACGCTTTCGGCGCACTCTGCGTAGCCCTGGTCGGCACGGCGGAATACTATCTGCGCGCGCCGCATGTGCCGGCCTTCATGATGGCCGTACTGGCGATGGAAGTGATCCTGGGCAGCCTGACTTTCACTGGCAGCTTGATGGCCGCCGGCAAGCTGCAGGAACTGCTGCCGCAGCGTCCCATCACTTATAAGGGACAGAACATCGTCAACCTGTCGCTGCTGGCAGTTTCCGTCGCGCTGGCGGTGCTGCTAGTCGTGGATCCCGGCCACACGCGCCTGTTCCCGTTGATCATTGCCATCCCGTTGGTCTTCGGCGTACTCATGATCGTGCCTATCGGCGGCGCCGACATGCCCACGGTAATCTCGCTGCTGAACGCCTATGCCGGGCTTTCCGCGGCGGCCATGGGTTTTGTGCTCGACAGCAAGCTGCTGATCGTGGCCGGAGCGCTGGACGGATCTTCGGGCTTCATCCTTTCGGTGATCATGTCGAAGGCCATGAACCGGTCGTTCACCAACGTTCTGTTCGGCGCGTTCGGACAAGTGCAGCCGGCCGCCGCGGGCGCGCAAGAAGCGCGCACAGTGCGCAGCGCCACAGCGGAAGAAGCCGCCGGCATACTGGGCGCGGCCAACACGGTGGTGATCGTGCCGGGCTACGGAATGGCAGTGGCGCAAGCGCAGCACAAGGTGCGCGAGTTCTACGATGCGCTCACCAAGCGCGGCGTAGACGTGAAGTTCGCCATTCATCCCGTGGCCGGCCGCATGCCCGGCCACATGAACGTGCTGCTGGCCGAAGCGGACATTCCCTACGACAAGCTGCTGGACATGGAAGCCATCAATCCCGATTTTCCGCAAACGGATGTGGCGCTGATCATCGGCGCCAATGACGTGACCAATCCGGCCGCGCGCAACGATCCGTCGAGCCCGATTTACGGAATGCCGATCCTGGATGTGGACAAGGCCAAGACGGTGATGGTGATCAAGCGCGGCATGAGCCCCGGCTTCGCGGGCATCGACAACGAACTGTATTATTTGAACAAGACGCTGATGCTCTTCGGCGACGCGAAGGCTTTTGTGGGCGAGCTGGTGCACGAGCTTACGGGAGCCTGATACGGCGCGCACGCTGCGTACCGCGCCGAGACTCGTCCCGGCGCTTCTTTGCCCCATTGACAGGCTCCCTCGATTTGGTGCATACTAAGTTTACTTACTGAGATATCTTACTATGCCCAAACAAGACGCGCTCCAGGGTTCCCTGCCGTTGCTGTTGCTCAAGATCCTCGACCGGCGCGGTCCCTTGCACGGCTACGGCATCACCGCGCAAATCGAAGCGGTCTCCGATGTGTTGCGCGTCGAAGAGGGATCCCTCTATCCGGCGCTGCATCGTTTGGAAGAACGCGGTTGGATCCGCGCCCAGTGGACCACCACCGAAAACAACCGCCGCGCCCGTGTCTACACAGTCACTCCGGCCGGCCGCAAACAGCTCATGGACGAGGAACATCGCTGGACTTCGATCGCCGCCGCCATCGGCCAGGTCCTCGAACAGGCTTGAACAAAGGATTTTCCATGTCGTGGACTTCACGTATCGCCAACGCCTTCCGGCCCGGACGCACCGCCGCCGGCCTCGACGACGAACTCCAGTTTCACCTGGACCATCGCATCGACGATCTCGTCCTCGGTGGCATGCCCCGGCGCGAAGCAGAACTCCTCGCCCGCCGCCAACTCGGCAACCGGCTCAGTCTTCGGGAGTCCAGCTACGACGTGAAATCCGCCTCCTGGCTCGACTCTCTCCTGCGCGACTTCCGCTTTGGCCTTCGCGGGCTCGCCAAGCATCGGACCGCGAGCTTGGCCGCGATCGCGTCACTGGCCCTAGCTATCGGGGCATGCACCACCGCGTTCACCCTGATCGACGCGCTGCTTTTCCGGCCGCTGCCTCTCCCCGCGCCCCGCCAACTCATCGACGTCGCCCGCGTCATGCCAGCCTTCCTCAGCCCCGATAACCAACCCCACGACTCGGACTCTTTCAGCTACCCACAATATGAACTTCTGCGCGACACCGCCGCCGTCACGCCCAACGCTCGCGCCGACCTCTTCGCCATGCGCCTGTCTCCCGGTCTCCAGCCGGCGCAGTTCGACGATGCCGCTGGCGCAAGCGAAAACGTCCGCGCCGAATCCATTTCCGGCCGAGGCTTTCAGATCCTCGGCGTCCAGCCCGCCTTCGGGCGTCTCATCCAGCCCAATGACGACTCACTCGCGAACGGCCGTCCCGCCGCCGTCTTGAGCTACGCTTTCTGGAGACGTCGTTTCGGCGCCAGTTCCTCCGCCATCGGACGCTGGGTCACGGTCGACCGCAGGCAATTCCAGATCGTCGGGGTCGCCGCCGGTCCCTTCGGCGGTGTGCAACCCGGTTATTTGACCGATCTTTGGCTGCCGCTGTCGGCTGCGGCGGATCCACGCGAACTTGCAGATCCCGATAGGGGCGTCGTCTCGGTCTGGGGACGCCTCCATCCCGATGCCAAACTTGCGCAGGTGCGTGAACCCCTTCAGGCCGCCATCACCAACTTCATGCGCGATCGCGTGCGCATCAACCCGCCCCGCAGCCTCCACGGCGATCAACTCCGGCAGTTCACCGATGCGCCGCTCCGTGTCCGCGACGCCTCCGGTGGCCGCGGCTCGCTATTCCGGGGCCAATTCCGCCGCCCGCTCTTAATCCTCGCGCTGATCTGCGCGCTGCTGCTCCTGGTCGCCTGCTCCAACGTCGCCAACTTGATGATCGCCCGCGCCTCGGCCCGCGCCGCCGAGATGGCGTTGCGCATGTCGCTTGGCGCGTCCCGCTCCCGGCTAATCCAGCAACTGCTCGTCGAAAGCGTACAACTCGCCGCAGCGGCCTGCGCGCTTGGACTCCTCTTCGCCGCCCTCGTCGCGCCGTCCGTCGTCGTTCATCTCGGTTCCACGGAGTTCCCGGCTTGGCTGGATGTCGGCTTGGGCTCCAGGACTCTCGCCTTCGCCTTCGCTCTGAGCCTGGTGACGACGCTGCTATTCGGTGTCGTACCTGCCCTGCGCGCGTCTAGCGTATCGCCGGGCGATGCCCTCAAGACCGGCGGCGCCCAGAACTCCGGCCGCATCGGTTCGCTCCGCTGGATCCTGGCCGCTCAAGTTGGCTTCAGCGTGGCGGTGCTCTTCCTCTCCGGACTCCTGCTCCTCTCCTTCCGCAAGCTGATCGCAGTCGATCTCGGCTTTTCGCGCAAGAATGTTGTCTTGTTCGACCTCGCGCCTCGCAATCCCGAGAGCCATCGCCCGGACGCAGGCACGAAACTGCTCGAATACGCCCGGCATCTTCCTGCGGTCCAAGCCGCGAGTCTATCGCAGCAGCGGCCTATGGGCGGAGCCATGGTGTGGATCATGACGCCCATCATCCGCCTGCCCGGCCGCGCCAACGAAATGGTCCGCCCGGTTGAAGTGCCCGTCTCCCAAGGATTCTTCAACGCCATGCAAATCCGCTGGATCTCAGGCCGCGATTTCCTCCCCGAAGAGATCGCCGCCAATTCGCCATCCGTGATCGTGAACCAGGCTTTCGTCGACAAGTTCTACCCCAACCAAGACCCCATCGGCCAAACCTTCGACAAGCTGACCGATGATCCCGATCCCGTCACGCAACGAATTGCCGGAGTGGTTGCCAATTTCCGCTATAACAACCTGCGCGAGAACCAGGGTCCGTCGATCTATCCCCCGCTGCGCGACGCAGCCGGCGCGACGCTGAATATCAGGACCGCCTCCAAAGCGACTTCCCTAATCCCGTGGCTGCGCAAGGAAGTCGAAACGGCAGACCCAATATTGACCGTCCGCGGCAGTATCTTACTCGCCTCCCAAATCGACAACACTATGATCGGTGAGCGTCTGCTCGCCCTCCTGGCTGGATTCTTCTCGGTGGTCGCCCTGCTGCTGGCGGGCGTCGGACTCTACGGCGTGGTCAACTACGCCGCCGTCCGCCGCACTCGCGAAATCGGCATCCGCATTGCACTGGGCGCGCGCCGCGCCGCGGTCGTACGTATGATCGTCTCCGGCGCCACCGTGCCAGTCGTTGCCGGAATGGCACTTGGGATGGCTGCCGGCCTCGGTCTGGCGCGCTATCTCGCTTCGCAGCTGTTCGGCGTCAAGCCGGCTGATTTTTGGAGCCTGGCGGCTCCGCTGGCTTGCATCGTGATCGCCGCGGTCGCCGCCGTTCTTCCGCCAGCCATTCGCGCAGCCAGCGCCGACCCGATGGTTGCTTTGAGGTATGAGTGAAGCCTGAAGCTATTTGTCCAG
>JBEKTJ010000051.1:0-68304 GCA_049516155.1 Bryobacteraceae bacterium
TTCGCGGCCCGAGATCTGCCCCAATCCTATCAGCGCCTTCGAATCGCGCCTGGTGACCCGGATGCCGTGCATTTCCGCAAGCCGATCCACCACCCTGAAACCCAGATTGTGGGGAGTGTCGGCATATTCCTCGCCTGGATTTCCCAGGCCGGCCACCAGGAACATGGGGCGCTACTTCTTCTTGGGCTTGGCCTCTTCGGCCGCTTCTTCCTTCTTGCCCTTCTTGATGACTTCCGGTTCGGCGCCGGCGGCCGGCGTGGCGGCTTCGGCGGTGGGCGCGGCTTCAGCGGCCGGCTTCACCTCTTCGGCGCGCATGGCTACGATGTGGGCGACCACCGTATCGGGCGGCGCCAGCAGTTTCATGGAACCGCTCAAGGGCAGATCGCTGAAACGCTTGCTTTGGCCCATTAGCAATTCAGTGACATCCAGCGTGAAGTGCTCCGGAATCTCGTCGGGCAGGCACTCGATTTCAGCCGCGCGCGAGATGATTTCGAGCAGGCCCCCTTGCGTCTTCACGCCTTTGGGCTCGCCCGTCGTGCCAATCGGCACCGAGACGCGCAGCCGCTTGGTTAGGTCGATGCGTTTTAGATCGGCATGCAATAGCGTCCCGCGAATCGGATCGTTCTGGAAATCCACCACCATTACCGGGGTGTTTTCGCGGCCTTCGATATCCAGATTGAAGATGGTGTTGTAGCCGCCGGCCGAATGTACGATCTGCAGGATCGCCTTGGGACTCACGGCCACTGGGACGGGATCTTTAAATGCGCCGTAAACCACCGCCGGAATCAATCCCCGGCTGCGCGTACGGCGCGCTTCGTTTTTGCCGCGCGATTCACGAGGCTGCGCGGCCACGGTAATATCTTTTCTCACTGCATTTCTCCTTCAAGGGGCGCAAGTCCGTTAGCTTTCGCTCGTGGGTTGCGTGGCCCTAATTTCCCGTAACTAAAACACTGTTCCGTCTGGAGGGCGGCCAATCTTGGCCGCAGCCGCCTTTTAGGCGGCCAAGGCCGGCTGAGAGCCGGCTGCGGGCAGGATTGCCAGCCCTCCCAGTTCCCTACAAAAACAAACTGCTCACTGAAGTCTCCTCGTGGATGGACTGAATCGCCCTGGCCAGCAGGGGCGCCACCGAGAGAGACCTGATCTTGGTCGAATTCCTGGCTTCTTCCGACAAGGGTATCGAATCCGTAAACACAACTTCCTTTAATGACGAAGCTTCGATGCGCCCGACCGCCGGCCCGGAAAGCACGGCATGCGTGGCGCAGGCGCTCACGCTGCGGGCGCCCTGCTGCAACAACGCCTCTACGCCTTTCACCAGCGTACCGGCCGTATCGATCAGATCGTCCACCATCAAACAATTCCGTCCATCCACTTCGCCCACCACGTTCATCACTTCCGCCACGTTCGGCTTTTCGCGGCGCTTATCGATAATTGCCAGCGGCGCGTTCAGTCGCTTGGCGAACGCCCGCGCGCGCTCCACTCCGCCCGGATCGGGTGAAACCACCGTCAGATCCGGCACGTCGAGCGGCTTGAAATACTCGATCATTACCGGCGCCGAAAACAAGTGGTCCACCGGAACGTCGAAAAACCCCTGAATCTGCGCGGCATGCAGATCGAGCGCCATGATGCGATCCGCACCCGCCCGCTCCAGCAGCGATGCGATCAATTTCGCTGAAATGGGAACCCGCGGTTTGTCTTTACGATCCTGCCGGGCGTATCCATAATAGGGTAACACTGCGGTGATGCGATCCGCTGAGGCGCGCTTGGCGGCGTCGATCATCAGGAACAATTCCATCAGGTTGTGGTCCACCGGACGGCACGTGGGTTGGATCAGAAACAAGTCTGCGCCGCGCACATTTTCCTGGAACTGCAGGTACACTTCGCCATCGGAGAATGTCTCCAGCATCAGGTTGCCCAGTGGCAGGCCCAGGGCTGCACAGATCTCCTTCGCCAGGCACGGATTGGCGGTACCGGAGAAGATTTTCAAACGATCGGGCGTCATCGCCCGGATCGGCTTAACGGCGGCCATAGTTTTTCATCAATATGCGGCCGGAGCGAACGCCACCAGTGGCTGCGGTAGCGCGCCCGGCTAACCAGCGAAATCGGGAAAACACGTTCGTCGCCAAATGATTTTGCAGCGCGATTTGCTTGTTCCCGGTTATCAAACAATCCGAAGAGCGCCGAGCCGCTTCCGGTCATCATCGCCGGGCAGGCGCCCAGCTTGATCAATCGCTGTTTCAACCGGGCAAGTTGCGGGAACTGCTCGAAAACTACTGTTTCAAAATCGTTAACGCCAGGGTGCCCCCCGCGCCCTTCAAGCTCACACCAAGTACGAGACTGGAAACTAACTATCTTATTTTGTTGCGATTCGGTTGTCAATCGGGGGGTCAGCGCACGATAGGCCGCGGCTGTGGAAACATGTACGGCAGGCGCGATCAGAAGGCCCGCCAGCGGCGCCGAATCCGGCAGCGGATACAATTCGGTGCCGCGGCCCAGTGCCACGGCCGCGCCGCCCAGCAGAAAAAACGGCACGTCGCTGCCCAACTCCGCGGCCAGTTCCATCAGGCGCGGCAGTGCGAGCGGGCGGCCGGCTAGCACGGGCAGAGCCAGCAGGACGGCGGCGGCATCCGCCGATCCGCCGCCCAGCCCTGCGCCCATCGGAATTCGTTTGCGCAACCGGAAGTCGACCTGGGCGGTGATGCGCATCGCATCCAGCGCCAGCGTGGCCGCTTTCGCTATCAGATTATTCGGTATGTCGACATCGCCCGCGATTTGAATCGTGGTGCCGCGCGCCGGGCGGAAGTCGACATTGATGATATCGGCCAGCGAGATGGTCTGGAAGATGGTTCGGATTTCGTGGTATCCGTCCGGCCGCGCGCCAAGGACGCGCAGATCCAAATTGATCTTGGCAAGCGCCCGCAAGCGAGCCCTGGAGGGCGGGCAATCCTGCCCGCAGCCGGCTTTCAGGCCCCCCTTCTTCGGCTTACTCATCGATCGTACTTCAGCAGCGAGAAGACATCATACCCCGCCAATTTTGCGCGCCCGTTCAGAAACGTCAGTTCGATGGCGAAGGCCAGTCCGGCGATTTTGGCGCCAGCCTGCTCCGCCAACCGCGCCACGGCCGCCGCAGTGCCGCCCGTGGCCAGCAGATCGTCGACAATCAAAACCCGGCTGCCATTCGCCAGTGCATCCTTGTGCATCTCCAGGCTGTCGGTGCCATATTCCAGGTCGTAACTGACCGTCAGACATTCCGACGGCAGCTTCTTGGGCTTGCGCACAGGCACAAAGCCGGCGCCCAACGCGTACGCCAACGCGGGCGCAAAGATGAATCCGCGCGCCTCAATGCCCAGCACCATATCCACCTGCGCGTCGCGATAGTGTTCGCACAACGCGTCGATCACCCCCCGCAACCCGGCCTTGTCCTTTAACAACGTAGTGATGTCGTAAAAGAGGATGCCCGTCTTGGGAAAATCCGGCACCTCGCGGATCAGCAGCTTCAAGTTATCCATCGGACCTCGATCAAACCTCAATTTGAAAATCGGCATAGTGTTGCAGCGCGGCTTCCCGTTCATCGACGCCGCGCACGTCGGAAAAACGCGGGCCCTTGCGCAGCGCCGCGGCCAGATCGGAAAGCTTATCAGGCGGGCCTGTGGCGCACACTTCCACCCGCCCGTCGTCCAGATTACGCACGTAACCGGTCAGACCCAGCGCGGACGCCACACGCTGCGTATAGTCGCGATAGCCGACGCCCTGCACGCGCCCGCGCACGAAGTAGAGACGTGCGGCTTGCGGCTGGCGGGACATGGAACAGATGAGAATAGCATGCTGAAAATGCCTGAATGCGGCTATTGGCTTTTGTCTTCTTCGGTCTTCTTCCGGTAGAAGCCCCCTCCCACGCTCCGCATGAATTTGCCCCACAGCGCCTGGCCTAACTCGTGCCAGTCCTCCATGTCTTCCGGCGCCACCTGCACGTGCAAACCGGCCATTTCGTCGGTAGTCGCGGGGCCCCACACCACGCGCTTGGGCGGGTGATTCGGATTGCGCGGATTCGCATCCGAATTGTCGTATGTAAATTCCATTTCCAACCGCGTATCCGCCGGCAGTTTCACCGGCGTCGCATAGCGGTATTGCTCCTGCCAATTGAAATTCCAATCGCGAATGCGGATCAGCCACTGTTTGCGGCCGTCGGGCAAGATGGCCCACCCTTCCATCTCCTTGCAGATGTAGTGCGCGTGCGGGATGATCCCGACAGCCTCCACATCCACGGGCGTGGTGAAGTGGTCGCGCACCTTGTACGCGCGCTCGCCTGGTGGAATGTCGATCGCATGCGACCCTAGTGCGATGTCCGCAACCCACTTGGTGGGCGGCTTATCGGTGAAGTATAAGCCCAGCGTGGATTGGTCCGTTTCGGGCTTGCCTGTGGGGTGATAGTGGATCTGCATCACCAGGTCCGAGCCTTTGCGCAGGATAAGCTGGAGACCATCCGGCATGCGGGCCGGCTGCATGCCCGGCGTCCATCCGCCCAGCGCGCCACTGGGCAGGAAGCCCGGCGTGCCGAAGCACGAATACGATTCGCCGAACTGGCGCCCGATGTGGCCGGAATCCAGGAGGAACAGCGCATGATGCACCACGCTGCGCGCCTCGGGGCGGAATTCCATGGCGCGCACATACTTGTCCGCGGTGAGGTGCAGCGGGATGACGAAACACATGTATTGATCGGTGCCGTCCGCGTCAATGGCGAAAGGCTTGGGCATGCGGATGGTCATGTCCGGCGTTCCAAGCTGCCAGCCTTCCGGAAAGTGTGGGGCGGGCGGGATCTGCGCGGGGTTGCCTTGGGGCGCGCCCGCTTCGGCCCATCGCCGCAGCGTGGCGATATCGCGGTCGCGCAACCGCCGCTCGCCCTGAAAATGGCCGTAACCGGGCTCCGGCTGCCATGGCGGCATGTAACGGCTGGCAGTCACAATAGCGATCAGCTTGGCGCGCTTGGCGGCATCTTGATAAGTAAGCAGCGGAAAAGGCGCGACTTCGCCGGGATGGTGGCAGATGGCGCAGTGTTGGTAAAGAATGGGCGCCACATCGCGCGCGAAAGTGGGCGCCGCCGATTCCAACTGGCCCGCTAGCACCTTTTCGAGCACCGGTTCGAGGCGGGTGTCGATGGCGCCGCGATAGAGCAGCACGCCGGCTGGCGAAAGCACCGCTATGGCGGGCGCCGACTCCACTTTAGCGAGCCGTGCCAGTTCCCGCTGGCGATCCACCAAGAGCGGGAAGGGCAAGCCCAATGGGCGAATGACACCGGCATCGGAGTCGACTCCGTAAAACGACACACCCCGCGGGGTGTAAGCTTTGTAGACGCGCCCCAGCTCGGGGGCGGCGGCGTCCAACGCCGTGCGATCCACGGAGACGAACACGAGCACCACGGCCTTGCTTTGGCGGAATTCAGACGGAGTGTGCCGGATGCCTTCGGTGTCCGGAAGCTGGAACGATAACGCCGCCAGCAGCAGAGCCGGCACCACGGGCAAAACAGGCATCCCTGCTATCCATGATAGAACGCCGCGGCGCCCGAAAACTCGCCGATACCTTTGCGGCGAAAATGGACTGGGGACCGAATTCTAATATAAGATTGACTACGATGTCCCCCAGTCTGGTACAGCTAGACGACAACGAAATCAAGATGCTGCTGGTGGCGATCCGGCAGGTGCAGCACACCTTCGCAATTGCCGAACAGCAGAGCACGGCAGCCGGCGAACCGCTAGCCGGCGAATATGAAAGCATCCGGGAGGCTTACGAGCGGCTGCACCATAAGCTATCGGCGTTGGCCGGCGGAGCGGGTACGGGAAGGCCGCATATCGTGAAATAAGCGTGAAATAAGAAGGGCGTATCAACCGCGCTGATTTGCGGCCAAAGCATCCTCCACCGTTCCGCAGAACTGGAAAACGGTATCGAGCCGGGTGACCCGAAAACACTCGCGCACGTATCCCTGTGCACCCGCCATCCACAGCTTGCCGCCGCTCTCCTGTACCTTGTTCAGGCAGTAAATGAACCGGCCAATGCCGGTGCTGTCGATGCGATTGATTCCGGTCATGTCGAAGACGATGCGCCGCAGGCCTTGCGCCAGGGCGCCGTTCAGCACCGCCTCGATTCGCTCGCCCTCCGGCCCGCGCATTACGCTGCCTTCGAGCGCGATTACCACCGTCGCCGGCGCAACCTCTGTTTGATTGATTTCCAGTGCCATCCAGCGCTTTCCCCAACCAGTATATGCCGGATGGGTCTTTTTGCGGGGACCATCCGTATACGGGATAGTGGTATGATCCTCGCGGCGGCTATGAATCCGGAGGCTTTCAGCGGCACGCAAGACGCGATTGCCCGAATGCGGCGGGGCGATCCCGACGCGTTGACGGGCATGATTTCGCGGTACCAGCACCGGCTGTATCGCTATTTGCTGCGGCTGGTGCGGGAGCCGGCGGCGGCCGACGATCTGTTCCAGCAGACCTGGCTGCGGGTGATGGAAAAGATTGGGCGCTACGATGCGCGCCGCAATTTCGAGTCGTGGCTGTTCGCGGTGGCGCACAATTTGGCCGTCGATTCGTGGCGCGGCCAGCGCGGCGAGAGCCGCCTTGACGATGCCGACCGCGGCGATTCCGAGCCCGCCAACGAACGTCTGCGCACCGGCGAGCCCGATGCGCTGGAGCGTCTGCTGGATTTCGAACGCGGCGCGATGCTGGCGGTTTGCATGCAGGAATTGCCCACCATCCATCGCGAGGTGCTGACGCTGCGCTTTGAGGAGGATATGAAGCTGGAAGATATCGCGGAGGTGGCCGGCATCCCGCTTTCGACGGTGAAGAGCCGGTTGCGGCGCGCGCTGGAAGGGTTGCGGACGGCAATGGATGCGCGCATTCCAGGAGGGCGGAGAGCATGAGCGAACACGAATCCCACCAAGCGATGGCCCGGATGTTGGCGCTAGCGGCGGCCGGAGCGCTGGATGCGCAGGAGCAGCGGCGCTTGGAAGAACATGCGCGGGAATGCGCGGCATGCCGGCGCGAGATGGAAATCTGGAGCGGCTATTCGCAGGGGTTGCGGCAGCTCCCGCAGCCGTCCGTCCCCACGCAGTTGATGGAGCGCACGCGCGCGCGGCTGGTGCAGGAGCGCGCGACGGCCGCGGACCGGCGGTGGGACGAACTGATGCTGGGGGCGCTGGTGCTGTTTGCCTGGACCGTAGGGCTGACGTTCTGGTTCGTGGCGCGCATTGTGACCGGTGGGGAGTTGGTGATTATGGGCGCGAACCTGGTGCGGTTTGGAACCTGGTCCGCGGGTTCGACTTTGCTGGTGTGGCTGACCGCGGCGGTGGCGGCCCTGGCTTTGGGAAAGCGCCGCCGCGAATTGAGGAGGGCTTTATGAGCCGCTTTCGAGATGAGATGGAATTGGTGCCGCGGACGGCGTTCGCCGTCGCCACGTGCGTGTGGCTGGGGTTCTTCCTGTTGATGATGTTACTGCCGTTCCGGCTGGATCCGGAAGGCAGAAACTGGCCGCTGGCGGGCAAGCTGGCGATGTCCGTGCTACCCGGCATACCCCTGTTCGTGCTGGTGCTCCTAATCGGCTACGTGTACGCGGACGCGAAGCGGCGGGGCATGCGGTATGTGATGTGGACGCTGCTGGCGGCGCTGATCCCGAACGCCATCGGAATTATTCTGTACTTCGTTTTGCGCGACCCGCTATTGCAGAATTGCACAAGTTGCGGTACGCAGGTGCGGCCGGGGTTTACGTTTTGTCCGAAGTGCGGCGCAGCGCTGTCGCAGGCGTGTCCGCAGTGCCGGCGGGCCGTGGAACCGGGCTGGACGCACTGTGCGCACTGCGGCGCTTCGCTGCGGTAGGACAGGCCTCCTGGCCTGGTGTGTGCGTAGGAGGAATGATTTGCCGGAAAATCCAAATGTAGAACGCGAACAGCAGGATGAAGCGAAACTCGCCGCGCTACGCAGCGCCATCGATGAAGGCGATGCCAGCGGGATTGCCGAGGGCGATGTGTTTGACCGAGTGCGGAAAGCATTGAATCTTCCGACGAGGCGCATTCGCAAGATACCGCGAAGCACCCTGGACCGCGCCAGCACTGACGGCTGAAACTGAGGGGTCCAAAGCCGGCCGCACCCGATCTGCCTCTCTCACTCAGTGCGTGCCATTTCACTGTAGACTGTATAGGAGCATGGCATACGGACAGTACCGCTTGCAATTTCTTCACATTTCGGACCTGCATGCCAAAGGCCCGCTGGAGAAGGAACCCTGGCGACGGCGGCGCGTTCTGGGCGATGCCTGGCTGCGGAATCTGGAAACGCTTACCGAGGAGGAGGGACCGGTTCAGTTCGTTTTCTTCACGGGTGACGCGGCGCAGTCCGGCAAGCCTGAGGAGTATGCGGCAGTCACGGATTTCTTCCGCGCGCTGTGCGAGGAACTCGGCATCGGGTTCGAGCGTTTGTTCGTCGTCCCAGGGAACCACGACATCGACCGCGACGTGCAGGCCGGTGCTTGGGAATCGACACGCATGCGTCTGGCGGCGACGACCGATCTGCTGGGTGTTTCCCGCTGGATGAACGGCATCGGTGCCGGCGCGCCGCTTGGCTTTGAAGACTCCTGGAAATCGGCTATCCTCGAACGCCAGCATGCTTACCGGACGTGGGTCCGGGACGATCTGCGGCGCGCCGAATCCGCTGGCCTGGGCTATCGGTCCACCGTCGAGCTGCCTGGTTGGGCGCACCCGATTCAAGTAGTGGGACTGGACACTGCCTGGCTTTGCGGCGATGATGCGGATAGCGGCCGTCTTCTGCTGACGGAGAACCAAGTGGGCCGGCATTTGACCGGATCGAACGGCGATCCGCTCCCTGGCTTGCGCATCGTATTGATGCACCATCCGTTGCACGAGCTTGCGGACGGCATGCATGCCCGGCGGCTGCTGGCCGATTATGCCGACCTGGTCCTGCGCGGCCATCTTCACCAGACCGAAATGGTCGAATGGATCGATCCGGACCGCCGCCTCCGCGAACTCGCCGCCGGTTCGCTCTATGAAGGCGGGCTAGCGGATACTTATGGCAACTCCTGCCAGTTGGTGCGGCTGGAACTTGATTCCGACTTACGCCCCATTGAGGCGATGGTTCGGTTCCGTTCCTTTTCGCCGAAGGGCGGTCACTGGTACGACAACAACAGCCTCTACCGCGAGAGCCGGGAAGGGCGCATCACCTGGACGTTTGGCGTTCCGGTTCCCAGGAAGCCGAATCCCTTCAGCCCGTGGACTCCGCGCCCCGAGCACTGCTTTGGCCGCGCAGGCGTTTTCCGCCGCCTCGAAACCGCCTTCGACGAGCGGCGCAGTATGTGGCTGGTGGGCGATTGGCGCATCGGCAAGACCGTAATCCTGCTGGCCTGGGAGAAGCGCTTGCGCGAGCGCGGCATTATCGTGAAGCTGGTTTCCGGCCAGGGACCCGCGGGTGTTTCCGTCCGTCAGTTCGTCGAAACGGTGACCGGCCTGGATTCTCCGCCGGAGCCTGACGACGCGGCGAACCTGCTGACCGCGTGGATTGATGCAGTGTCGTCGTCCGGCCTGCCTCCCGTGGTGCTGGTCGACGAGGTGGAATCCGTCGTCCAATCTTGTGATGTGCGGTTCTTCGACCGGCTGCGCGATCTGCTGGGGCGCATTTGTCTGGTCTTTTCGTCGCGTGAAGCGCCCGACGAAGTCTTCACCCGCAACAATAAGGCGTCGCCGATCACCAATCGCATGGAGACAGCCTGGATTGGGCTGTTGGAGCCAGGGGGTGCCGATGCGACGATTCGGCTCGGCGCGGGACAGTTTGGTCCCGGCGACACCGATCTGATGCATCGCTGGTGCGGAGAGCATTCGTTTTTCCTGCAACTGTTCGGTTCGGGCTTGGTGGATTCGCGCCGGGCAGGGACAAGTCCTGATGACGCGCTGGCGGACCTGAAGCGCCAGGCGCCGATGCATTTCCGCCAGCTTTGGAAGACGCTGCCGGGTGCGCAGCAACAGGCTTTGCGCGATGCGGCGCGCGGCGTGCCGTCGCAGGCTGGCGTGCTGAAACAGCGTGGGCTTTTGAGGGATGATGGTACGCCCTTCGGCGAGATATTCGCCGCATGGTTGCGTGAGGAGATTGCGTCGTGAATCGGTCGAGGGATGGCCTCCCCGGTTTCTGGCGATTCGCTTGGTTGTTCTTGATGCAGCCGGTCACGCTGGGGCGGTTACTGCGCGGCGCGGGGATCAATCCGCAGGAGTCCTTGTGGAGACTACTTCGTCGGCAGCGCTCCCCAATCGACAATTCGTGGCTTTTCCGCTCGGTTCTATTGCTCTTACCATCTCTTCCAGCAGGGATTGCGCTTGCGGCTCTTCCGTACAAGTCAGCCGTCGTCGGGAATTCTCTCCTGGGACTAGCTGTACTCAGCTCGTTAACTGGCCTTAACGTTGTGTTTTCGGCCCTTCCCGAGGGGCTGGGCTTTGGGGTCGGTATCAGCATCTACGCAGGCGCCATGGTGATGGGGTACATCACGGGCATTACGCAAGCCAACGCAATCGCGGTTGCGCTTCTTCTGGACCTAAGCTTTATTGCAAACGGCGCCTTTGTTGCTTATCCGGTTCTCGTCATAGGTCTCGTCGCTAGTTTGCTGCGTCTTCCCCTTTTCCCATTCGAAGCGATTCTGGAATCCTTGGCACGGATGTGGAATACCATTACCCACCGCAGCAGTCTGGCTTGGACCCCGGTACTCTATCATGAGCTGAGCCTGGTGCCCCTCCCCTTTCTTGAAGGCCACATCCTCGCCGAGGCCGACGCACACCCGGCCCTCGCGCGCCGCGTTCTCGACGCCTGCTCCATCGCCCCTGGCCAGAGGCGAATAGGCCGCCGTGCCGAGGCAAAGCTCCGCGCACGGGAACTGGCGAGGCTGGCGGGGGCCAGGGACTTCCAGGCCATCGCCGAACTGCGCGGATTCTGGCTGCCCGGCATCCAAGGCGCCGATCCGTTGCTGCTCAGTTTCAGCGAGGCTGGGCGGTTTCTGGCGGCCGCAAATGCGGCATTCAGTCCGCACCACCGGCTGAAGCATCTCGATGGATTGGCCGCCCAATTGACCGGCATCGAAAACCAGCTTCGCGCCAAGCGGGGTAGCTTCACCCAGCCCTTCGAAGATCCGCTGCTCGCGCTGCGGCAGGCCGGACGGGCGTTACGAACTGAAGCAGAAAAGAACGCGGCCGGCCGAATCCTGAACCCATTCCGCGTGTTTGAGTCGCTATCTCCCGAAGCAGGTCCGGAGTTGTTCCGAGGCCGCGAACACGCGGTCCACGAAATCGAGGACGCCCTTGCCGACGCCAGCAACGCCGTTTCCCTACAACTGCTTGCCCCCAGGCGCGCCGGAAAGACCTCGCTCCTCAAGATGCTGCCGGGGATGCTGCCCGATACCGTCTGTGTCTTCTTCGACCTACAAGCGCACCCGGTCGCATCCGTAGGCGCATTCTGGAACAAACTCGCCGAACAAGCGCTCAATCAAGCAAAGCTGCAGCGGCGGATCGACCTGCCGTCATTTCCCTACGGCCCGCCAATGGAGGCCGCGGCCGCATGGCTCGAAAAGCTCGACCAGCTTCCGGACGGCCGCCGCGCGCTCATCGCCATCGACGAATTCGAGCGTCTGGAAGATCTATTCCCCGGGAGCCGTCAGGAGTTCCTCCAGTTGATGGGCCTGTTCCGGGCCACGATTCAGCATCGCCGACGCGTGCGCCTGCTGGTTTCCGGCGCCGCGCCCTTCGACGAGTTGGACCGCGTGTGGGACGACCATTTCATCAGCGCGCGACAGATCAAGCTTCCCTTTCTCGATGAGCCAACTTCCATCGGGCTGCTCACGCAACCGGATCCCGGCTTTCCCGCCGGCGCCATTCCAGCCGAGGTCGCGCGGGAGGTTTTCGCGCGAACCGGCGGTCAGCCGTTCCTGCTACAAGCCTTCGGCTCGCTGCTGGTGAATCGCCTGAACGACACCAATCTGCGTACGGCGGCGATCGGCGACGTTGCCGCCGTGGAAGAACGCGCCATCGAATACGCGGAGCCGTATTTCCGCGACATGTACAAGAGCGCGCCCATCGCAGCCCGCGAGGCCCTCGACCATCTGGGCCAGTGTTTGAGCCAGAGCCCGGCAGAGCTATCGCCCGCCGCGCGCCGCTGGCTCACGCGACGCTACCTGCTGACCGCCGGCGATCGTCTCTCGGTTCCCTTGTTCGGCGCTTGGATCGCGCATCACGATATTGGCTCAGCAGTTGGGCGGTGATAGACAGGCCCGGAGGCCTGTCCTACTTCAGCTTGCACAGCGGATCGCCCACCACGATATTCTGCCAGCTCAATCCCGGTATAGCAAGATAGTAGCTCTCCGCCAGATTGCGGCCATGGAAATAAGCCGGGAAAAGCTGGTCGGGGTGCGGCGTGAACTCCAGGAACGGCTCGTAGACGTGGCCCGAACAACCGGTGGCGCCTTCGTGGATGTAGTCCGCCGTGAGCGTTTGCGGCGAACCGTCGAACCAACCCGTCACCCCTTTCCACGTGCCAATGGTCCAGTCCGCGGGCGGACGCCGGAACGTGCGTCCGTCGGTCGAAACGTACTCGGTGGCCAGCGCTCCCGGCAGCCATTGAAATCCGAGGTTGCGCTGATGCCGGTTGGGATCGTTGGATCCCCAGCCGGCGTAACCGAGTACGTCCTTTTCTCCCGTGAGCACCTTGGCGGACTCGTCCATCACCACACGTTCCTTGGGCAGCGCCAGAGCCGCCATGCGCAACCAGTTGTTGCCGTCGGAATCGTCGCCGGATTTGAGATCGAACACGAACTTGCCCTCCGGGGCGTTGCGTGCGGCGAGCGAGCGGTCGACAATGCCCTGCACGTCGTCGAAATCGTAACCGGCCAGGCGCGTTACCAGGTAGATCGGAAAGCGCCCGTGCGTGAACGGCTGGCCCTGCTGGCGGTAGAACGGATTGGGCGCCAGTCCCGCACGCGGGAAACGCTTCCCATGCATTTTGGAATAAAGCAGGGTCAGCTCGGAATCGACCGCGCAGGATTCGGCGGCGAGTCCTTCGCCCGAGCCGCTTACCTTCAGCGGCACTCCCATGGTGGTCACGATGTAAAGCACCTGCTCGCGCAGGCCGGCCTTGGCCAGACAGCGGGCGATGGGGCGTTCGACCTGTTCCACGTAGGTGTCCCAATCGATCTCCTCCTTTTCGGACAGGATGTCCAGCTTGCACACGTTCTTCAGCGGGATGCCGCGCTTGGCAATGTAATCGTCGGCGATGCGCCGCGAGAGAGTGCTGGCGCGGTTCAGCACTAACAGCACGGTGTCGCTCTCTTGCGCCCGTAACGGGCAGCAGCCCGGAGAATAGCTGGCCAGCAACCCGAGCGCCAATATGAATCGCCGCATAGTGATATTATGCGCGTGATCGACATGAAGACCACAACATCCCTCGCGGCGGCCTGCATTGCGCTGCTGCCTGCCAGCGTTGCGCCACTCAGCGCCCAGAATCAGTATCCATTTCAGAATGCGGATTTGCCGCTGGAACAGCGCGTAGACAATATCTTGTCCCTGATGACGCTGGATGAGAAGCTCGCCTGCCTGACCACCAGCACCGCCGTGCCGCGCCTGCACATCCCGGATGCGGGCGGCACGGAAGGGCTCCATGGCCTGGTGCGTAAGGGCGACTTCAACCAGAAAGCGGTGACTACTACACAGTTTCCGGAAGTGATCGGGATGGCTTCCACCTGGGACCCGGGGCTAGTCCGGCGCGCGGGCGCAGTGCAAGGATACGAGGCGCGCTACATCTATCAGAACGAAAAGTACAAGAGCGCGGTGCTGGTGGTATGGGGGCCGAATGCGGATCTGGCGCGCGATCCGCGCTGGGGAAGAAACAACGAGAGCTACGGCGAGGACGCCTTCTTCACGGGGACCATGGCGGTGGCGTTCATCAAGGGCATGCAGGGCGACCACCCCAAGTACTGGCAGGCCGCCTCGCTGATGAAACACTTCCTGGCCAACAGCAACGAAACCACGCGCGGCAGTTCTTCCTCGGATTTCGACGAGCAGTTGTTGCGCGACTATTACTCGGTTCCCTTCCGCATGGGATTCGTGGAGGGGGGCGCTAAGTCGTTCATGGCATCTTACAACGCCTGGAACCAGGTGCCGATGACTGTGAATCCTATCCTGAAAAGCCTCGCGATAAAGGAGTGGGGCGCGGATGGCATTGTCTCTTCCGACGCGCTGGCCGTTGAGCTAATGGTCAATCCGCGACACTATTACAAGACTCAGGAGCAAGCCTTGGCGGAAGCATTGAAAGCCGGCATCGGCCAGGTGCTTGCGTTCCTTTTCAACGTGCCCAAGCTCGCTAAGCAGGCACTGGACGACCACTTACTCACCGAGCAGGATATCGACGCCGTACTTAGAGGCAAATTCAGAACTGTCATCCGGCTGGGGCTGCTCGATCCGCCGGCGATGGTGCCTTACGCGAGCGTGGGCGGCGCAGCCGAAGCGGAGCCGTGGACCACGGAGAAGCACAAGCGCGTGGCGCTGGATATGGCGCGCGAATCGGTGGTTTTGCTGAAGAACGCGAATGGTTTTCTGCCGCTGGATAAGAACGCCATCAAATCCATCGCCGTGGTGGGGCCGCGCGCCGGTGAGGTCTCGATCGACCTGTACGGCGGGCGGCCGCCTTACGCGATTACGCCCGTGCAGGGCATTCGCGAAAAGGTGGGATCCGGCGCGACACTGAATTACGCCGCCGACAACACGGATGGCGCGGCGGTGAAGGCTGCCCGCGCGTCGGACGTGGCGGTGGTCGTGGTGGGGAATCAGCCCACGTGTGGCGCGACCAACATTATGGCGATTTTCAATATGGACGTTTCGAGCAAGCCCTGCGCCGATCCGGGCGAGGGCCGCGAGGGGCGCGACCGGGAATCCATCGACCTTTCGCAGGAAGAGTTGATCAAGCAAGTGTACGCGGCCAACCCGAAGACGGTGGTGGTGCTGGTGTCGAGCTTTCCGTACGCGATCAACTGGACGCAACAGAACGTCCCGGCCATTCTGCACATTGCACATGCCGCCCAGGAACAGGGCACGGCCATCGCGGACGTGCTGTTCGGCGACTACAATCCCGCGGGCCGGCTGAATCAGACATGGCCGAAGTCACTCGATCAAGTGCCGCCCATGATGGATTACGACATTCGCCACGGGCGCACTTACACGTACTTCAAAGGCGAGCCGCTCTACCCTTTCGGATATGGGTTAAGTTATACGACGTTCGAATACTCGCACCTGCGGACGGGCGCGGGGATGGTTGTCGTGGATGTGACTAACACGGGGACACGGCCGGGCGACGAAGTGGTGCAGGTATATGTGCGGCGCGCGGGGTTGAAGCAATTGCGCGGATTCCAGCGGGTATCGCTGAAGCCGCACCAGAAGGTCGCGGTGAAGATACCGCTGCAGGCCGAGGTGGGAACGCAGATAGTGGTGGGAAGCTCGTCGGCGGACGAACGCCTGCGCATGGCGGTCAAATAGCGATCCCGCAGCCGCTGCTTTGCGCAACGTACATGTGGCGGCGCTCGATAAGGGCTTCGCCCGCTCTTCGTATCGGCCAAACAATCGTCTTACCATTGCGTTCATCTGGAACGGCGGATCCATCCATAAACCGATAACGCGCTACCCACCACGCAAACCACGATCAGCGCAACGAGGACTCCTTGCACGATGGGAGTTTTCGACCATGTCAAGATGCTCCTCCCGAATCGCAGCGCCAGCAGTCCGATAAGCGTGAACCGGACCATTCGGGAAGCGCTCACTACCGCCAACAGCCGCATGCGTGGGTATTGCAGCGCGGCGGCCGCCATCACGAATGCGGTGAATGGGAACGGCGGTGGAACCAGCGATGCGACGCCCAGGGCCACGCCGGCGTTGTTTTTCATCTTGCTCTGCACGCGTTTCAACCTGCGCGCCGACAGGTGCTTTTCCAGACCTTGCGCGCCGAGCGGGCGCAACGTCACATCGATCAGCAGGCACCCCAGCACGGAACCTACGGTGGACATGGCGGCATAATAAAGCATACTCGCCATCTTGGGATGCTGAGTGGTAAGCGCCACCACCAGTAAGTCGTTACCCCACGGTGCGAATAGGAACGAGGAGTCCAGGATACCCAGCACCAATAGACCCACTCCGCCGAATTTCAGTACGAAAGCGAACAGTGCCGCGAAGAAGCGCATGTTGCGTTATACCCCGCAATCCGTGTGCCGCTCCTTCGATGTATGCCCGGAACCTTCCGGACGCCGAACAGCCAATCCCGCTGAATTTGTGGCGTTAGGTGCCGAAGGCGCGGTGCGCTTGCAGGACACCGGTCGAAGGCCGTGCTACCTACCAATTTACGAGCCGCCGAATTCCCCTAGCCTGCCTCTTACTGGCAATGAACTCCTGTTCGTTACTCAGCGTGATGAGCCAGCGCTGGCTGCTCAAAGCACTCATCTTGCGCACATGATCGACATTCACCAACGCGCTGCGGTGGATGCGCTGAAAACTGGTGCTGCGCAGCCGCTCTTCCAGCACCTTGAGCGTCTGGGTGGCCTGGTAGCGCTTGCGCGCAGTGGTGATCCAGACAATGTCGCCCTCGGCATGGAATGCGAAAATCTCGCGGGCGTCCAGCAGAAAATATTCGGCGCCGGCTTTGCCCACGATCTTCTTTAGGCGCTGTCCCGGAAGCTGCGGCTCCGCAATCTCCTGCAGGCGCGCCAGCCTCTCCACGGCCTCATGGCCCGTGATGCGCCGCGCCTTCTCAATGGCATCGGCCAGGCGGTCCTGCCCCACGGGCTTCAGCAGGTAATCGATGGCGCCGGCCTCGAAGGCCTCCAGCGCGTACTTGTCGTATGCCGTGACGATGACGATTACCGGCATATGCGTGGAGTGGCGGATCTTGCGGATCACCTCGAAGCCGCCCATTTCCGGCATCTGGAGGTCCAGCAAGACAAGGTCCGGATGCTGGCCGGCGATCTGCTCTAGAGCTGCCGCCCCGTTGTCCGCCTCGCCCACCACGTCGACGCCGCCTATGACTTCAAGATCCTCGCGCAGGACTCTGCGCGCGACCGGCTCGTCGTCCACGATCAGCGTCTTCAGTCCCATGCTCATGAAAGCGCAGAAGAAACCGGCGTCCCCAATAGTGGGGACTCGGCATGCCGGAGTGCGTGCGCCACGGGACTGGCCGGGAGGGTGAAGGCGACCGTGGTGACACCCTCGGCCGCTCGGATATCGAAGCGGGCCGCGGCGCCATAACACAGTTCCAGCCTGCGGCGGACGTTGGTCAGGCCAATGCCGGATTGTGTGGGCAGGCCGGGAATCCTGTCCAACATGCCGGAGTTTGAGACTTCCACGGAGACGGCCCGATCGCTCGCCCGTATCTTAAGATGGACGAAACCGGATCCCTGCCGCGAGGCCACGCCGTGCTTCACCGCGTTTTCCACCAGCGGCTGAATGGAAAGCAGCGGGATGGCCACACGCAGAGCGGATTCGTCGACATCCACCTCCGTGCGAAGCTTGGCGCCGAGACGCAGTTCCTCGATTTCCAGATAGGCACGCACGATGCGCAACTCCTCTTCGACCGCCACCAGGGCGCGTTCGGAGCGCAACAGATAGCGATACACGTCGGCCAGATTCAACACCAGCCTACGGGCGTCCACATTGCCGCGATCGATGGTGCCGTAAAGTGTGTTCAGCGAATTGAAAAGAAAGTGCGGGTTGATCTGCGCCTGCAGAGCCTTCAACTCCGCCTGCGAGACCAGGTTCTGCATTTGGACGCTGCGGAGCTGCTCGACATGTTCGGCGACGGCCGCTCCCAGGCGCGCCAGCACGGTGAGGTCTTCGCTCAGATAGCGGCGGCCACCGTTGCGCGGGCCGAGCAGCAGGTAGGCGGCGTCGCCGCGCGCGAAGCGCATAGGCAGCACAGCTTGGACCCACGATGGCACGGCGAAGTGCGCCGAATCGAGCACCGCCACGGGCGCCAGAGGAGGCCGCCCGTCCGCTGGGTTCTGCTCTGTCAGATCGTAGCGCGCGGCATGCAGGAAACGGGCGATGGCTTCGGCGGCCAGACGCAGGTAATCCGCTTCCGTGCCGGCGGCCAGCGACAGGTCCTGCAACTCGCGCAACGGCTCATCCACGTTGGAACGCAGGAAAATGGCGCTCGTCAGCAAGCGTTGGATGCGATTATGCACCCAGACAAAGAGAGTCAACAGAAGGCCGGCGGACACGAAGATCACTCCGGCGTCGAACGGGTGTTGCAGATGGCCGGCGAGAATTCGCGACTGCAGGATGCGAATGGTCGCCAGCAGCGCGGCGGCCGCCAGCGCGGCGTTCACGATGAAGCGCAGAAACGCATCCATGAGCAGGAAGCGGTAATCCTGCAGCAATACCAGCAGAGCCAGCGGCAGGCCGGCATGATGCAGGGCGGCCTCCTTGGACCAGGCCAGTTGCGTGTGCGGGGCGCCGAAGTGCGCGAAAGAAATCGCAAATAGAAACAGACCCATGGAGCCGGCCAGCCGCGATCCGGCCGCGCGGTTCTCCTGGCGCCATTCGAGGATCACGGAGAGGATCGTGAGCGAGGCGAACCCGAGGGTCACCACCAATAGCGCGGCGTAATGCAAGCCGGACATGTGGCTGAGCCAGTCCGCTAAGTGGAGCGCTACGGCCACGCCGCTGAGCACGTAACCGGCGATCCACACGGCGCGGCGCCGCGATCGCAGCGAAATATGCAGCAGCACCGCCGGCAGCAGACTCAAGACGGAGAAACTGAGGGCCACGATGCCGCCGGCGATCTGGCCGCCGCGGGGACCGGCCGCCAACGCGACCAGGGAGCCGAGATTCCAGAGCATCGCCAACGCCGCGGCCACGGCCGGCAGGGTGCTGCGCTCCTCGCCCGCGCTCCGCCGGTTCACCAGGAAAAAATAGAGCAGCATCCCAAAGATCACCGCGCCGGCGCAGTGGCCGATGGTGTTTACCAAAACCGGCTCGTGGATGCTTAGCCAATCGGGCATGGGCGCTGTCAGCTTTCAGCTTACTGCACAGTGACCGCGCCCGGTCACATGACCACTGGGTGCCGCCCTCCGCAGGTCCCCCCCGGTGACAAGGAGTTTACCTTCGTCCGTTCCTAATGCGTACGGCTTTGGACCTCAAGGTGCAACTATCCTGGCTGGAAAGAGGCGAAAAATGTCGGCCTTATTGGTTGTTCTTCTGGTGTTATTTCTACTCGGCGGCGGCGGGTGGGGATATTCACGGTACCGCCGGTAGTGCCGGATGTCTGATTAGGCGAGAGGCTAATTGCCGTTCGCCCCGCGGCTCACCGAGTTGACAAAAACAAGCAGTGGTTCGAAATGTGAAGGCAGATCATGGATATCGGAACACTAAGTACATCGGAAATAGTATTGATCGTCGCTCTCGTGGTGGTCGTCGCGGCAGTCGTCGCCGCATTTCTGTGGCAACGAAAGCGCCGCACCGAAAGGCTGCGCACTCAATTCGGCGGTCCTGAATACGCTCGCGCCGTGGCGCAAGGCGGCAACCGTAGGAAGGCTGAAACCGGGCTTGAGGCGCGCGCTCAACGCGTCCAGGCGTTTCACGTCCGTCCGCTAGCGGCAGGCGATCGCGCGCGCTTCTTAGAGTCCTGGCGCGGACTCCAGGCGCGTTTTGTGGACGGCCCCGCCGGTGCGGTAAGTGAAGCGGATCTCCTGCTGCGCGACCTGATGTCCACGCGGGGCTATCCGGTAGCCGACTTTGAGCAGCGGGCCGCGGACATTTCAGTGGATCATCCACTGGTTCTCGAAAACTACCGGGCGGCCCACGAAATCGCGCTTCGCCAGACGGGCGGCAAGGCCACAACGGAAGAGTTGCGCCAGGCAATGGTTCACTACCGGACGCTTTTCGAGGAACTGGTCAGCGAACCTGTCCTGAGCCATGCGACCGCGTGATCGCGGCGTTCCGCCTCTGACTAAACAGGCCGGATGTTCGAGGGGAGAAGAGATATGAAATCGTTCAAGACGCAGTTGACTTTGTGCACGATGTTTGCCATCGGAATGCTGGTCGGCTGTTCGGCCACCCCGAAATCTCCCGACGTTGGCGCGGGCGTTCGCAAGGCGCTGGATCAGGCAGGCTTAAAGAGTGTCTCAGTAAGTCAGGATCGGGACAAGGGAGTCGTGACCCTTAACGGACACGTGCCATCCGAAACCGACAAGGCGCAAGCCGATTCCATCGCCAAATCGATTGCCGGCGGGCAAGTTGTGTCTAACCAGATTGCGGTGATGCCGCCGGGCGCCGAACGGGACGCCAGAACGATGAACTCGGATCTGGATAAGGGCATCGCGAACAATCTGGATGCCGCTCTCATCCAGAATACGCTTCATCAGTTCGTAAAATACGATGTCAAGAACGGGGTCGTGACACTGACTGGCAACGTGGACTCATCGACCACGGGTACGCGCGCCGCGTCTATCGCGTCTTCGATCCCGAACGTTCTTCAGGTTGTGAATGAGTTGCAGGTGAAGGAACAGAAGGCCACATCGTCGCAGTGACGGTCAGTATCCTAACCAGCTCATTTGCCCACGAAGTGGTCCACCCAGTCCACGTGGCGCTGCATAATGTCCAGCAGAAACTTCGGCTCGCGGGGACCGTGCGGCGTGCGTGGATACACCACCATTTTTGTAGTGACGCCTTGCCGCTTCAAGGCATTGTAGAATTCATACCCTTGGGTCGTCGGCACGCGCACATCGGCCTCGCCGTGCAGGATCAACGTAGGTGTCGTGACGCCTTTGACGAACGCCATGGGCGAGTGGTTGAAGTAACCGTCGAAGCTGTTCCAAGGCTCTCCTGAAAAGTAGTCGGGCAAGAATCCGGGTATGTCGGACGTGCCCGTGAAACTCCACAAGTCAGTCACTCCGGCGCCAACCGCGGCAGCTTTAAACCGGTGGCTGTGAGTAACCACCCAACTGGTCATGAAACCGCCATAACTCCAGCCCATGACCGCAAGACGGTCCGGATCGGCCACACCCATCGAAATCACTTGATCGACGCCCGCCATCAGATCCTGGTAATCCTTGCCGCCCCAGTCGTTCATGTTGGCGAAGCGGAAGGTACGCCCGTAGCCACCCGATCCGCGCGGGTTCACGCGCAGCACGGCGTAGCCCCGCGCGGCGAAAGTGGCATACGGATATAAGCCGTAGCGTCCTAGGAAGCTATCCTGGAAAACGCCCGTGGGTCCACCGTGAATGACTAATACAAGTGGGTATTTCTTCGCGGCATCGTAACCCACTGGGTAAGTCAGCAGGCCTTCGATATCCAAGCCATCCGCGGCCTTCCATGCGACGGGCTTGGTTTCTCCCAAGGGCAGCTTGGGAAGGTTCAGGTTGGCGCTGCTGACACGCTGCGGAAGGCTATCGCCGATCTTCACCACGTAAGCTTCCGGCGCTTCATCCCAGCTTTCGCCCGCGAAACCGAACGCCGTGCCGGCGGTGTTCAGGCGTCCGGCTTGCAGGGTACCGTGGCGGGGTTCGTATACCGGCTTTGGCTGGCCATCGACGGGCATGCCGTAGACCACACTGGTGGTGCCTCTGGCTTCGGTAAATAGCAGCCGAGACGAATCGCCGGCCCAGCCCAGCAGCCTGGGCTGCTCATCGAAGGTGGGCGGCAGTTCGCGCGCTTCTCCGCTCCGGCGGGTCAGCAGCACGATGCGATCGATCCCCGCCCAGCGCGGCGGATCGGTGGAGCGCACGTACGCCAGATAGCGTCCGTCGGGCGAATATTGCGGGCTGTGCTCGGCGGCCCCCGTGGCTGCTATGGGACGCACCGAGCCAGTCTGCACGTCGACTTCCGAAATATCCGACTTGGTCCAGTCATCGGCGCCGGGCGTGGGGGTGTGGGCGAAGGCGATGGCGGCGGAATCGGGCGACCAATCGAATTCCGTCACGTGGTAGTCCGGCGTGTTCGTCATGCGGCGCGGTGTGCGCTTACCCTGTGTGTCCGGCTCCACCGCGATGACCCAGAGACTGTGGTTCTTGGGATCGGCGTCGATCACGCGGAAGTCGCGCTTCTCTTTCTTTGCCTCTTCCTCGCCGGCTGGCGGCTCCGTGCCAGCGAAGGCGACCCACTTGCCGTCCGGCGAGACATGAAACGCGCCGATTTCGCCCTTCCAATCGGTAAGCTTCTCGGCCTCGCCGCCATCCACGGGGATGCGCCAGATGTTGGGCTTGCCGCTGCGCTCCGAGGAGAAGTAGAGATAGCGGCTATTGGGCGCAAACTCCGGCGCGGAAGCGCCCTTCTCGCCGCGCGTCAGTTGCGTGCGATGCGAACCGTCGGCCGCGGCCAGGAAGATCTGCGTCTCCACTTCGCTTTTTTCCGTTTCCATCACCGCACGGCTTTGGGTGTAGGCCACCAGCTTGCCATCGGGTGAAGGCGTCACGTCGCCGACAGGCTGCACCTGCATGGAAATTTCGGGAGTCCATGAGGTGGGCGCCGTGGGCGCTGTGGGCGCCGGAGGCGTTTGCCCCCAGGCTGCGGCCACCAACACAATCGGTAACAGCTTGACCAACATGTCTTTCATGCCATCGTCCTCCGCAGCGCATCCAGTATCTTGCCGACGTTCTCTTCGGTGGATGAGTATCCCATCAAACCGATACGGAATACCTTGCCGGCCAGCGGTCCGAAACCGCCGCCGATTTCGATGCCATATTCGCTCAGCAGCCGCTGGCGCACTTGGGCGTCGTCAACACCTTCGGGCACGCGCGGCGTGTTTAGGGTCCACAGCCGGTGTCCCGCGGGGACGTGCATGCGCAACCCCATGGCTTCGATGCCCGCGACGAATGCCTCATGATTGCGGCGATGGCGCTCCCAACGGTTCTGGATGCCCTCTTCGCGGACGATCGCCAAGGCTTCGCGCAGCGCATAAAACATGGTTGCCGACGCGGTGTGGTGATACTTGCGGCCGCAGAAGTAGCTTTCGAGCAGCCGCAGATCCATGTAGAACGAATCCACCGGCGCGGTGCGCTTGCGGAGGCGCTCCCAGGCACGCGGCGAAACCGTGAGCGGCGACAGTCCCGGCGGACAGCCCAGGCCCTTCTGCGTGCAACTGTACGCGATGTCGATACCGGTTTCGTCCACGCGCACCGGCATGCCGCCCAGCGAGGTGACGCAGTCGGCGATCGCCAGCGCATCCACTTCGTGGGCCGCTTCGCAAATCGCGTGGCCTGGCTGGAACGCTCCAGTGGAGGTTTCCGCTTGCACGTAGGCCACCGTACGCGGCTTTTCGCGGCGAATAAAATCGCGGGCTTCTTGATCGTCGAACACCTCGCCCCAGGGTTTCTCCAATCGGACGACCACGGCTCCGTGGCGGCAGGCAACGTCCGAGAGGCGGTCGCAGAAGTATCCGTTGGCCAGCACCGCGAACTTTTCCCCCGGCTCGATGAAGTTGGCGACCGCGGTTTCCATGCCGCTGGTGCCAGTTCCGGAGATGGCGATATTGAACTCGTTGCTGGTGGAGAAGGCGTAACCGAGCAACCTGCGGATGTCTTCCACGACTTCGAAGAAGAATGGATCCAGGTGCCCGACGATGGGCTGCCGCAGCGCCTCGTAGACGCGCGGCGCCACCATGCTGGGGCCCGGTCCCAGCAGCAGGCGGGCAGGCGGACGCAACGGGCAGAGCGTTTTGGGGGTCACTAGGACAGTGTATCAACGTGGCGTGACGAATTTGATGCGCGCGGGCGTGCCGGGCGACGGGGCTTTGGCCACCTTGCAGACGAGTTGCAGCGACTCGACCGCGGCAAGAACGCGCGTCACCGACTTGTCCGCATCGATGCCGGTGAGCACGGCCACTTGCCAGGATGGGAAGAAGAACTCCAGCACTCGCACCGTCTCGCCACCCATGTGGAACAAGACGATCAGTTCCTCGTCTTCCTTGAGAGCCTTCTGCATGGCCTGCACCTGCGCGAGCATGGCAGTACCGGGATTTTCGGGACGCGGTGGCGGGGCGGGCGGGTTGACCGCATTGCGGATTGCCTGCGAGGCAAGTTGCTTGGTGAGATCGCCGAGGGCCATCAGGCTTGATGCTATCACTCCCAGCGGATGTCGGCGCCGTAGGGCGCCAGCAATGTATCGCAACTCAGCAGCGGCAGTTTTTCTTCCAGGCTTTGCGCCACCAGCAACCGGTCGAATGGATCCCGATGGTGAAGCGGCAACGTCTCCAGTCGCAGGACGTGTGCCGCATTAATGGCAAGCAGTCGCGCGCCGAGTGCCGCGACATGCTGGGGCAAATATTTGGACGGCGGCTCGGGAAGCGGCAACTTGCCTATTTGCACCTTGGTGATGATCTCCCAAAGGCTGGCTACGCTAAGGAACAGATCGGCGGTTTCGAGCATCCGGCGAGCCTGCCGCGTCAGCCGCCGATCATCCGTAATGGCCCACAGGAAGGCATGCGTGTCCAGCAGAATGCCTATTGCCAGAAGGTGTCCTCGATCTCCGGCGGCAGCGGGGCGTTGAAGTCGTCGGGGACCTGAAATTCCCCGGCTGCGGACCCCAGCCGCCGCTCCTCAGCCTTGCGCTCTATTGGAGCCAGCCGGGCTATCGGTTTGCCGGCCCGCGCGAGGATAATCTCTTCGCCCATCTGGACACGCACCAGCAACCGCGAAAGATGGGTCTTAGCTTCATGGACGTTGATCGTCGCCGTCATCCTTTCACTATAGACTAAGTCCACAACTAAGTCAACACTATCGGCGCCGCCTGCAATCGCAGTTGTTGAAGAGTCAATGGGTCGGATTCGCCCCCGCAAAATTTCTCTAACGCATCCATAAAAATTTGGTTGTCCGGCGTGGCGCGGGCGAACAACGTCATACAGGATCGAAACTTCAGATCGTCGGGATAGCCGAAAATCTGGTGGATCGAACGGCCCTCCACAAGACTTACCAACCGCGTACATTCTCGCAACCTCGGCCCAAGGATCGGATGGTCGAGATAAGCCTTGGCTTCCTCCAGCGAAGAAATTGCGAACTCGCGTGCGGTCCGGGTGTGGCCAAGACCTTTGATCTGCGGAAAAACAAACCACATCCAATGACCGCTCTTGCGACCGTGCTGCAGATCCGCACAAACTTCTCCGAAGACCGGATTCTGCGCGTCCAAAAAGCGTCGCAGATTGTAAGGGTCGTTCATGCCGGCCTCCCGTAGCATGCAAGGCGATAGCCCTGCTGCTATTATCTTCCTATATGGCGGGCTATGAGCCAGGCGATCGTCCCACGATTCTGAGCAAACAGTTCCTGATGACGTTTGGCATCGCACTGGCGGTTGTCCTGATTGCCGTCGCCGCAATTCTGTATATCCAGCGCGGCGCGCATGTCGAGTTAAAAGGCTCCATCCTGAAGGTGCGCACGATGGGGATGGAGGATAACAGCTCTCTAGCCGTGGTCGATTTCCGCTTCGTGAACCCTTCCGACTATCCGTTTGTGGTGCGCAGCGTGGATGTCTCCGCCACGGGCGCCGACGGGCAAAACTACACAAGCACGCCGGTGCCGGAGGTAGATGCCAAGCGAATCTTCGAGTATTACCCCATTCTGGGCCGGAAGTTCAATACGTCGCTGCTTACGCGCGACAAAATTGCGGGGCGGCACTCGGAAGACCGCATGATTGTGGCGCGTTTCGAAATGCCCGTCGCCAAGCTGGACGCGCGCACCAACCTGAAAATCCGTATTGAGGACGTCGATGGCCCGGTTTCCGAATTGTTTGAGAAATAGCTTGCTGGCGGGCTGGGCCCTGGCTCTGCCGGCAGTGGCAGCGGTGGTCCCCGCAGGCACCCAGATCCAGATCCGGCTGAAGACCAAAATCGCCTCCAACACTTCCAAGCCGGACGACCCCATCGAAAGCATCGTAATCGCGCCGGCGGTGGTGAATGGGGCGACTGCCATACCCGCGGGTGTCATGCTGCGCGGGGTGGTCACGGGGGCCAGTGCCGCCACCGATCCGACGGTGCGGGCGACCATGGCGGTCGATTTCCGGGAACTCGAAATGGGTGGCCAGCGCATACATGTACACACTCAATTGACGGCAGTCGAGAACGCGCGAGAGAGCGTCAACGATAAGGGCGAAATCCAAGGCATACTCGCGAATGAAACGCTCTCTTCGCGTATGGATTCGGGAATCGACAAGGTCACGGAAAAGTATTCGGGTTTGGGCGGCTTTCTCAGCGCCGCCAAGAAAGCTGTGTTCAAGGAGACGGAAGGCGATATCGTATACGATTCCGGCGTGGAGATGGATCTGAAGCTGACCGCCGAGCTAACGCTGACCGGACCGCCGCCGCCCGGTCCGGATGCCGCGCTGCTACCCGTCGCGAATCCGGGAGCGTTGATCGCGCTGGTGAACCGGCAGCCGTTTCAGACCCGCGCGCAGAAGCCGCCCGATCCGTCCGACATCACCACTTTGATGTTCATCGGCAGCCAGGAGCAGGTGCAGGGGGCGTTCGCCGATGCCGGCTGGAGCCAGGCTTCCAAGCTGGGCGAGAAATCCAAATTCGAAACCATGCGCGCGATTGCCGAGGACCGGGGATACAGTGAGGCCCCGGTTTCGATCCTGTACTTGGATGGACGGCCGCCGGATATGGTTTTCGAGAAGGCGAACAATACCTTTTCGAAGCGGCATCACCTGCGCATCTGGCTGCGGCCCGATCAATACCAGGGTGAGCCAGTGTGGGTGTGCGCCGCCACGCACGATACCGGGATCGACTTTTCGGCCAAGGACCGTACATTCATCCATAAGATCGATTCGCAGATCGACATAGAGCGTTCGAAGGTGGTGAACGATCTGCTGCTCACGGGCAAGGTGCAATCGCTTTTGATGGTGGATCGTGCGAACGTGCCGCGGAACGGTCAGAATGCGACGGGGGATAATTTGACTACGGACGGTAAGATGGCGGTGGCGATTCTGGAGTGAGGTGAGGCAGCGCATGGCGCTGCCTCTCAGGCTAACGCTTAATGCGCGGGAGGCGCGAAGTTCTCCAGCGACCAGAGTTCGTACACGGTATCGTACTCGCCGGCGGCGACTATGACCCTGCGCCCGTCTGGACTGATTTCCAGACTGCCGTCCGGTGTGCTGGTTGGAAAATCGCCCAAACGCTCCGGTTGGCCGCCGACCGTCGAGACACGGAACAAGCCGTGTTTTCCCGCGGAATCGACAGTGTGGTAGAGGAGCCAGTTGCCATCGGGCGTAACGTTGAAGTGGCCCGCGTGGGGATCCGAAAGCAGGGGCTTCCAATCGCCGCCAGAGGTGGGGCGTATCTTGACGTTGCGCTGCCCGTCCACCTCAATGACCCAGCCCTCGTCCGGCGATACCAATCCATAGGCTTCCGACGAAAACCGCGCCAGTGCGGTCTCCCGCCCGGTCGCAATTTCCCATCGCAGCAGCTCCCCTTCCTTGACGAAGTCGCCCCTGAACATGTAAAGCGCCTGGTCGTTGCGACTGGACTGGAGACCAAACAGCGGCGGCGCCGGAAAGGTATGGAGGCGCTCGACTTGGCCGGAGTCGGCGGCAATCGAAAGAATTTCGGTTTGTCCCATCTTGTTTTCGGCGCATAAAAGCTTAGGCTGTTGAGCCGCCCACGTGCAATGCGTGTAGCCGAGCGCGTGATAGATCTCGCGATCTCCTCCGCTGGAGAGGTTGCGCAGACGGATGGAATCGCCCCCGGTCTGCCCCATATCCTGGTGCTGCGCACTATAGACGATTTGATTGCCGTCGCCAGAAAATTGGGGCTGCGGGTTGAGCATGTTGCCAAGGGGGAGATCCAGGCGTTTCCAATCGCCCGGACGACTATTCGCATCGAGGGACGCGAGATAGATAGCCCACGCGCCGCCAGGTTCCACCGAACGGTAAATCAGGCCCCCGGCGGCTGTGGTGGCGCCCTCTTCGAAATCGCCAACCCTTACAAAGACCGGCGCGCCTGCCGATTTGCCGTCCTTTATTGGCAGGAGATGCAGCGCGCCCTTCCCTGTGCGTTCACTGGCAATGGCCAGATAGCGTCCGTCGGCGGTCCAATCGAGAAGCTTGAGCGAGGGCAGCATGCTGGTTAGCCGCTCCCCGTAGACCAGTTCCGGCGCTCCACCTTCGGCGGGCATGACGAAGATTTGCGAGACCGGATCCGCAACAGACGACGGTTGTGCTTGATATGCCACCAAACGGCCATCCGGAGAGAAGTTGACAGCCGTCACTTTTGCGGCTTTCAGGCTCAGCAATTCGCGGGTTTGGCCGTCGGCAACCGAGATCCTCAACAGACGGCTCATACCGTCTTTAAACTGGGAGTACAGCAGGTAGCGATTGTCCCAGGACCAGGAGGGCCAACTATAAGGGCGGGCATCCAGTTTGGCGATCTCGCGGTAACCCGAGCCATCGGTGTTGACGACCGCTATGGTCCGCCCCTGCCCGCTCTTCGATCGGAAGCTAAGGTAGACCATCGAAAAATCCTTGGACGCAGAAAAACCGGGCAGGTCGTCGAGTTTGGCGTTGAATATGACCCGCTTGCTATTGCCTGCAATGTCGCCGTAAATCAGTTCCCCGGTCGCACTGTTTTCATAGACGATGCGGTGGCCATCGGTATCGCCTGGGCCAACGTGAGGGTTAGTTATCTCGATCCTGCGCTGTGTCATGGTCGAGGGCGCAGCCGCATGGCTGTCCTGCCTCAACGCCGCCAGACGCGCGCGCGCCTGTGTGGCGGGCTCGCGCTGATCGCTAAAGTCGCGCGCTACCTGCTCATACAGCTTTACGGCCTTATCCTGGCCCAGCTTCTCGTAACATCGGGCTTCCTGCACTAACGCCTTGGCGGCGAGTGCGCGGTCCGACGCAAATTCCTTGGCGACGCGCTGGTAAAGCTTAATGGCTTCTTCCAGATTTCCCGCGGCGCGCTCCTCTGTGACAGCTTTCTGAAACAGCTCCGCTCCAGCATCGGCGGCGGCAAGCGCGGCTGTCCCGAACATCAGGCATGCAATTAAGATTGTCAGCTTCATGTGAAATCTCCTTCGCCTCCTAGAATGCGCTTTCCGCCTTCGAGGGTCGTCACGGATATCCACGCCCGGTGCAAAGAAAATGCAAGATCTATGTCATGAAATTATGGAGTGAACTTGTATCCGACGCCGTGTACCGTGCGGATGTGTTCAGGCTCTGGCGCGTCCCGCTCCAGTTTGGCGCGCAGCCCAGCCACGTGGTTATCCACAGTGCGCGTGGAAGGATACGACTCGAAGCCCCACACCCCGTTCAACAGATCGTCGCGCGTCACTACCTGGCCCGCGCGAGCAGCCAAGAAACGCAGGACGGCGAATTCCTTGCGCGTCATCTCCACCGGTTCTCCGTTGCGGCGCGCTTCGTAACTGCGGAAGTCGATCTCAACTCCGCCGAAGCTCAGGTTATCCGGTAGATCGGGAGCGCCCTCCGGGCACTGCTGGCTGCGCCGCAAGAGCGCACGCACGCGGGCCATTAGCTCACGCACGGAAAATGGTTTGGTGACGTAATCGTCCGCGCCCAGATCCAGGCCCAGCACGCGATCCGGCTCCTCGCTGCGCGCGGTCAACATCAGAATCGGCGTTTGGATGCCTTCGCCGCGCAGCTTGCGGCAGAGTTCGAACCCGCTCATGCGCGGCAGCATCAGATCCAGCACAATCAGGTCGGGCTTGCGCTCCTGGTGCAGGCGGTAACCGGTCTCGCCGTCCGAGGCGGCGATGACGTCATAGCCTTCGAAGCGCAGATTGTCGCAGAGGCCGCGCAAAATGGCCGGATCGTCCTCGATTGCCAGAACCGTTGTCATGCGCGCGCCTCACCGGGAAGCGTGACGGGAATAAAGAGGCAAAAGGTGCTGCCGGCGCCCGGCGCGCTTTCCACTTCCACACGCCCGCCGTGAGCTTGCGCAATATGCGCCACCAGCGTCAGCCCCAGGCCTGTTCCGGCAATCAGACGGCTTTCGTGCGAAGGGGCGCGATAGAATTTCTCGAACACGCGTTTGCGCTCATCGGGCGCCATTCCGAGACCATGGTCCACCACCTCGATGACCGCATCTCCTTTGCGCGCGCCCAGGCGCAGATCGATTTCGCGCGCGTCGCCGGAGTACTTCATGGCATTGGTGAGAAGGTTCAGGATGGCTTGCTGAATGGCGTCGGGGTCGGCTTGCACGCCGGGCATTTCATCCTGAACGGTAAGATGCAACTGGAATCCCTGCTGGGCGAGCGGAAATTGCATCGCGCGCGCGGCCGATCCGGCCACCTCCTCGAGCCGCGTGGGCCGCAGGCGGTAGATCTTCTTGCCCTGTTCGATCTTCGAGAAATCGAGCACATTATCGACTAGGCGGGCCAGGCGCTCGCTCTCATTGACGATGGTATCCAGATACTCGGATTTGGTGCGCTCGTCGCCGGTCCGGCCCATGGCGAGCGTCTCGGCGAACATGCGGATGGCCGTCAATGGGGTTTTCAACTCGTGCGAGACGCTGGCCACGAACTGGGAACGCACTTCGTTCAGGTGAACGTCGCGGTTGACATCGCGCAAGAGCAGGTAGCCGCCGAAGACAGCAACGCCCAGCACCAGCGCCAGCCCCGCGATCCAAATGCCGAGCGGCAATCCGGAGCGGACGCTTTCCGGGAACCGGTTGTCGGACCATTCCACATGCAGACCCGGGAACTCGTCGCCTAAAGTGTCGCCGCCGGCCGCGCGCGCGCGCAGCTTCACGCCCGGAGGGGCAACCCTGGTGGACGATACCGCCAGCACCAATCCCGGCAGTGGCGGTTGCGGCGACGTCAGGGTGACCAGCCAGGGCTCGTCGCCGTAGGGAACCCAAGCCGATCCGCCGCCCGATTCAATTCGCGCACGCACGCCTGCAAAATCCTTGGCCAGCGCCGCGGCTTGCTCCATCTCTGCTATTCGTTCGGAGATTTTTGGTCCGTCGCCGACGAGCGGGCGGATCATATAGAGTTCGGGCAGCGTGAGCCGCCATTCGCCGTTTATTGCCTGGCGGAGGAATCCCAGTACGGCAGCCGTTTCGCGCCCGGCCGACAGCAGGCGATCGGCGGCATAGAAGCGGTAGCCGACTCCCTGTTCATCCCTGGCATCCGGGGGCGCGTTCAACAGAGCTTGGTATAGCTTGGCTGCTTCCTCGGGTTTGCCGGCCTTCGCGAGCGCTCGCGCCAGCAACAGGCGAGCTTCCGTGCTTTCCGTGGGGTTGCCAGCGGAGGACAGCGACAAGCGATAGGCCGCCGCCGCGCCGGCATAATCTTTCTTGATGAACTCCTGGGCCTCGCCTTCCTGGCGATGCCGGGCAAATGCCGCAGAATCTTTCGCGGCCGCGGCCTCCAACGGCCCATCCCAAGGAAAGACCAGGCGATCGGCCTGCACGCTCGCGGTAAATACCACTGCCGGATTGTCGGAGTCCTGCGACCGGTTCACGTCAAGCGAGCGAATCAGCCTGTTGATCTCTTGCAGCTTGATGGCTTCCAGGTGCGCGTCCAGTTCCCGGCGCAACTGGTCCAGGGCGATGTGCCGCTGGTCGGCGGCCCGTTTGGCGGCGAGTTCCCGATCCTGATACAGAATCCGGCTGGCCAATCCGACCAGCACTGCCGCAGGTACCAGGATGGCGGCGAGGAACAGGAAGACTTGTCGCTTGTAGCGGGTGACGTGCATCGGGGCAACTGCTGATCATTGTAAGGCTCCCGCGCGGGAAGTTGTCATGGAATTGTCTGGAAATCGCTCCCCATCTATTTGGCGCGGCGCTGCACCGTTCGCTCGCGAAGCGCTTTTTGCTGCTGTTCCATCTCCTGGTACTTCTTTGTGACGTCCGCCAGTCGAACGTTCTCGAAGCCGTTGCGCTTGGCCATGATGCGATAGTCGAAAGCGATGTTGGAACTGCCGCCGCGCAGCTCATGCACCTCAAATCCCTGCGCGGTCTGGTTGCCCACATAGAGGCCTTCGCAATCGCCCTTGGGAGTGAGGAATACGTGGTACTCCACGCTGGTGTTCACCGTTTGCGCGAAGGTCGGGTCGAACACAACGTGCGCGGATCCGCTGGAGAGTTGTCCGGATCCGGCATCCTCAAACCAGTTCTCCGTGGACTGCGTCGCGTAGACAGATACCTTCTGCGCACCCGCCGGCACAACACCTGAGATAGTGCCATAGCAGGTAAGATCGCCATCGCCGTAAATCAGGCAACTGTAAGCATTGCCCGCGCCGTAGGCTCCAAATACGACACTATCATAGCTAGTGTAGTTTATAGCCGAAAGCGTGGGATATTCGCTGTTGTCGCTCGCAAAAAATCCCGCCGATCCTCCGACCGCGGTGCCCTGCACGGCCGCATACGAATCGTTATTCGTGTCGCCCCATACTCCGGCGCCTGGTAAAACCTCACTCAGTTTGCTCGGCCCACCGGCGGCGCCATAGACGCCAGTGTTCTGATTTATGCTGCCTGGAATGCCGACGCCGGCCGTCAGGGTTCGCGCCACCGTGAGGTTCCCGCCGCCATTCTGCCCGATCACATTGACATTGCCCGAATTGTCGATGGTTGCCAATTCGTTGTTGTTGCTGCGGAAGTGGATCGAGGCGGTCCCGCCGCTGTTGATATAGGTGTCGCCCGCGGCTCCGCCGGTCAAGGCGTAGTTCGTGCAGCCCGCAAGAGTCGCGTTGATGAATCCGATGCCCGCATAGCCCGAACCGCAGCCCGGGTCGCCGATCACCGTATTGTTGGCGATGGGCCCCTCCCCAAATACGCCGGTGCCCCCCGTAGCGGAGGTTATGCCGTGAATGCCATCGCCGGTGGCCCCCGTTCCGGTCTGGGTGACTGTAAGCGTTTCCGTGCTGCTGCTTGCGGTTATAGACTGGACGCCCGAGAACGAGTTACTCGCTGCCAATCGCGCGTAGCGTCCGTCGGTCTTGGAGGTGTTCAGATTCAGCGTGACATTGCCGCTGGCGCCGCCGCCAGTGAGGTCGGTACCCGCCGTAACTTCTGTAATTGTGCCGATACCAACGGCTGCGCATGCCCAGGCGCTGCCGCTCCATTCCAGCACTTGGCCGCTGGCGCAGGTGTTGGTCAGCCCTACCGTGACTGTTCCCGCAGTGCCGCCGCCCGTCAGGCCCGATCCCGCGGTTACACCCGTGATGGTCCCCGTACCGGGGAACACTTGCCCGCCGGCGAAGGTGATTTGTCCATTACTGGCCACGCTGAGTCCGGTTTCCACGGGGGCCTTCTTGTCCGTGCTGAACAGCAGATTCAACGATCCGCTGGGACTGCCGGTGTCGTTGCCCACCGGCTCGGCTTGCCAGGTGAAGCGTTCACCTATCGCGGCGGCCGTGGCGCTGTTATAGGCGGAGGCAATCATCTGCAGTGAATCCGAGTTGCTTCCAGCCGATACGGTCGCCGTTTCCACCGCGGGCAGGCTCACCCCCGCGAGCGTGGCGGCCGCGGTGGATGAGATCGAACCGGTGACAGCGACATTGCCAATCACATCTAGAGCAACCGTGGGAGCCGTGGTCCCAATACCCACTTTGCCGCCGGATTCGAATATCGCGGAAGGTTCAATGGCGCAGGCCGCCGTAAACTTGGCGACCTCGTTCGCGGTGGCCGTGCCGTCGCTGGTGATCGCGGCGCACGCCGCGTCCGAAGAGGCGCCGGGCGTCGCCTGCGGTTTGGCAACGGAAGCGGCTGCTGTTCCTGCGACGGCCGGGGCAGCCAGCAGGAAGGCCGATGGCGGCAAGCCGCCCAAGGTCTCCGCATCTCCAGCCTTCAGGGCATACGGCGCGCTCACCAGCAGTATCCGCGGCTGTTCGGCCTGCCCTTCGACAGAGACCCCCACCCAGTGGGCCTCCTCGGCGGTGAACAGGTCGACCGGCAGACCCTCCGCTTTGGCCGCGCCCAACAGCACCGCGTAATGGCCGTCCGGGCCGGCCTGAACGCTCTGCGTCTCGCTCCATAACGGCGCGCCGCCGGTTTGCTCGGCGTAGAGCGCGAAGGTGACGCCGGTTACGCCGGTCACGGGATTGCCACCCGCATCCTTGGCTGTCCCGCTGAATCTTACCAGCCGCGGTAGAGCGGACGCGGCAGGCGTCGTCTGGGCATGTGCGCCGCCACAGAGCGCCATCGCTATTGCTATTGCCATCGTCAAGCCGATTGCATTCTTGTTTATGTGGTACATATACATCGCCTTTCTTAGTGCGTGCCAAGCTACCGGTTAGAAGCCCGTATCGGAACAACTGCCGATTATTCTAAGGCTCTCCCGCGCGGGAGTTTGTCATGGAACTGTCAGGTCTTTGCACGATTTCGGTGTTCTTGGGTATCCAGCTCTAACCAGCACCGGTCCAAAGCTTCAATATCCAGTCCGCAAAACGATGCCAGAGATGTGTCTGGCCTATCGGAAACATCGAAAACTGAGAAATGACGAGGAACAATCCGCCGGTTGCGGTGGCGCGATGAATCCTACGCCGCGTCCACAGGTCGAAGACAACAAAGAACAAAAGAAAGATCACGATTATCACGGAAATCAACGGCGGAATCTTGTGAACGATGGGGAACGGCCAACGGCTGATCGCCGGTCCAAGTATGGCAAATGTTGCAATCAGCATGAGGCGTTTGTGGGCTGCTCCGTCCATGCGTTTCATGAATCCGGCGGCAAAAAGCACACAAAACGTAAGCACCTGCATCACGGGAATTGCGTAAAACGTGGCGGGGGGGATGCTTGAACCTGGCGGGGAGAATCCTCTAGTAAACGACTGTGTCGCGGTTAAGAATCCAAGAACAACCACGGCAAGCGCCAAGGCCGCCCCGAACATCCCCAGTTGGCGATGCCAGCCGACGCGGCCGGACGATACCAGCCAGATTTGAACGGCCAAGAATATAATCCAGGACAAGAATACCGCCGCATGCACGTGGACCAACGGGCTAGGCAGTTTTGCTTGGAACATGCCAGCCAGGAAATAAGTGCGCGCAAAGCCGAGGAGCACGGTCGCGGCAATCGCGAGCGCCATTCCGGCAAAGAATCGGTTGTCCAGGTTTCGGTTTATTCGGGGGCTAGCAATCGTGGCCATGTTGGCGAAGGTACGATAGAATCTGTGGTGCGTCCTCAAGGCGCGCATCAAGAAAATATCAAATCTTTCTTAGTGTCACGATGTCATTGATTCGGCAAGGCTTATTTAAATTCGGCCCATTCACCTTGAATGCCGGGACGATGACGCTCCGCAAAGGCGACGAGTTGATCCCGCTACCGCCGAAGATCTTCGACACGCTCTTGACACTCGTAGAGAGCAGGGGCGAGGTGGTCACGAAGGATCAATTGATGAAGGCCCTTTGGCCCGATTCCTTTGTTGAGGAAAGCAATCTTGTCCAGAATGTTTTCGTGTTGCGCCGCAGTCTCGGCCGAGCTGCAAGCAACGAAGAGTATATACAGACGATTCCGAAGCGCGGCTATCGGATTAGCGTTCCGGTTGAGGATCTGGCCGCGTCTCCGGATGCGGACCCCGCCGTGGCAATTCAGGCGCCGATAGAGAGCCCAAGGCGGTCCCTTTCGTGGCGGTCAAAATGGATTGCCGCCGCGGGGGCGCTAGGCGCGGTCGTTTTCTTAATAATGCTGCTGTGGCAAACGCGACCGGCCCGGCCCACGGTTGCAAGCTTTAGCCAGCTTACGCGGGATGGCGCCGACAAGCATGGGTTAACCGGGCCCCATGGCGGCCCGGACGGTGCGCTAGCGACGGACGGAAGCCGTGTTTACTTTACCGCGGGAACGCAGGGCTCTGCGCACATCTCGGAAGTGTCTGCGGCGGGCGGCGATACCGTGAACATCCCACTTCCTTTCAGTTCCGCGCAACTGCTGGATTTCTCGCCGGTACGTTCGGAGCTGCTCATAGCGGAGTTCGTAGATCCTGCCGCGGAGACGCCACTGTGGGCCGTCTCCGTTCCAGCCGGGAGCGCCCGGCGTGTGGGCCGGCTCTCCGCCCGGGATGCCGCGTGGTCGCGCGACGGGCATCGCATCGCCTTGGTGCGCGGCACAGAATTGTACTTGTCGGATGAGTATGGAACTGAGCAGCGGAAACTCGCGGACCTGCCGGGTTTGGGGTGGCGGCCGAGGTGGTCGCCCGACGGCAGATCCTTGCGGCTGACGATCGTGGATCCCAAGCATATGACGACATCCATTTGGGAGATCGCCGTCGACACGGGTAGAGCTCGTCCGCTGCTGCCGAATTGGAATACTCCGGCCGCGGAATGCTGCGGAGAATGGACGGCGGACGGAAGGCGATATTTTTTTCAAGCGACTCGCGGCGGAAAGTCCGAGATTTGGGAACTCCCATCCAACCGCGGCATTCTCGGACTGTTTGTGAACACGCTTGGGGCTCCCTTGCAGATCACCAGCGGCCAAATGAATTCACTGGCGCCTCTACCAAGTCCGGATGGCAGAAGCCTCTTTGTCATTGGCCGGCAGCCCCGGGGTGAACTGGAGCGTTACGACGCCGCATCGCATCGATTCATACCGTACCTGGGAGGCATCCCCGCGGACTTCATCGATTTCTCCCGTGATGGCCGCTGGATGACTTATGTTCTGCTACCGGAAGGAACATTGTGGCGCAGCAAAATCGATGGGAGCGAACGGTTGCAACTGACATTTCCGCCGGGTGAGGTAATGGTGCCGCATTGGTCTCCCGACGGGCGGCAAATTGTCTTCCACGCGATGGAGGGTGGACGGCATCAACAGATTTGTATCGTCTCGCGGGAAGGCGGGCAGCCGGAGATCGTTCCGGGCAGCACTGGCGCCGAAATGCATCCGACGTGGTCGCCGGACGGCAAGGCACTCATGTACAGCGACTATCCATTCTTCGGCGCGAGCCCAAATCAAGTGGCCGTCCACACGCTTGACCTAAGAACCAGGCAGGTCAAGACGCTGCCAGGTTCGCATGGTATCTTTTCACCTACCTGGTCGCCGGACGGGCGCTATGCCACCGCCTTGGCGCTTGACGGGCAACGCATCATGATCTTTGATTTTCAAACTCAATTGTGGTCCGAGCTGGCGAAGGGTTGGGGCGCAGCCTGGTCCGGGGATGGCCATTACCTCTACTATCTGCGCTACGGGCCGCAACCAGCCATTCTTAGAATTTGCATTCAGGATCGGAAAATCCAGGAGGTCGCCAGCCTGGCCGGTATCCACCAGGCCGGGCGCCTCGCCGGCATTCAATTCGCCCTGGCCCCGGACGGCTCGCCCGTGTTTCTCCGCGATACCGGCACGGAAGAAATTTATTCCGTTAACTTGCAAACTCGATGATTCTTGTGGGGGACCTCCAGGTCTGCGCGGGCCCTCCAGGGCCCGCTCTTCGCGCAACGGAACAGGCGGGCGTGGACGCCCGCCGCGCGCCTGGATGCGGGCGTGGATGCCCGGTTGCGGGAAAAGTATGCGCCACTCCCAGAGTGCGTTCGCCGCATCACTGTCTTGGCGCGGCAGGCTCGAAGTTCTCCAACGACCAGAGTTCATATCCGGTTTCGTACTCGTCGGCGGAGACCATCACCTTGCGCCCGTCCGGGCTGATCTCCAAGGCTCCTGTCAAGCTGTTTGTTGGAAAATCGCCCAGACGCTCGGGTTCGCCACCGGCCGTCGGCACCCGGAACAGGCCGTGTTTTTTCGCGGCATCGACGCCATGGTAGAGAATCCAGTTGCCATCGGGCGTGGTGTTGAGCTGGATGGTGAAGTCGAGCGAAACCAGCGGTTTCCAATCGCCGCCTGACGTGGGGCGTATCTTGAGGCCTTGCTTGTCCATCCCCATCAGCCAGCGCTCGTCCTGCGATACAAACCCCACGGAGTCTAACGTGAACTTCTCCAGTGGCGTCTCCCGCCCGGTCGCGATGTCCCATCGCAGCAAGTCCTCTTGGTCGCCGTTGCCGCCCCGAATCAGGTAAAGCGCCCGGTCGTCGCGGCTGGGGAGCGCAACAAACAGCGGCCCTTCCGGAAGGGCAGCCAGGCGCTCGACTTTGCCGGAGTCGGCCGAAATCGTAAAAATGTCCTCTTTGTCCGCTCCGTGTTCGGCACAGAAAAGCTTAGGCTGTTGAGCCGCCCAGGTGCATGAGGCGAAACTGTGCCCGTGATAGATATCGCGATCCTGTCCGGTAGAGAGGTTGTACAAATGCACCTCGTTCCCGGATTGTCCGACATCTTCGTTGTCGGTAACATAGACGATTTGATTGCTGTCGGCGGACCATCGGGGGTAAAGGTGTATCGTCTTGTTGCCAAAGCGGAGATCCAGGCGCTTCCAATTGCCCGGCCGGCCATTCGCATCCAGGTCTGCGACGTAGACAGCCCAGGGGCCGCCCGGTTTCACCGAATAGTAAACCAGACTCCCGGCGGCTGTCGCGGCGCCCTGTTCGAAGTCGCCATTCCTGACAAAAATCGGCGCGCCAGCCGGTTTGCCCTCTCTGATTGGCAGCAGGTCAAGCGCGCCCCTGCCGGTGTGCTCGCTGCTAATGGCCAGGAAGCGTCCGTCGGCGGTCCAATCGAGTAGTTTGCACGGCTTAAGCCATCGGAAAAATTTACCGGTTTGGCGCTCTTCATAAACCAGTTGCGGCTCTCCACCCTCGGCTGGCAGGGTGAAGATCCGTGAAACCGGATCCGCTTCAGAGGTCGGCTGCACTTGATATGCCACGAAACGGCCATCCGGAGAGGAGGTGGCCCTCTCCGATCCGGTTTTCAGGCTCAGCAATTCACGGGTTTGGCCATCGGCAACGGAAATCCTGAACAGCCTGCTCTTATCGTCTTGAGACTCGGCGCAAAGCAGATACCGATTATCCCAGGACCAGGAGGGCCAGCAATAGGGCTGGCCTTCCAGCCTGGCGATCTCGCGGTAACCCGTGCCATCGGTGTTGACGACCGCCAAAACTTGCGGCTCGCCGGGCTTCGAGTGGAGGTGCAGCAAGACCATCGAAAAATCCCTGGACGGAGACCAACCTGGCGACTCACCCGGCTTCCCCTTGAATATGACCCTTTTGCTATTGCCGGCAAGATCGCCGTAAATCAGATCCCCGGTCTTGTCGTTCAGATAGACCACGCGGTGGCCATCGGTATCGCCCGCGCCGAACGCCCTTCCCGACTTCTCGATTTGCCGTTGGGTCATTGTCGCGGGCGCGGCCGGACGGTCGTCCTGCTTCAACGCCGCCAGCCGAACTCTTGCCTGCGCGGCCGCGGGTTGGTCGGCGAAATCGCGCACAATCTGTTGGTAAACGTTCTGCGCCTGCTGCCCGAGCTTCTCGTAGCAGCCCGCCAGGTGCAGCAGCGCCTTGGCGCGCACGTCGCGGGGAGCGGACTTGTCCGCCGCGATTTTCTGATAGTCCGCGATGGCGGCCTTGAGGTCGCCATTCACCTGTTCCTTGGTCATGGCTGCTTGCAGCTCGACTGCGGGCCTGGTTTGCGCGTGTAATGGCACGGCGGCGAACTCAGAAAGCAGGCCCGCCAGTATCGCGATACTCACCACGGCGGCTCCGCCGAGCACCACGGAAAAGACTGCCGTAAAGGCCAATGCGACGTTCTCGATTTTTTCAAATTTCATGTTGCACCTCCTGGGTACGAATCCAGGATGCCGCACCAATGTTTGCGGCATCGTGTGATTCGGTCAGGACACTGCATGAACTCGGTTTGGATTTCCTGACAAATGCCAATTTACCCATCGAATCGATATCCGACGCCGCGGATGCTGATCAAATATCGCGGCGCAGCGGGATCGTCTTCTATCTTTTTTCGTAGGGCCACAATGTGGTTGTCCACGACGCGGTCGGTCACGTACACGCCGGATCCCCACACTTCTTCGAGCAGACGCTCGCGCGTGTGTACGCGTCCCCGGCCGCGGATGAAAGCGGTCAGCAGCTTCAGCTCCGTGTGCGTGGCTTCCACGCGCTGGCCGTCGCGGCGCAGCTCGAAACGCGCCAGGTCCAGCTCGCAGCGGCCAAAGTGATGCACTTCTTCGGCGTCGGCCACGCCGCGGCGGAACATGGCGCGGATGCGCGCGCGTAGTTCCCGCGGGCTGAAAGGCTTGGTCACGTAATCGTCCGCGCCCAGGTCCAGCCCCAGGATTTTCTCGGCCTCCTGCGTCTTGGCGGTGAGCATGATGATGGGCGTGCGCAAGCCGCCGCGCCGCAGCTCGCGGCAGACTTCCAAGCCGTCTTTGTTGGGCAGCATGACGTCTAGCAGGATCAGGTCGAACGGCTCGGAGCGTGCGCGCCGTACGGCTTCCACTCCGTCGGCCACCACGGCGACTTCGTAGCCCTCCGTTTGCAGGTCGTTTTCCAGGGCGAAGGCGATGCCCGGCTCGTCTTCCACGATCAGTATCCGGCTCATGCGCATGTCTCCTCGTCGCCAGTCAGCGGCAGAAGAATGGTGAAGGTGCTGCCCTCGCCAACCGCGCTCTGTAGGCGAATTTCCCCTCCGCAAGCGTCGACGATCTGCCGCACCATCGATAGTCCGATGCCCGTGCCTTTGATGCCCGCCTTCTTGGCCGCCGCGCCGCGCACGAATTTCTGGAAAATTTGGCTTTGCTCGTGCGGGTCGATACCCATGCCGCGATCCCGCACCGAAATCGCCGCCTGGCGGTGGTTCAAGCGGCCTTCCACCCACACCGTGCGGCACTCCGGCGAATACTTTACCGCGTTTTCGAGCAGGTTGCGAATGGCGCGCCGCAGGGCCTCCTCATCGGCCTGGATGGTTGCCGCGCGGGAATCCCCGTCTGAATTGAGGTCCATTTCCACCTGGAACCCGTCGGCTAGCGCCTCTTCCCTAAACTCCGCCACGGCCGCGCGCACTACGCCAAACACATCATGCGGCGCGAGGCGGTACTGCTTGCGCCCGGATTCCATGCGTCCGAAATCCAGCAGGTCTTCCACCAGCCGCTGCAGCCGGCCGGTTTCGCGCTCCAGAAACACATAGCTTTGCCGGCGGCGGCCCTCGTCGGCCAGACGGTCGTTCGCCAGCAACTCGGTGATGCCGCGCAGCGTGGTCAGCGGCGAGCGGAATTCGTGCGAAACGGCGGAAACGAAATCCGATTGAAGCTGCGCCACCCGCAGTTCCCGGCTGACGCCGCGATACATGGCATACGCGCCTGCCAGTACCAGCAACAGCATGAGCGCCAAACCGGCCAGCCACAGCGCGCGGCCGAGACCCCCATGGGAGACGGCGGCTATGCTGGAGAACTCGATTTTGCCGCCGAGTTGGGCTTCGGCCAGCGACCGCAGCACATGCGGCTGCGCGGCGGCCGGCGAGCCGGGGGGCTGGAATCTCCAGCGGATGTCGGCGGAGTTGGCAGGCAGCTTCAGGCTTGCGCCCAGCCAACCGGCGGGTACGGACAGAGCCGTCAACCGCGCCGGCGTCGCAGACCAGATAAGCAGCGACGCATCCGGCTGAGCTTGGCGGCCGCTGGAATTCGAGCCGGTCCGCACCGCCTGCTGCCACTGTTCGTGCAGCCGCGAGACGAGCGATGAGAATTCCAGCGCGTCTTTCGTCGGATCGTCCGTCATATGCAGGATGCGATTCACTTCGGACCAATAATACTCGAAGGTGTCGCGCTGCAAGGGCCAGCGTCCTTCGCGCAGAGCAGCGCGCAGACGCTCCACCTCCGCGCCGCCGCGCAACTCGCAGCGGGCTCCCGCTGCCAACAGCGCGTAGGGCACGCCCTCGGGGCTGACAGCAGTCTCCCCGGACATGCGATCATAGGCGGCCAGGGCGGCATCCGGGTGATTGAGTCTCCGCTCCAGCCGGGCAATGCGCAGCCAGGCTTCCGCGCGCGTGGCGGGCTGGCCCGTCAACGGCCGCAAGGCTTCGATGGCCCGATCGTAGTTCTGCTCGCGGAATTCCAGCTTTTCCGCAGCCTCGAATACTTTCGGGACTGGAGCGGCCGAGGGAGGCTCGGGTACGAACAGCAGCGATTTGGCGGGGTATGTGGTTACGGCGGCTGTACGATGATGCGTGAGCAGAACCAGTATCCCGTTCACCGGAAGCTTGGCCTTTAGAGCGGCCGGAGGAGGCAGGGCGTCCAACTCGCGCAGGCTAAGATCCCATTCGCCCAGGCTGCCGGCGAGTTGCGCCACGGCCAGATCGGCGATCTGCTCCAGGCGTTCGCGCGCATGTTGCGCGGCGAGGTTGCGGTCCTGTTCCATCAAGCGCCAAGTCAGCCAAACTTGCCAGATCGCCAGGCAGACGACGATGGCCAGGAATAGCGGCAGGCTCCGGCGAACGGACAGCAGCCTGATGGTCAGCGGACGCACGGTGGAATTCAGTATACGCCGTTAATCGTCACCGGTGGATCAGGGGATTGTCAGATTTGTGTCAGGAGAGAGCACTTCTCAGGCTCTAAGCAATTTGTGAAACACGGCGTTCCGGGGAGAATTCGTTTCCACGTGATCCGCGCCCGCCGAAGTGAGCACATAATCCGAGTTGTCTCCGATTAGCACGAAGCCCCGGTCTTTCAGATACCAGACCGCGAAGGCGATGTATTCGCGCGGAAACGACATCAACCGTTCCAGATCCAGCAACGAAAGCCCCGGATGCTCCATGTCGCTGCGGCGCCGGTTATAGAGCAGGCACAAGATACCCAGCCGGCGGTTCTGCTCGCCTTCGATCCCGTCCACGAATTCTTTCAACTCGAACGCGGGTAGCGCCTGGCATTCTCCGACCCGCCGGGCAGCATCGTAGACCGCGCGCTTTTCGGCATCGGAAAGCACCTCATAGGCGTCGTTCAGCAGCATGAAACGTTCGGAATCGCCGGTTTGGGGATTGTCCGGATGGAAGCGCGCCGCCATGATGCGATAGACGCGGTGGATGGTTTCCGGCTCGGCATTCTGGCTGACCTGCAAGACCTCGTAAAAATCGATGGCGTCCACCAGCGGCAGGTGCAGCGTACGTTTGGTGTCTTCAGAAAACTCCAACCCAACCAGATACGCCGAGCCGCGCCGCGTGCAGTTGCGCACGGTGGCCCTGCCGGCGAGCTCGTGGCGCTCCGCTTGCAAGCTGACTGGCGCTCCCGGCTGAATTTCCTCGCTGGACTCGATCCGCATGCCGGACTTTGAGACATTCAGACTACGAACCCGGATGGACCGCGTCTGGCCCCGCGCATCCTCCCAGACCACGGCGAGCATCGCATTAGTGAAACGCCGTTGCTCTTTTCTCTTGTCGGTCAATCCTGGCCCCCTATATTGGGATACCTTGGCGAGGACCGCTGCGGCAAGTCAACGAAGGTACTGAGGGTAAGGGATAGGGCCGGGGGGTGGCAATCGCCCGCTAACTAAAGTGAACTTGCAGCTATCTGCCGGTCCAACACGGCGCGCGTTTCTCCAGAAAGGCCGAGATGCCTTCTTGCGCGTCGGCCGCCAGCGAATTCATGGACATGACCTCCTTGGCGTAGGCGTAGGCTTTGGGCTGGTCCAGATCGACCTGCGTATAGTATGCCTGCTTACCCAGCGACACTGTCAGCGTACTGGCATCCGCGATGCGCGCCGCCAGCTTACGCGTTTCGTCTTGCAGTTCGGCCGCCGGCACCGCCCGGTTGACCAAACCCCAATCCGCCGCCGTGGCCGCGTCCACCATCTCGCCGGTGAGCAGCATCTGGAGCGCTCGTTTACGACCTACTGCGCGGCTCAGTGCCACCATGGGAGTGGTGCAGAACAGACCGATGCGCACGCCGGGCGTGGCGAAAGCCGCCTGATTCGATGCGATGGCCAGGTCGCAGGTGGCCACTAACTGGCATCCCGCCGCGGTGGCGATGCCTTGCACCTCCGCGATCACCGGTTGCGGAATCGCCTGGATCTTCATCATCAGCTCGCTGCATACGTCGAACAGCCGCCTGTATTCGTTGATGTCGCGGCCCACCATCTCGGAAAGATCGTGTCCAGAACAGAAGACCTTGCCAGCGGCCGCCAGAATGACCGCGCGAACGTTGCGGTCGCGCCCCATGGCGTCCAGGCAATCGATCAGCTCCAGCATCAGTTCGAGCGACAGCGCGTTGCGTCGCTGCGGACGGTTCAGCGTGATCACGGAAAACAGTCCGTCGGCTTGCACGCAGAGATTCTGGTAGCTCATGATGGCCTCCCTGTTTTCAGTAAAGCATGCGAGCCGGGATCAGTACACGACCGTAAATCGGCCGCCGGGTCCCGTGAATGCGGCCACAAGGCTCCAGGCAGGAACGCCGTCCGCATGGCCCGCGTCTCCTTCGGGTTCGCCGTTTCTATCGAAAACCTGCCAGGCGAGCGAGCCGCCCTTGCTCCACTTCATACCTTCCGCCCAAGCCATCAGCGTCTCACCGCGAGAGTTGCCGGCCACGCTGGGATATTTACGGTCCCTGGCTTCGCCAGGAGCGCCGACCGGCGCGGACATCCGGCCGGTGGATGGATTAATGACGCCGAAAAAAACGTTGCCCAACGTCTCCCACGCTGCCAGCACACCGGCCGGACTCTCCGACAGGTCTTGCATGCTCATCGTGCAGGCGCCGATATTCCATTGCGCCACGTCAGTGCCGCGGAAGGTTTCGCCACGGTCGTTGGAGTAGAGCAAGAAGATGTCCCGATGAACAATCTCTGTGGCCGAGCGATAGAGCGCATAGACGTTGTTTTGCCCATCGGCGAACGCGCGCATGCCGCAGCATCCGCATGCCCCTGTGGATTTGTCAAAGGCGGGTTTCTCCGGCGCAAACGTCTTGCCATCGTCGGTCGAGTGCGCCACCCATACGCGCCGATTCGTTTCGCCTTCGGTTCCAGGCGCGGGTGCGTGCCAGAACACGTAAACGCCGCCCGCTTGGTCGGCGGCGATCGCGCCTCCTCCGTCCAGACCGTAAGCCGTCTGGATCAGATTGCGCTCGGGCTCGAATTCGGTGCCGGCATCGTTCAGGCGCACAAAGACCATGGGATGCTTCATCCACGGTTTCGCGATTCCGGGGCGATCCACTTCGTAGGTGCCGTTCCAGGCGGCATACACCCGTCCATTCCTGCCAACGGCGATATGCGCCCCTCGAATGTTTCCCGTGGCCATCGCGCTACCGGGATGGCTATTCACACGGATCGCCGCGGCGAAGGTGACCCCGCCATCGTCGGAGTGCGTATAGTATAGATCGCCATGGGCCGCTTCGCCGCTGAAATACACCATGTGCACAACGCCGCGGCCGTCGATGGCAATCTGGGGCTGGATTCCGGCGTTCGGCACGCGCACCGCAATCACGGGCGGAGCAGCTTCGCTGCGCTTGCCGCCAGGAGTGGGAATGGCAACCAAGGCCAGCGTCGCGATTACGCTGGCCGCGGCCCCGAAAGTTCGCCATGCAAGTGCCGTCATGCCGATTACCCTATCGTACCGAACATCGTCGAGGCGCCGGCATGATATCGTCCGATTAGACCGAGCGCCGCCGTTGCGGGAGACTGGAAGAGACGACATTGAGGGTCACAGCATGAAGAGCGCAGCCCCCCGGCTCCCAGCCCGCCAGCCCGGATCGCCTCGGGGCGAGCTGGCGCGGGATCCGGTTTGCGGCATGACAGTGGACCCAAAGTCCACGCCGCACCGGGATTCGTTCGCCGGAAGCGACTACTTCTTCTGCGGTCGCAACTGCCTGGCGAAATTCCGGGCTCAGCCCGCGCTATATGCCGCCGGTTCGCCGCCGGCGCCGCCGCCGGCAATCGATGCGAACGAATACGTCTGCCCGATGCATCCGCAAGTCGTGAGCAACGGGCCTGGCAGTTGTCCGATATGCGGTATGGCCCTCGAACCCAAGCTGGTCTCGGCGGGCGACGGGCAGAATCCCGAACTAACCGATATGAACCGGCGGTTTTGGATCAGCCTGGTCTTGACCATCCCCGTATTCGTCGCTGCCATGGGGGAAATGATCCCCGGCCAACCGCTGCTGCGTCTCGCGTCGCAACGGACCTGGACATGGGTCGAGTTGATGCTTTCCAGCCCCGTGATTCTGTGGGGCGGCTGGCCCTTCTTCGTTCGCGGCTGGAATTCCATCGTCAATCGCAGCCTGAATATGTTCACTCTCATCGCCCTGGGCGTGTCGGTCACCTATGTTTACAGTCTTATTGCAGCCCTGGCGCCCGGGCTGTTTCCCGAGGCCTTCCGGGACGCCGCCGGCAATGTCGAGGTCTACTTCGAAGTTGCCGCGGTTGTCGTCACGCTGGTTCTCCTCGGGCAGGTGCTGGAACTGAGGGCTCGCACCCGGACCGGGTCGGCCATCAAGGCCCTGCTGAGCCTCGCGCCGAAGACGGCGCGTCTGGTTCGCATTGACGGATCGGAACTGGATGTGCCGTTGGAACAAGTGCAGGTAGGTGCGAACTTGCGAGTCCGGCCCGGAGAAAAGGTGCCTGTGGACGGAGTCGTGGTGGACGGCGCCAGCACGGTTGACGAGTCCATGATTTCCGGCGAACCGATCCCCGTCGAAAAGCGCGCCGGAGATCGAGTCACGGGCGCTACCATGAATGGCGCCGGCACCCTGGTGATGCGCGCCGAACGCGTGGGGTCGGAGACGCTGCTGGCTCGGATAGTTCAGATGGTGTCCGAATCCCAGCGGAGCCGCGCGCCGATCCAGAAGCTGGCTGACAAGGTAGCCGGCTACTTTGTTCCCATGGTCGTCGGTGCTTCAATTTTGGCCTTTATCGTCTGGGCATCGGTTGGCCCCCAACCGCGTATGGCACACGCTTTGATCGCCGCCGTTTCGGTTCTGATTATCGCGTGTCCCTGCGCGCTTGGCTTGGCTACTCCCATGTCCATTATGGTCGCGGCGGGCAAAGGCGCAACGATGGGCGTGTTGTTCAAGAACGCCGAGGCCATCGAGTTCATGCGCAAAGTGGACACGCTGGTGGTGGACAAGACCGGAACGCTGACGGAGGGCAAGCCGCAACTGGCCGCGGTCAACCCTGCGCCGGGCTTCGACGAAGCGCGATTGCTGCAGTTGGCGGCCAGCCTGGAACGCGCCAGCGAACACCCGCTGGCCGCCGCGATCGTGGCCGGCGCGGAAGCGCGTGGATTGCCGTTTCTCGCAGCCGAAAACTTTACGGCCGTGGTTGGCAAGGGCGCCAAAGCCCAGGTCGAACGGGCTAGCGTGCTGCTCGGCAACGGCAGGCTGATGCAGGATTCGAACGTCGACCCGGGAGCCTTAGCGGCGCAGGCGGAGACCATGCGGGCGGACGGCCAGACCGTGATGTTTGTGGCCGTGGACGGCAAGCTTGCCGGACTAATCGGCGTCGCGGATCCCATCAAGGCTAACGCCGCGCAGGCTATCCGGCAGTTGCAGAGTGAAAACATCCGGATCGTCATGCTGACCGGAGATAGCCGGACGACGGCGCAGACCGTGGCGGCTAAACTGGGAATCGACGAAGTGATCGCCGAAGTGCTGCCGGAGGATAAGAGCGGCGCGGTCAAACGGCTCCAAGCTGAAGGGCGCTTTGTCGCCATGGCCGGCGACGGCATCAACGATGCACCCGCGCTGGCGCAGGCGCAAATCGGCATTGCCATGGGAACCGGCGCCGACGTCGCCATGGAGAGCGCGTCCGTAACGCTGGTCAAAGGCGATCTCGGAGGCATCGTGCGCGCGCGCCGGCTCAGCCGCGCCACCATGCGCAACATCCGGCAGAACCTGATATTCGCCTTTATTTATAATGCCGCCGGCGTGCCTGTCGCGGCGGGCGTGCTATACCCCTTCTTCGGTCTATTGCTGAGCCCCATGATCGCGGCGGCCGCGATGAGTTGCAGCTCCGTATCGGTCATCGGCAATGCCCTGCGGCTCCGGCGGGTGAAGCCGTAGGAAGCCGGAAGATACCGGCCAGTGCTCCTCCACCTTACCCGGCCAGCACGCGGTAATTGACCAGCTCCACCCCCGCCTCCACCAGCGCCGCGCGCACCTCCGGCGCCACTAGCGCTTGCAACTCACGCTCGCGGCTCTCCTTCAGCCGGGTACGCGCGCGCCGCAGATCCGCGCCGCAATAACCCGGATGGCACATGAACTCGGTCACGCCCTCCGGCAGTTCGCGGATCAATTGGGCCAGTTCGGGCGCGCGGAATCGTCCCGTGATCCGGAACCCGGCAAAGTGGTCCGTGGTGCGGCAGCCGTGGCGCTCCAGCACGCGGTGGAATCGGCTGCGCAGTAGTTGCAAGCCGACGCTGGTTATCCGCCTAGGCATGCCGCCACCGCGCGCGGAAGATAGCGGGATATCGAACGGCCTCCTCACCCAGGGAATCTCAAACTCCTCCGCGATGCGCGCGACTGCGTCCAGCACCGGCGGCGCCAGGTGAGTGTGCTTATGCGTATCCAGATGCGTGGGGAGGATGCCGGCCGCCAAAATCTTGCGCACCTGGGCCGCCAGTTCGTCGTACACGCGGATGCGCCGCGCCGCCAGCGCCCAGAGCAACTCCGCCGACGATGCAGGCAGCGCTGCGTACGGGGGAAGCAGCGAGCGGCCTGAGATCAATACTAAGTGACAACCCACATCCAGCCATGCCGCCTCCCGCGCCAGCAGCACGGCGTCGTCGAACGCGTCGCCATTCGCCATCAGGGTACAAGCGGTCAGAATGCCGCCGCGATGCGCCGCTAGTATCCCCCGGTTTACGTCCGGAGTAAATCCGAAATCGTCGGCGTTGACGATCAAGCGTTTGCGGGATGTCAAAAGATTGCCAGCTTGATGCGCAGGAACTTCTTCGGATTAGAGCGGATGTCCTTGGCGAGCCCTTGAAACTCGCGCATGGCGCCGTTCATGGCTTCATACATCTGCGGATTCACCAGCAACTGCCCCACGGTGCCTTGCCCGGAGTTGATGCGGTCGATAGTGGCATCCAGCTTTGCAGTGAGGCCGGTCAACTGTGTGTATAGTTGATCGTCCTTCAGCAGTTTGCCGGCGGTGCCTTTCCCGGCGTTAAGTTCCTGCGTCAGGCGGCGCATTTCGGCGAGTGTCTGCTGCGCCTCGTCGTAGACCTGGGGGTCTTTCAGCAGCTTGCCCGCGGTGCCTTGCCCCTGCTGCAAATCGGCGAGCATCTGGTCGATGCGCTTGATCGGCGCGCGCACCTCCTGGTACAGGCTGTCGTCGTAGATCAGCTTGCTCAACGTGCCCTTGCCGTTGCGCACGTCGGCCAACAGTTGCTGCCCTTCGGCGGCGATCGCATTCAGGCGCTTGTATAGCTCCTCGTCTCTTAGCAGCTTGCCCAGATTGCCCTTGCCCGCGTTGATGTCCGCCAACATGTCGTCGGCGCGCTTGGAAATGTCCTGCAGCGTCTGGATCAAATTGGCGCTCTGGGCCATAAGCTCGGGGATGTCCTGCGTCTGCAGGCTGCGCAACTCGCCGCCCGGCTTTACGGGCGTGGCGCTCTTCCCTTTGGTGATGTCGATGAATTTGCTGCCCAGCAGGTTTGCGGCGGTGACGGCGGCGGTGGAGTCTTCCGGAATTTCCCGCATATACTTCTCCTGGATCGTGAGTCTGAACTCCACGGCCCGTCTGGGGTCTTTCGAGCCGGACAGCCTGATCCCCTGAACTGCGCCGGCCAGGATGCCGTTCAGACGCACTGGAGTGCTCTCGGTCATGCCCGCGCCATCCGCCATGTAGGTACGGACGATCTGGTCGCGTTCAAAAATGTTGCGGTTTCCGGTCAACAGGAAGATCAGCACTCCCAGGATCACCATGGCGGCGAAGGCCACCACTCCGACTTTCAACTGCGACCAGCGAATTTTGCTGCGCTCCGGCATGCTCTATTCCCGATGCTTCACAAATTTCGAAATATACGAATCCTGGGACGCCTCCAGCTCGGTTTGCGGCCCCTCGAAGACCAGACGGCCCTCGCGCAGAACCATGAAGAGGGTGCGCGGCGCGGCGCCGGCCTGACTGCTACTCGGGCCGCCGGCCTGGCTGCTGGTATGGTTGCGCGCCGGCTCCAAGCCGCCATTCTCCGGATTGTAGCGAAAATTCGCCACCAGGTTGCCGTCTTGATAGCGATAGGTCACGATCAGCGTGGTGGTCTTGTTCAAATCCCGCTCCTTCACGATCAGCGCGATGATGGTGTTCGCCGTGATGGGGTCCAGGCCCGCGGTGGGCGAATCGTAGAGCAACAAAGGCGGCTGGGTCACTACCGCCCGGGCGATCGCCGCGCGCCGCCGCATGCCGCCCGAAAGCTCGCTCGGAAATTTTTCGAGAATGCCATCCAACTCCACGAACTTCAAGGCCTCTTCCACGCGCGGAAGAACCTGGTCGGGAGGGCAGTGAATCGACGGCTGGTTGAGCAGCGGATAGCTCACATTATCCTCAATGTTCAGCGAGTCGAACAGCGCGCTCTCCTGGAACAGCATACCCATTTTGCTGCGGATTTCAAACAGTTCCCGTTCCTGCATCCGGCTGATATCGCGGCCGAAGACGTATACGGTGCCCGAATCCGGCCGTTGCAGGCCCAGCGCCGTCTTCAGCAGCACCGTTTTGCCGCTTCCTGTGGCGCCCATGATCACGCGCGATTCTCCCTCGTAGGCCTGGAAGGATACATCCGCCAGCGCGGGCGTATCGTCGAACGAGACGCTCACGCGGTCGAAGCGCAGAACCGCGGTTTGGGTATCCGCCGGCTTTGCGGTTGGCATCATGAGACCACCTGGCTGACAAAAATCTTGCCCAGGAAAAAGTCGAGAATCAAGATCAGAACGGAGGCGGCCACCATGGACTGCGTTGTGGCGCGGCCTACCCCTTGCGTTCCCCCGGACGCGCGCAAACCGTAGTAGCAACCCACCAGAGAAATGATGAACGCGAATACGAACGGCTTCAACAGCCCCTGGGTGATGTCGTTCCACTCCAGTTGCCGCCACACGGAGGACCAATACTGCTGGCTGGGCAGATCCAGGAAAAAACGGGAGACGAACCAGCCGCCGAACATGCCGATGAAATCCGCCAGGATGGTGAGCAGCGGCAGCATCACCGCGGTGGCCACCATACGCGGTGTCACCAACTTCTGTATCGGATCGGTGCCCAGCGCGCGCATGGCGTCGATCTGCTCGGTCACTTTCATGGAGCCGAGTTCGCTGGCGATGCCAGAAGAATTGCGCCCCGCCATCATCAGCGCGGTCAACACCGGACCTAATTCGCGCACCAGCGAAATCGAAACCAGCGTCCCGGTCTGGTCCACTTGGCCGTATTGCTGCAAGGCGCGCGACATCTGCAGGGCCATCACCGCGCCGGCGAAAAGGCCAGTCAGGATCACAATGGGAAGGCTGCCGACCCCAATCAGATCCATCTGCGCGATGATGTCGTCGGCATAATGCGGGCGGGCGGCCACGTTGCGGAGCGCGCGCCCGGTCAGCAGATAGAACTCCTGAATGGCGATGAACGGTTCCTTTAGGAAGTCGAGCAAGACGGCTGATCCCCGAAATTCGATGCTACCATACACCTATAAAGAATCGGCCATGCAGGGACTTACCGCCATCGCGGGCATTCGCGTGGGGCACGCTTCGAATTTCGATGCGTTGACCGGGTGCACGGCGATTTTGTGCGAAAGCGGCGCAGTGGGCGGTGTGGATACGCGCGGCTCCGCCAGCGAGACTTCGTCCATCGACACCCTGCAGCCGGGCCACGTTGCCGGGCAGGTACACGGCATAGTCTTGACGGGCGGTAGCGCCTTCGGACTCGAAACGGCTTCCGGAGTGCGGCGTTATCTGGAGCAGCGCGGCGCGGGCTTTCGGTTTGGCCGGGGGGTAGTGCCCATTGTCCCCTGTGCCGTTCTATTCGATCTGGATATCGGCAAGGCCGGCATCCGTCCGACTCGCGAGATGGGAGAGACGGCGGCGGCGGCGGCCACCGCCGAACCGGTCCAGGAAGGCGCCGTAGGCGCCGGCACTGGAGCCACCGTGGGTAAGATCCTGGGAATGCGGCAGGCCATGAAATCGGGGATCGGCTCGGGGATGGTGGAACTGCCAGGCGGCGTGCTGGTAGCCGCGCTGGCGGCGGTGAACGCTTTTGGCGACGTGCGGGACACTACCACCGGCAACCTTATCGCCGGCGCGCGCCGCTCTCCGGACAGTATGGAATTGGCGGACACCGAAGCGGTGATGAAGGCGGGCGGGCTGCGATCCCGCCCGGAGCGGCGCAACACCACCCTGGCCGTGGTCGCCACCAATGCGCGCCTCTCAAAGGTCGAAGCCACGAAACTGGCGGAATTTGGAAGCCTGGGGCTGGCGCGAACCATCTACCCGGTCTATACCATGTTCGACGGAGACACGACCTTCGCGCTTTCCATTGGAGATGCCAGCGCAGACGTAAACACGTTGGGCGTGGCGGCGGCCCAAGCCGTCGCACAGGCCGTGATCAGAGCAGTGAAGGGCGCGCCATCCATGGGCGGCGTACCGGGTCTGGCTGGCGAGGCACACGGCTAAAGCAGGTTCACCAACGGTATACCTATGCGTATATCGTTGGGGCTTTTTCTCACGCAGATTTAACCCGGGTTACGGTCCTCCGGTGGTATCCTATTGATGTTATTGATCTAAATGGCAATCGAAAGATTGCTTTCGACCACCCAGTTGCGAGTACTTCAAGCGGGGCGCCAACAGCCTTTAGGCGAGAAGTTCGGCCGTCTCCAAGAACTATGCAACCGTAACGGATAAAAGCAAATGGAACTTGAAAAAGCAGGCGTACCGGTCGAGCGGCGGGCAAAAAAACGCTTCGTCATGGAGCGCGAGATCCGCTACAAAGTACTCGAACAGGATAAAATCGTTGCCGTCGGAAATGGCAAAACCCTCAATTTGAGCAGCAACGGCGTGGCCTTCGCGACGAAGAACGATTTGCCTCCAGGAGCGTTTATCGAGTTATCCATAGCTTGGCCGGCATTGCTCGAAAACCGTTGCCCTCTGCAATTGATTGGCTTTGGCCGCGTGCTTAGAAGCGCGGGCGGCTCGGTCGCGGCGACTCTGGAGACCTACGAGTTCCGCACGCTGGCGCGGGTAGTGCCGGAAAGCGCTTGGTCCGCCCGTAGCGACGAGAAACTGCGCCGCTGGGCGGAAGCCGTCGCGCGCGGCTAAACGGGAGCGGTAAAGCAGCCTAAACGAGAGGCTGCCCATGCGCCGCCCTTACCTCAGCAGTTCTTCCACGCTCTTGGTATCCAGCACCCGCTCACTCAGATCTTCAAGCTCCGGCGTGGACAGTGCCGCCAGTTTTTCGCCGGCCCAACCCGGCAGGGCGCCAAAGCGTTTCTCGATTTGCCGGCGCAGGACGGTCAGTTCGCCGGCTTGAAGTCCTTTTTGCAGGCCTTCTTGCAGGCCTTCTTGCAGGCCTTTCCGTTCCGCTTCTTTAAACATGGGTCCCAAGACCTCGTGTTCCCGAATATCGATATCTATCGGCATTTTCCGTGTCTCCTGGGCCACCACGTGTGCCAGGTGCCTCAAACCGGAGAGAATCAATAACTGGGCAAGCGCGGTTTCCCGCTCCACCGTAGCCAACCCCGCGATCCGCTCCACAATCTTGCGGACCGCACTTTGATGGTCTCGCAATCGCGCCAGAATCGCAATTACATTATCGCCACTTCCTCGCTTTCGAGCACGGTCGCCATCCAGCGCCCGAATGTCCACCAGACGATAGCTGAACGACAAATCCGGGCCGTGCAGCTCGCTCTGCATTTTCATGGGCCCATTACCCACGTAGAGCAGTATCTGCCGCGGAAATTGTCCGAACAGCCGGCGCAGGCCGAGACAGTATTCGAGCATTCGAAGCGGCATAGCCGCGTCATTGCCGCTTTGCAGCTCCAGGTGCACCAGGCCTCCGTCGACAGTCTCGCCGAGAAGGTCTAAACGCAGGTTCTGCACCTTTGGCAATTCCACATCCAGCCACTTGGCGACCGCCGTGCCAGTCAACTCGCCCACGAAGTGCTTGGCCGAACCTTTGAACAGCAACTTCAAGGTTAGGTCATATTCCTGCATCGGAGTTGCATCGGGGTGTTTTCTCGACTGGCAGGGCGATCCGCCCGCCGCTTGTACCTACGGAAGAGGGTGGAATACTCGCGTCCCTTCTCTCATCCCCGGATGCGCCGGCGGCGGCAGTGTGATTAGCAGGTTCGTGGGCCGAGGGGCACCGGCTAGTCGGACTTCGTGGTAGTGCTCTTCGCAGTGCTGGAGGTTTCCGCCCCCGAAGTGGCAGCGGGTTTCGATGAATCCGCTTTTTCGCTCTTCTTGCTGTCCGAGGATTTGTTGTCCGAGGATTCGGTTTTGGGTTTCTCTCTGGACCCAGAGCCGTTCTTGCCGTAATCGTTCACGTACCACCCCGAGCCTTTGAATTGCAAGGCCGCCGCCGACAATAGCTTTTCCACCGCTCCGCCGCACCCGGGATGCTCGTGCAGCGGCTCATCCGAGAACTTTTGAATCAGCTCAAATACATCACCGCACTTCGCGCATTTATACTCGTACAACGGCATAGGAATTCGATTTCCCCAAAGTACCAATAGGGACGGATCTGAGTACCATTCTAGCAGATCTGGGCGCGCTGCCGCCAATCGCTAACTTCCGGACACCTCCGGCGTCTTAATTAATATGCGAACGCGAGCGTTCTTCATCACGGTGCTGATGGCCACGGGGTTGGTAGCCAGCCAAAGCCGCCACTTCTGCGCGGCGGCGATGGGCCGCTCGGCGCACGCCTTTTATCAATATTTTGTGGCATTGCGCCAAGAGCCGCTGAACCCGGTGGAGCGGGTCATGCTCAGCTTGGTCTTGGCCAATTCGAAAGCGCAACAGGACTGCCAGACACCGATCCATTTATGAAGCTTGCAGGCGAAACGCTCGCCCCACCCATCGGGCTAGGATTTCTTGTGAACCGTATGATGCACCGGCGCTACCTTCTCCTCTTTCAGGGTGGTACAACCATCCGGCGTAATCGTGCAGACTTTGCCCTTCTCGACATCGAACGTCACCATTAAAGCCGGGTCTTTGGTCAAAGAGTCGCCGATTCCTTCAAACTGGATCTCCACGCCCACCACTGGCTTGCCGGTGAGCGGAGCGGCTGTGGCGCCGTCCGAGCCCACCAGTTTAAGAGTAACGTTGGGGGCCTGATCCTTGCCCTCCATGCTGACCAGCAATTCCTTCGACTTTACCGGCGGCTTGGCGGACACCAGCCATCCCTTCAACTTGGGTACAGCCGCGCCTTTCATGGAGCTATCGAAATAAGTCTGCCCCTCCGGCGAAAGCAATTGCCCCTTGAGGTTCAGCCAAAGCGCCAACTCGGGGTTGGTCTTCTTCAACTCCTCTTCCTTTTCCGCGGCGATTTCGGCAGCGGTCTTAATCTTAAAGTCCGCGGGCGGTGTGGTGCTGGTCTTCGCCATTGCCTTCAACTCGGCCAAACCCGTGGTATCGCCATGCAGTTGCGAATAGACCTTGGAGAGAAAGTCGTCGGCCTGCTTGCGCTGCTGCGGAGTCATCGCACCCGGCCCGTCATAAGCCGCGGCGCGCGCAAAATAGAACATCGCTTCCGATATGCGCTCCGGCTTCTTCTGCAGATAAATTACAGTCCCCAACCAGTAGTCGACTTCACCCGAGGCCGGCTCCATTTGCAGGCTCTGGACGAAATTCTTTTCGGCCACGTCGTAGGTCTTGCGCTGCCAGGCGATCCAACCCAGAGTCTTGTAAGCGATGGCGTCCGTGGTCTTCTTGGCCTTTGTCCAATCCTCGGGCTTGGTGCCGGCTGGGGCCTCCGCGTTCAGCAGTCCGTTGGCTGCCTTCTCGCCGGTGTCCAGGCCATCCTGCGAATTCAGACTCAACTGCGGCGTCAGCAGGGTGATCCAATACAATGCGTGGAGTTCCTTGGGATCGATCGCCAGTACATCCTTGGATGCATCGATCATTTTGGCGTACTGGCCTAATTTCTGGTAGGTGTCCAAAAACAGCAGAGCCCGCGCCAGCTTGAAGTCGGAGTCCGAATATTTATCCTTCCACGTGCTCAGCAATGCCAGCTTCTTGTTTGGGTCGGCCTCCTTGGTAACGGAGTCGTAGAGCGTGTATTCCTGTTGATCTTTATATTGCGGTTTTTTTTCGGCCGGCGCCGCTGGCGCCGCCGGCGCGGCCTGGCCGCTCTGCGCCGGTTGGCTGTTCTGTGCCAAGCCGAGCGTCACGCCCGCTATCGCGATAACTGTAATCCCCGTTAGCCTTCGTAAAAAATGCTGCACTTGCTGCCTCCTGCCGGTATCCCTAAAAAGTTCGATCTGGTGGGCTACTGAGCCGTCTTCGTGCGCCGAGCCGGTCGCCTCCGCGCTGTTGCGTTCATCAGCGGGTATTTGCGGAGTATAACTGAACGACATGCGCGGCGCAACATATTCGACGCTATACGCAGCCACTGAGTTCCGAATTCAAAATCATAACAGATCGTGCGCCGCTCAGCGGCGACAATGCAAGCATTTGGGCGCCGGAAAGATTCCGGCTGTGATAAAATGCGCCATTCTATGCGCTTCCTGGATTTGGCGGTCATCCTCGCGTATCTGATCGCCATCACCTGGTTCGGGGCGCGCTTCCGAAGAGGCCAGTCGAGTCTTGGCGATTATTTTCTGGGCGGACGTCGCGCGCCCTGGTGGGCCATTGCTCTCTCGATCGTTTCCGCGGAAACCAGCACACTCACGATAGTAGGCACACCAGGCCTTTCCTTCGCCGGCAATCTCGGTTTCCTGCAGATAGTCTTCGGATATCTGCTGGGCCGTATAGCCGTCGCGCTGCTGTTTTTGCCCCAGTATTTTCGCGGCGAAATGTTTACCGCTTACGCATTGATGCGGCGCCGTTTCGGCGAACGCATCCGCCGCCTGACCGCGGCAATCTTCCTGGTGACCCGCGCGTTAGCGGAAGGCGTGCGCGTATTCGCCATTTCGCTGGTCGTCTCGATCGTGCTGGGGACCGGCGAAGCCGTCTCCATCCTGCTGATCGTCGGTTTGACGCTGTTTTATACATTCGAAGGCGGCATGACCGCCGTGATTTGGACCGACGTAGCGCAAATGGCCTTGTATGTAATCGGGGCAGCCGTCAGCCTAGGCGTGATCCTGGCTAAGATCCCAGGCGGCTGGACGCACGTGGCCACGGTGGCCGGCGCGGCCGGCAAACTACAGGTCTTCGATTTCAGGTTCTCGCCCACGATGCAGTTCCTGTCCCAAAGGTATTCGTTCTGGGCCGGCTTGCTGGGTGGCGGCTTTCTTACCCTTGCCAGCCATGGCGCCGATCAGCTTATGGTGCAGCGCCTCTTGAGCGCGCGCAACGAGCGGGAAAGCCGGCGGGCGCTGCTCTCGAGCTGGTTGGTCATTTTTTTCCAGTTCAGCCTGTTTCTGGCGATCGGCATAGCGCTGTTCGTCTACTACCGGGAGGCCCATCTGGTTGCTCCGCGCGAGTTGGATCGCATCTACCCTGAGTTCGTATGGCGCCATCTGCCGGTGGGCGTGGCCGGTTTGGTGACCGCCGCGATCCTGGCCGCCGCGATGGCCAACCTGAGCGCGGCGCTGAATTCTTTGGCTTCCACCACGGTGATCGATTTCGCACCCCTGATGCGCGCCGCACCGGGATCCTCGCTCAGACTGGCGCGTAACATGACCGTGGTATGGGGCGCCGTCCTAGTAGCCATCGGAATGATTGCGCATCGCTGGGGATCTGTGTTGGAGTCGGGCCTCTCCATTGCGTCGGTGACGCTGGGTCTGTTGCTAGGCGTGTTTCTGCTGGGCGTGCTCACGCGGCGCGTGCGCGAGTGGGCCGCCATGGCGGGCGTCCTGGGGGGACTTGCCGCGGTCGTGTACGTGCGCTTTGCCACGCCAATCGCTTGGACTTGGTGGGTGCTGATCGGTTCTACAGTCACTTTCGCCGCCGGATATACGGCTTCATTCTTCCAGTCCGGTACTCCGAGGCCTCACCATGAATGAATCGAAAGTAATAGAACTCCGGAGGGATCTCGGAGTATGGGGCGCCATTTCCATCGTAGTCGGAACGGTGATTGGAAGCGGCATTTTCCTGGTGCCCCGCGCCATGGTACTGCGGGTGGGTACGCCCTCAATGGTTCTTGCCGTCTGGGTCTTTGGAGGGCTGCTGTCTCTCTGCGGCGCGTTAAGTTATGCCGAACTGGCCGCCGCGATGCCCGAAGCCGGAGGCGAGTATGTGTACCTTAGGGAAGCTTACGGCCCGCTTTGGGGCTTTTTGTACGGTTGGACCCAAATGTGGGTGGCTAAGAGCGGCTCTATCGCTACCCTGGCCACTGCGTTCTTCTACTACCTGACGAATTTCTTTCCCGCTCTCGATGGCGTCTTCTACACCGTGCCTCTGCCGCTTGGGGCACACGGCGCACCGCTCGATTTGCGCTATGGACAACTCCTGGCCATGACTTTGATTTTGCTTCTCGCCGGTGTCAATTATTTCGGGGTCAAGATTGGGGGAGAAGTGCAGATCACAGTGACAATTATAAAGGTGTTGTTGATCTCCTTTATCGTAGTGGCTGGTCTGGCTTTCGGAAAGGCGCACGCAGCCGCGCCTGCGTCTGTCTCGCAGCCGCTCACGGTCGCCGGCTTTTTCGCCGCGCTGGTAGCGGCGTTGTGGGCCTACGATGGATGGAATAATGTCAGCATGGTGGCTTCCGAGATCCGCCGTCCGCAACGCAATCTGCCCCTGGCGCTCATTGGCGGCACGCTCGCGGTGATCGCCATCTATCTGGCAGCCAATGCCGCCTATTTCCACGTGCTTTCCGCGCAACAGGTAGGCGCGAGCGAACGCGTCGCGGCGGAAATGATGCGGCGGGTGGCGGGCAACTGGGGAGCGCACGCAGTCTCTATTGCAGCCATGATCAGCATCTTCGCGGCCTTGAATGGCTCCATCCTTTCCGGCGCGCGGGTGCCTTACGCCATGGCGCGGGACGGTCTGTTCTTTGCGCCTGTGGCCAATGTCAATGCCGCATATCATACGCCGGGAGTTTCCATATTGGCACTCAGCGCGTGGGCCGCGCTGCTGGTCCTGTCCGGACGTTATGAGCAACTCTATACCTATGTCATTTTTGCGAGCTGGATTCTATACGGCATGACAACCGCGGCAGTCGTCGTACTGCGGCGAAAGAGACCCGATTTGCCGCGACCTTACAAGACCGTGGCTTATCCCGTACTTCCGGTACTGTTTGTGCTCGTTGCCGTCTTACTAGTACTTTCGACGCTTGTCGACTCTCCGCGGGAGTCTCTACTTGGATTAGGTATTATTTTTCTCGGATTGCCGTTCTATTTTTATTGGAGGCGGAACTGAGTCTTGAGGCATCCGTTGGTCCTATTGGTCCTAAAACTTTTGTCGCTTTCTTTAGTCCGGAAAAAGATTAAAATGGCTACTTGATATTCTTCACACATTACGTTACAAAAGATGTGAAGCCAACGATGCGGATCTGTTCCGCTCGCGGGCAGCGAGATTATTCGAGTCACTGAGTTCAGGGGGGAACTGAATGGACGTCGCCAAAATTCTTGTTGAGTTACGTCAAGAACGAGAGCAAATCGAAGAAGCAATTCTAAGCCTGGAACGGCTAGCCAGGGGCCGCGGCCGAAGGCGCGGCCGGCCGCCATCCTGGATGGCCGAGATTACAGCCAAGCGCCGCGGCCGCCCGCCGGGCAGCAAAAATAAATCCACTCCAAAGTCCATCGGCGCCACCACCATCGGGTGAGGTCGCCGCCGGGTCGACACTTGAGGCAGGCGACTTCGTCTGCCTTCCCGGCTCTCTGTGACTTTGCCCCATCCATCAATTCGACCCGCATTTGCCGCATGGCGCAATGTCGGGTAGCGCACACATCCGTCCGCCGAACATCACGCCCCAGATGCCCCTGAGAACTTGGATTATAGCGTCTGCGGAGCGTCTCCCACCTTCACACGTACACGTTGCGCGCGCCCGTTCCGGTAGACGGTGAGTTCCAGCGCATCCCCCACCCGCTTCCGGTTCAAGGCGCGCTGTAGCGTGTCCTTGGCGTCTACCGGATTACCTTCCACCGCGATAATAAAATCGCCGCCGATACCGATCTGGTAGACTCCCGCTCTGGCATTTCGTGTGGGACCGCGCAAACCAGCCTCGGCGGCCGGCGATCCTGCTTCGATGCCCTGGATCAGCAGGCCACCCTCGTTCGGCAATCCCAGATCGTCGGCCGCATCGCCCGAGATGTACATGGTCTGAATCCCCAGGTACGGCCGGGTCACCCGGCCCTTCGCCTGGAACTCGTCGAGCATCGCTTTGGCGCGGTTGATGGGCAGCGCGAAGCCAATACCAATATTTCCCTGCGGACCGTAGATTGCCGTGTTGATGCCGATCACCGAGCCATGCGAATCGAGCAATGGCCCGCCGCTGTTGCCCGGATTGATGGCCGCGTCTGTTTGGATCATGTCTTCCAGCCGGTGCCCTTCTTGCGGTTGCAAGGTGCGCCCCAGAGAACTGACAACTCCAGTGGTCAACGTGCCCCCAAATCCAAATGGATTGCCGATGGCCAGCACCTTCTGACCCACCTGCAGGCCGTCGGAATCGCCCAGCCGCAGGAACGGCAATGCGTGGTCGGCTTGTATTTTTACCAGTGCCAAATCGTTGCGCGGATCCGTCCCGAGCACCCTGGCCTTGTATTGCTTCTTGTCGCCGGCCAGCGTCACGGTCAACTGCTGGCTGCCGGAGACGACATGGTTGTTAGTCAGAATCAGTCCGTCCGGCTTGACCACAAAACCCGAACCGGTGCCTTCCTGGGGATAGACCTGGAAGAAGAAATCCTCGCGGTAAACGATGCTGGTGATGTTGGCCGCCGCCGGACGGGCCAGCTTGTAAATCTCGATGTTGTTGTTCTCGTCCGCGCTGAAACCCGCCGAGTGCGCCGCGCTGGGCGCCATCCACAGCCGCCCAGCTTGCCGGACCGGCTGCCACAGCCGGCCTGGATTCCAATTTGCCACCGAAGTCGCATACCAGAAGCCGCCCACCAGCGCGACGGCCCAAATGAAAGGGCGCATATTCATAGTTGTTCTATTCTCCGCAACGATTCATAGACCGCGCGCGTTTGGCGCACGGTTTCCTCTTTTGTGCCTGCAGCATCTACGACGAAATCCGCGTACTTGAGTTTTTCCGCGAGCGGCATCTGGCGGCTGAGGCGAGCCAATACTTCCTCGCGCCCCGTGCCGTCGCGCTTCATAGAACGCTGCACCTGCTGTTCCACATCGCATGTCACTACGATCAGCTTATCGAACCGTCGGTAGCTGCCGGTCTCGATCAGGATGGCCGCCTCCACTACTGCGACGCCATGGGGATCGTCGGCGGCTACCCGCGCTAGCCATTCCTGTTCCCGCCGAAGGACCGGCGGATGCACCAAGCTGTTGAGCAGCGCCAGCCGGGCGGGATCGTCGAACACCTGGGCCGCCAAAGCGCGCCGGTCGATAGTGCCGTCCTCACCTAGGACGCCAGTGCCAAATTCATGCACGACGGGCGCGTAGGCCTCACCGTCTGGCAGCAGAACCGCATGCCCTAGTTGATCGGCCTGCAGCAAATGGCAGCCCAACTGCTCTAGGACCCCGCCCACGAAGCTCTTGCCGCATGCCAGCCCGCCCGTGAGCCCCACTCGTAGCACAATCCTTAATGATAATCGCTTCAGGGGCGGTTACCGCAGGGACCCGTCCGGATCGCAAGGTTCCCCCCATCGCACGAGTGCCTCCGTACAGTGGGCCTCCGCTTGCACATTGTCCACCGTGGCTGCATCCTCCATATCGGCGAGTCGGATTTCCTTGGTCAAGCCCAAGAGCGAGCGCCGCCGAAACGTGCGCTTCCCGATGGCGCTGCCGGTGCGCTACAGTCTGGCCAATAGCTGTGGATGGGGCCAGATTGTAAACATAGGCAGCGGTGGCGCGCTCTTCACTGTCGGCCAGCCCGTCAGGCGCGGAGAGCCGGTCGAATTATGCATCGGATGGCCCGTCCTGCTGCACGAAAAGGTGCACTTGAACCTGATCGCGGCAGGCCCGATCATACGCGCCGAGGAGGGTCGCGCCGCAGTCAGGTTCGAGCGAAGCAGCTTCCGGACCGCCAGGTCCGACTTCCGGCGGCAGGCCAAATTGCCGGCGCGTCACGGCGGCGCCGAATCTCACGCCTGAGATTCCGCCACAAAACGGTATCCGACTCCGCGCACCGTCAGCAGGTGCCTCGGATGCGTGGGGTCGTCTTCGATATAGCGCCTCAGCCGCACGATGAAATTATCGATGGCCCGCGTATCCGTGTCCTCATGCAAGCCCCACACCTCTTCCAGCATGGCCTTTCGCGAGACGGTTTTGCCCTCGTGACGGATCAGGTACCGCAAAACGTTGGCCTCCATCAGGGTGAGTGGAAACACCTGGTTGCGCACGTGCAACTCCAGCCGGTCGAAGTACATCGACTTGTCGCCGAAGGCGAACGTCTCATCCGTCTCCGCCGGCGCCCCGGCCAGTGGCTCCGCCACTGGATGGATCGACGCACGTAACCACTCGCGGCGCCGTAGCAGACCGCTGATGCGGGCAATCAGAATGGCTAGTTCGAAAGGCTTGGCCAGGTAATCGTCCGCGCCCGCCGCGAAGCCCCGCAAAACATCGTCCGGATGGCCGCGCGCGGTCAACATCAGCGTAGGAACGAACTGCCCGCCATGCCGCATCTCGGACATGACCGCGAAGCCGTCTATGCCCGGCAGCATCACGTCCAGGATCACCACATCGAACGGCGGCGATGCGGGCCGCAACACCTCTAGTGCGGCTTCCCCGGTGTCCACCACTTGGACCTGATAGCCCTCCGCTTCCAAATTGAAACGCAGTCCTTCGGCCAGGTGTTGCTCGTCTTCCACTACCAGAATCCGGCTCATTTTACAATAGGAAGCTGCAAAACGAATGTGGACCCGCGCCCCGGACCTTCACTCTCGGCCCAGACCCGCCCGCCGTGCCGTTTGGCCACCGAACGCACGATATAGAGACCCAAGCCGGTCCCCTTCACGCGCGTCGCCAGCGCCCCGGGCACGCGGTAAAAGCGCCTGAAGATGCGCTTCAACTCGGTCTTTTCGATACCCGGCCCGTGGTCGATTACGCGCAACGCGACATACTTTCCGTCGACCCTGGCGGTTTCCACCGTGACCTGAACGTCGCTTCCCGAATACTTGACCGCATTGTCGATGAGGTTCGAAACCGCCGCCTGCACTTCGTCCGCATCTCCCACGATGGTGAACGGCGGACCAGGCCGGTAGCGCAGGCCGTCCGGTGAAACTTTGTGCAGCGCCCGGACTCGCTGCACGCACTGCTCGATTACGCCGCCCAGATCGATGCGCGAGAGGTTCAGCCGCCGGCTGGACGCGCCGATCCGCCCCGTGCGCAGCACCTGCTCGATGGTCCCTAGCAGCCGCTCGCTATCGTCCACCATGATGCCATAGAATTCCTGCCGCTTGGCTTCGTCCACCGCGCGTGTCTGCAGCGTTTCCAGATACAGCCGGATGGAAGCGATGGGGGTCTTCAGCTCGTGCGTGACGGCGTTGATGAAGGCATCGTGCTGGGCGTTGCGCCGGATTTCGTGCACCAGGAAGATGGTGTTGAGCACCACGCCGCTGACAATGGCCGTCATCAGCAGCGCGCCCAATACCAGCAGGATACCGTGACGCCAGTTCAGCAGCACCCAGCCGACATATAGCAGGATGATGACACAGATCAGGCCGGCGCCCAGCGCAATGAAGAATGCGATCGACTTCTGGCGTCCGGCAACTACCACAACTCCAGCTTAATATGTGGCGCACGCTCTCAGCGTGCCGCGTCCTCACTCGTGTGAACGCATTTTGCCCGAGACCGCGCTTGTCTGAGTCCTGTTCGAAATCGTAATCTGACTGATAATAGAGTCGTGTACATACCTCGCGGGATCGCACAACAAGGCGCCCTCGACGCGGCCATTCGCGACGTGAATCATACATCAAGCTGCCCCATCCCGCACACGAGGATCGCCGCGTCGCCCCGTCGCCCCCTCGTAACATCGACGCTCTTCGTCGATGTTGGCGCGTAGAGCGCCCTACCGCGCGTCGATCTTCACTACGAAGTACGTGATCTGTTGGCCGGGCGCGACCAGCATCTGGTGCGGCATCTTGACGGGAATATGCACCACGTCTCCGGCTGCCAGCGCCACTCTATCGCCGCCCCGGATGGACGGCCCGCGGATTTCGTGCGGCGCAGTGGCCCTCGGATCCACCACCGTGCCGCCCACTACCAGCGTAGCCTCGCCGCTCTCCACTACCATCACGTCGTTCTGTGTTTCGTGCAGCTCGGCCTCGCCGCTGCCCTCGCGATGCGCCACCAGGAAGCTATGGTTGCCATAGCCCGCCAACGGCTGCGTAGCTATCTTTTGCGCGCTAATCTTGGGTCCCAGCTTCTTTTCAAAATCCCGCAGCTCGCCGCCGGTCCAATGCCCGAAGCCAGCCGGCGAAGCGGGCGGCCCCGCCGGCAGCACTCCCGCCGCCAATATCAAAGCAATCGCGTATGCTCTCATTGCCGCTCCTTTGCAAAGCCTATACCGCTGATGCAAATCACGCTCATGGCGGTCCGATCGAACTTCAACCTCACCATACTCAGCTTGGCCGGGTCAAACGGTTTGGCGCCCGCCGCGTGAAACGCCGCCAGCGGTACGCGCACGGTTTGCAGCACCGGCTCCCAGTCCTTCTCATACGCCCAATTGTCCATCGCTGCCAGCTTGGTGAACTTCTCTTTCAGCGGCGGCGGAATGGCCGCGAAGCGGCTCACCGGCGCGATAGCCGTTACCCCATCGCTGGTGGTCAATTCGATGGTGAAGTCCGGCGATTCGCGGCCTTTTTCTCCAGAGGTGTCTTGAGCCTCTTCGTCCTTCTCTTTGCCCGGCTTCTTGCCCGGTAAAGGGGCATCTTCATCCAGCGCCGCCATCGATAAGTCGATGATCGATGTCTTGCCCAGTCCCCACCTGGCGGCCGCGCCTTCGGGGAGCGTGATGCTGTACTCCGCCGCGGGCGCGCCTTTGGCCCGGTTCCATCCCAGAAACACGCCGTTATAGTCGCGGTCCCCGCCCCGCCAGGGAATGCGCCCCTCGCGCCAGATGGACAACCTCTCGCCCGCGATGCGCCCGTCCGGTGCGGTGGCCGTGGTGATATCCGCATCCTCCTGAAAGGAGGCCAGCGGCACATACGACGCATCCTGGAATCGATTGGCGTAAATCGTGTCCGGCAGCCACGCGCGCCCCACCCGCCAATCCTGGAACAGCGGCAGATACTCGCGCCGCCCTTTCAGCGCAGCTTCCAAGAACGCCGCGATGTAGGTCTTGGCGATGCGCCGCTGCTCGGCGCCCGGCATCAAAGGCTTCAGGTTCAGGAACCAGCTCAACGGCTCGCCCGCATCCGTGCGGCCCCAGACCGTGTTGAATTGCCCGTGATTCGCGCGATACGCGTAGATCTCCGCCTTGAACCAGGGGCCCGGCCCGCTGTATCGCAAATGGTCCCATTGCAGACTGCCCATGAACGACGATACATCCGCGTCGTTGGCGCCTTGCAGGGTCAGGTAGCTCACGTCCTGCAGCCGGCGATATTGTCCGGCGGGCTTGTACTGGCCTTCTGCCGGCGCGATCGCCACCACCGCCTGAATTGCGAAGCCGTAATCGAAGTGGACGTTCGCATTGTCTGGGTAATAACGCATGCGGTTGAACAGCGCCGCGGTGGCCGCCGCCTCGCCGCCGCGCGAGTGGCCCATCAACGCGATGTTCGCCATATCCACTTTGCCGTGAAACGGATTGCCTGCCGCTTGGTTCCATTCCCGCCACAGCTTCAAGTGCTCGAGCAGCATCCAGCCGCGCACTTGCTGCTGTTTGGGTGGGTCGTGAAACAGGCCGCTATTCAGGAAGTTTTCGTCGATGGACGCCAGGATAAAGCCGCGGCTGGCCAGCAATTCACCCAGATATGCGTATCCAGGATCGGAAAATTCCGCCATGCCGTGGTTGCCGTGTACGATCAGCGCCAGCGGAAAGGGTCCGGCGCCTTCCGGATACCACACGCGCGCGTTCAGCGGCAATTTGTCCAGATCGAATCCCCAATACTTCTTGCGCGCCCATCGTTTCCAGCCGGTAAAGTCCTTGAAGAATTCCGACGCGTCCACGGTGTGCGTTTTGATGGCGACCGATGCGCCGTATTCCGGACGCCGAATATCGTTGCCCACACCGCAGAACAACTCGTTCACGCGGTAAGGACCCCGGTCCGCGGGATTCGCCAGATCCAGCCTGGCGGGCATGGAGCCCGCCGGCGGCTTCCAGGTGGTGACCCCCTCCATGGAACCCTGGTGTACGAACAGCCATACGAGCCAGATATTAGCGGCGATTGCGAGGAGGCACAACGAGACGGTAACTATCTTCTTGCCCAGCGCCGCCGCGCCGAAACGGCCCGCCACGAAGGTGGCGATCGTGGCGCCCAGGACGCCCTCCACCAGCCCGATCGCGATCGCCATTGGAATCCCCAATTGCGGCGGCATCCACGCCAGCATGACGATGACGCACGATCCCAGAATCAGGCCCGTGGCCATGCGGGGCAGCCTGCGCGCGATGGTCAGCAGCAAAGCCACCGCCAGGCCGATGAGAGGGATGAGCAGCGCGGCAAATACGATGGCCAGCGCGAAATCGAACGGGTAGCCGAATCCGGTATGGGCGTAAAGCGCCGCGACGACCGCAGATGCCGCAGCCGCAGCCAGGGTCCCGTATATCGCCCCGCGGCGCGCCTCCGGGCCTGGACGGATTTGCCTCCATTGCCGCGCGCACCAATCCGTTCCCTGCCGCCACCATCCTTTCACACGCTGGCGTAGCGCGGGACCCAGCGGAGCTGGGTTTGGCAGGTTATCTTCCGGCATGATTACCCATGATCGCCAATGTTAATTTAAATCGCGGCGCGCCTGCACGCACCTCAGCACGACGCAGAGGTGGTGTATACTGGTCAGGATTGTCCGCGGGCCCTCCCGCGACAAATACAGTTGCAATCAGAGGACACAAGAGGAAACGCATGATAACCAAACGATTTGTAGTCTTGGGAGCGATCGCCATATTACCCGCATTCTCGCAGGTTATGCCGACTTCCATGGAAAGACTGTCACCCCGTCAGCACCATCCGATCAAAGATCGCGTGGAGAACGGAGATAGTACCAGTACGAGCACGAACTGGAGCGGATACGCGGTGCTGGGAACCTCCTTCACCACGGCCTATGCTTCCTGGATCGTGCCGGCGTCTACTTGCAGTTCGGGCGACCAGTACGCCGCGTTCTGGGTAGGGATTGATGGATACACGTCCGAAACCGTGGAGCAGACCGGTACGGACTCCGACTGCGATGGGAAAACACCGAGCTATTACGCCTGGTATGAGTTTTACCCGAATCCGTCCTTCGAAATCTCCAGCCTGACGATCAAGCCCGGCGACCATATAGCCGCAAGCGTGGTTTATAGCGGAACGGAATTCACTATCACAATCACGGACGAAACCACCGGCAAATCCTTCCGTAAGAGCTCGACGGTGTCGGGCGCGGAGCGCTCGTCGGCCGAATGGATTGCCGAAGCGCCCTGCTGCACCGCCCGCGGCGGCATCTTGCCGCTGGCCGATTTCGGCACTGTGCTTTTCGGCGACGACAGCACGGGTATCGCGCATACTGGTTACGCCATCGACAGCACCACCAGCGGCGTCATCGGAAAGTTTTCGAGCATCGAAGAAATCACGATGGCGACTAGCGGCGGCACAAAAGAAGCCGTGCCATCGGCGCTATCTAGCGACGGCTCGAGCTTCTCCGTTACCTGGGCCTCTCAGTAGCTTCCCTCCCGGATGGCCGCGGCTCGGTTGCGCACCGAATCTACCGGGCCGCGGACGCCGGTATCCATACTTTCAGCAACTGGAGGAAACGCATTTGACAAAACGACTTGGAATTTTAGGAGCGGTGGCCATCTTGCCTGCATTCGCACAGGTTTCGGTCGCGCCGACTTCGATGGAAGTAATCGCGCCGCGCCAGCACCGGCCGATCAAGGACCGCGTGGAGCATGGAGACGGGACCAGCACCAGCACAAACTGGAGCGGTTACGCAGTGCTGGGGACCTCCTTCACTTCTGCCGAGGCCTCCTGGATTGTGCCCACGGCGACCTGCAAATCCGGGGATCAATACGCGGCTTTCTGGGTGGGCCTGGATGGGTATTCTTCCAGCACCGTGGAGCAGACTGGCACGGATTCCGATTGCGACGGGAAGACCCCCAGCTATTACGCTTGGTATGAGTTTTACCCGAATCCGTCGTACGAAATCACCAGCCTGACGATTAAGCCGGGCGACCACATGTCGGCCAAGGTAGTTTA